>NZ_AP024896.1:1250156-1562695 GCF_024347055.1 Vibrio porteresiae DSM 19223
ATTTTGCTGAACTCCAAAAAGCAATGACATCACTTGGACGTTTTGGAAAGCCTGATGATGTAGCAAACGCCGTTGCATTCCTAGCAAGTCCTCAAGCGAGCAATATTACCGGAACGGGGATTGTAGTGGATGGTGGTGCGAACGCCTAATACGTCCTTTTGAAGTGTAATAGGCTATTCAGCTAAAACGTGATGATTTTGCAACAGATTCGTTTGTTCAACATCAATTATGTTACGATACGTTTTCACAATAAAGAGATAATTATGAAGAATACCCATAGTACGACTCAGTCACCCCAAAGAGGTAGGCCTCGTCAGTTTGATCGTGAAAGCGCGCTCATGCAAGCCATGCTCTTATTTTGGCGCAAAGGATTCTCCGCAACATCGGTGAGTGACTTGACTTCGTCTATGGGTATTTCATCTCCAAGCCTTTACGCTGCTTTTGGTTCAAAAGAAGACCTTTATGCTGAAGCATTAACTTACTATCAGCAAATCTACACGAGTAAGCTGTGGGCTGATTTTGATGCTGCTTTAACTGCACGAGAAGCCTTTGAGAGCTATCTCATGAATTCAATAAAACAATTTGTATTAGCAAACGAAGAAAATCATCCAGCTGGATGCATGCTTGGCCTGTCTACTGTTGGTAATGAGGGAAATGCAATTCTCGGAAAAATAGTCAGTGAAGCAAGAGAAAAAACGTTACAACGCTTAGATAGACGCTTAGAAAAAGCGGTAGCTGAAGGAGAACTGTCTGCAAAGAGCGCGACTGGACGTGCACGTTTTTATTTGGCAGTTCTCGGGGGGATCTCTCTTCAAGCCAGAGATGGTGCTAATCGTGAAGAATTAGAATCAATAGTTCGTCAAACCTTATCAGTTTGGAATAGTGACCACTGACCACTAAAATAATCCAGAATATGCCAGTACCTTATTAAAAGTATGAAGGTTAACTCTTTCTTTCACTGTACACCGATTTCAGTAAGGGCTTGGGCGCACCTGATATAGTGAAAGGCTATTTATGAGAGGAAATAGTCTATTCTATAAAGGTCTTTGCGATTTGAAAATCACGAATAAGCCATTTGCCATTTGTCTTTTCTAATTCAAGCTCGATCGTTCCTTTTCCTCTAGCAAAGTTTAAACTATATACAACATAAGCACTTACACTACCATCAGAACTATCTGTAAAAACATTGTATCTAATTAATTTGTCTATATTTTTAATCCATCCAAGTTCGACAAGAGCATTTTTCAATGCAACTTTAATATTGCCCTGATCATACTTAGAGAAATAATCTTCACTGAGAAGTGGTTGAATTATATTATAATCTAGGTGACTAAATTTATTAATTACCAATCCTCGAAATTCCTGATCATTACGAAGGGTATCATTATTTTCACCCAAAGGCTTACCACTTTGGCTGAAAAATAACACACACAGACCAAGCGCCAACAGAACACATAATCCACCTATACACGTCAATACATTCTTAAAAGTATTCAATTTGAAATCTCCAATGCCTTATTTTAGTCGTCGATATAAATGCTCTCAAAATTCCTCCCTTCACCTAACTCCAAGATAAGCGGTTGCCAACAGCTATAACTTACGTACCGCAACGAGCGCTACACAGCATTTAAAATTTCGTTACTCCCCTGTCTTTTACTTACATACTTTTACACACATTTACATTAATTGGTTGCATATGCGTTATACCAAAGGTCTAACGTCATTACCACTCTAACTCGTTAGATAATAAGGATTAAATCTATGGAATTTGATACAGGTAAAATCACTGTGCATTTTTCTCGGCTTACCACTCATGGATCGCTCTCTGAATAGGCTTTAACTTACCGATAGAACCGTTAATTGATTGATATTGATAACAATGCGTTTCCCCTTTGAGCGATTTGTGTGTTACAACAGAACAAAGGTTAATCAATATGCCACTTTCGGCATACTCCCTGTGCTCGTTGTTAGAAGGAGATCATCATGAGCCAACAATGGAACTCTGCCCGTTACGCCCAAAATGCTGCGTTCGTTTCTGAACTGGGATTGCCGGTGGTGACGTTACTCGATCCACAAGCAGGCGAAGCGATTTTGGATCTCGGTTGTGGTGAAGGTTCATTGGCACAAAAGCTCATGGCGTTGGATTGCCAAGTGACAGGGGTCGATTCCAGTGCCGATATGGTCGCAGCGGCACAAGCCAAAGGAGTCAATGCGCAATGCGTGAGCGGTGATGCTCTACAATTCGAAGCACAATTTGATGCGGTATTTAGTAATGCAGCGCTGCATTGGATGACCAACTATCACCCCGTGTTAGATGGCGTCTATCGTGCTTTGCGCAATGGCGGGCGCTTTGTCGCGGAAATGGGTGGCTTTGGCAATATTCGCTGCATTACCGATGCGATTGGTTCTGTTTTTGCCGAAAACCCAAGTTGGGGTGAGTACACATCCCCTTGGTTCTTTCCTAGTGATACCGAATACCGCGCACTGCTAGAGCTGCACGGTTTTGTGGTCGAGCAAATTGAGTTGATTGATCGCCCAACACCGCTAACCTCTGGTCTTAATGAGTGGCTGCGGATCTTTGCTGAGCATGCGACGGCTAAACTAAATGCAGAGCAAAAACAGCAGTTTTTGGTTCAGGTAGAAGAGCGCGTAAAAAAGGCGCTATACAGTGAAAAAGAGGGCTGGGTTGCTGATTACGTTCGCCTGCGTTTTCGAGCACATAAACCAGCGGTGAACATAGCAGATTAACCACTAGATCAAGTCTCAATGTAAGATAGAAAGTGAGATAAGTAGTGAGATAGAAAAAGGCCACCCAAGGCAGCAAGTCCCCGTCATGGGTGGCAACTGATATTACCTGTTTTGCATTTTAACTTATTAACATTGCTCTACTTTCACCTATAAGTGAGCTCTTCATTCGGTGCAAAAAGCCCATTGAAAGAGCCCGCTTATTGGATTCACTTTATAGCCCCATTTCGGCTTTGATTTGTTCCACCCAGCCACTCACGCGTTGGTCGGTTAATGACGCTTGGTTATCTTTATCAATCACCAAACCCACAAATTCATCGCCATCGACCGCATTAGAAGAGACAAAGTCATACCCCTCTAAGGGCCAAAAACCGACCACGGCTGCGCCAGTATTGGCGACATAATCGTACAGTTCGCCTAATCCATCGACGAACTCATTGGCATAACCAACTTGGTCGCCCAAACCAAACAGTGCTACTGTCTTGCCTGACAAATCCATCTCATTGAAATTAGGTACAAACTCATCCCAACTCTCTTCTTCACAATCGCACGCTTTTCCCGGCAGTTTGCCCTCGCCGAGCGTGGGTGTACCAAAGATCAAAAAGTCATACGCTAAGATCTCATCGACTGTTGTACGGTTGATGTTTTTCGGCTTATCAGCCAAGTCGCCAAGCTCTTTTTGAATTTGTTTTGCGATTTTGCGAGTACTGCCTGTATCAGTCCCGAAAAAAATGCCTACTTGCGCCATAGGTTCACTCCTTTGAAGTTTGTCCGTTGCTTACATAAAACGACTAGCACTTTGCACCAACAGTGCATTTGATGAAGGTTATCCTTATTCGGAGCAAGTGCCGTACCAATTTATAACCACATGTAAAATATGAGTTTTTTAAACTTAGCTCATGTTCAAAACGAACAAATTGTTCGTTTCACGACATTACTCGTCATCGTCTTCATCATCGTCATCTTCTGGATGCCAAATTAAAGGACGATAAATTTCAACGCGATCGCCCTCTTTGAGCGCCGCATCCAGTCCAGAGACTTTGCCAAACACGCCTACTTTTTGTTGCTGCAAATTGATAGTGGGAAACACCTCCAAAATATTGGAGCGATGAATAGCACTGAGCACCGTCGCTTCATCATCCACTTCCACTGGCAGCCACACCTGCTCATTAGGTAAGGCATACACGACCGATACTTTCATTATGCTTCTCCTTTCGCCAAGCCTGCTTGACGAGCAAGACTGGCGCGTCTGACTGCTTCCATTTTTTGTTTAAACGCCAAACCTAATCCCAACATCAAAAAGCCACCAGGAGGCAAGATGATGAGGAGCAAGCCGCGATAATCTGGAATCACTGTGGTCTCTAGAAATGAGAAATGCGGACCAAGCAGTAAGCTGGCATTAGTAAAGAGCGTGCCGCTGCCAATAATTTCCCGCACACCACCTAGCACCGTGAGCACCCAAGTAAAGCCAATCCCCATAAACAGACCGTCAGCCACCGAAGGAAGCACATTGGAGCGGCTCGCGAAGGATTCAACACGCCCCAAAATCGCACAGTTGGTGACGATCAAGGGAATAAATAGCCCGAGCACCTTGTGCAGTTCATGTAAGTAAGCATTGAGCAGCGCATCGGTCAGGGTAACGAGCGTCGCAATAATAATGACGTTGACCGGAATACGCACCGCTTTACTGATGATCCCTTTCGCCAGTGAGTTAATCACGTTGGACGCAATCATCACCACCATAGTGGCAAGCCCAAGGCCAAGGCCGTTAGTGGCGCTGCTGGTCACCGCCAATAAGGGACAAAGTGCCAGCGACTGCTTGAGTACGATGTTGTTATCCCACAGCCCATTTTTCATTATTGATGAATAGCTTGGCTCACTCATGGTTGGCCTCCTGCTCTGGTTTTGCTGCAACTTGATCTTGCTGCAGCGCCAATAAGGCTAAGTGAATCCCTTTTACCACCGCGCGCGGTGTGATGGTTGCGCCACTGAATTGATCAAACGTACCGCCATCTTTTTTCACGCCCCATTTGGGCGTATTGGCAAGGGAATGCTTTTCAAAGCTCAATACCCATGGGCTTTTTGCCAGTTCAATTTTGTCGCCCAGCCCTGGAGTTTCGGTATGGCTGACAATGCGCACGCCGATAATTTCACCGTTCAGGTTCACTCCCATCAGATAATGGATAGGGCCGCTGTAACCATCTTCACTGCCCTGCACCACCCAATCGATCACCTTGCCTGCGGCGTCTTTTACTGGAAAGAGTTGATACGTCTGATTTTGATACTCAACGCTATGACCATCGGCAAAGACGTTGTTGGCGTATTGCACGCTGCCCAGCACCTGCTTCAATAATGCGTCTTGGTCTTCACTGATACGCTGATCAATCACAGGTTGAGTGACAATTTGCGTTCCAACCAAAAGCACCGCGGCCAGAGCGCATGTGGCAGCAAGTAACCCGCTTTGATATCCCACTTTGTCTTTCCACACTTCCAACTGCGCCATCATGATCGTTTCTCCTTCAAACCGCGACTGCCATACACTGCAGGGCGCATATAGTGGTCAATCAAAGGACTGGCGGCATTCATCATCAGCACGGCAAATGCCACACCTTCTGGATAACTGCCATAGGTACGAATCAGCCACACCAAAAGCCCACAGCCTGCGCCGTAAACCAACTGGCCGCGAACACTTGTCGGTGAAGTGACCAAGTCGGTTGCGATATAAAAAGCCCCTAACATCGCACCGCCACTAAACCATTCGGTCCAGAAAGGCAGATAACGAACCGAGTCGATGGTGTGGGCTATCAGTGCTGGGACTCCTAACCCTAGGAAAAATGAAAGGGGGATGGCCCAGTGAATAATGCGCCGATAGAGCAGATACAATCCACCTAGCAGAATGAATAACGCACTGGTTTCCCCTAAACTGCCCCCTTGTTGGCCAAAGAACGTGTTCCAAAGCTCAATCGGTAATTTGCGTTCGGTACTGAGTGCGGTCGCCGAAGTCACGCCATCAAAATGGAGCCAGTTGGCAGGCACCGCGACCAAGCCTGAGGTAAATTGAATCGGCGTTGGGTCGGCCCATTGCGTCATCTCGACAGGAAAACAGATAAGTAACATCACCCGCGCTAACATCGCTGGGTTAAATAAGTTTTGTCCCAAGCCACCGTAAATTTGCTTACCCAACACCACCGCAAACACCGCGCCAATCACTGTCAGCCCGAGGGGAAAGCTGGGGGGTAGACTCATCGCCAAGAGGATACCGGTTAACAGCGCTGAGCCATCCATGCAGGCGATTGCCGATTTTTTCATTAAACGCAGGCAGGCCCATTCGCTGAGTACCGCAGCGAGCGCACTGACCAACAGCACATACAAACTGTTCAAACCAAATTGATACACCCCAAACAGCGCTGCGGGCAGCAGCGTCAGTAATACTGTGTACATAATGCGGACGCTGGAATTGGCGTTATGCGCAAATGGCCCCAAGACTACATCGTATTTAATCATCCTTGATTCTCCTCAGAGAGGGTGGTTTCCTTTTGTTCCACTTGTGCTCGGGCTGGACGAGCCGGCCTTGGCGGACGCGCTGGTCGAGTCGGTCTGGTGGTTGCCTCAACTGGCGACGTATCACTTAACGCAACGGCTGCTTCTGGCAACACCTCACTCTCAGTGGATGCTACAGCGTGACTAGGCCGAGCTATCTGTTGAGGACGAGCCGGGCGTTGAGGGCGAACGGGTCGCACTGGCCTTGTTACCCCTGCTTGTTTGCTAGCTTGTGCTTGATCGCTAACTTGAGTGGTCACCGATTGAAGCGTGGGGTCGACAGTTGCCTGTGCAGCAACGCTTGGGCGCGCTGGTCTTCCCGGCCGACTTGGACGCGCCGGTTTGCCGCTTGCCCCCGTAGCATCAGTGCTTGTCACATGCGTATTGGTTGGATTCGCACTGGTGACATTGGCAGCCACTCGCGCTGGGCGTTTGGCTTGTTTTTCGGCCAGTTTGGCTAACGCTTCTTCTTCCATACGATGACGTTTGGCTTCGGTTAAGCGTTTCGCTTGTTGCGATTTGCGCTCTTTTTGCCAGTTAGAACTGATCACCCCTTTAGCGTGCATAAAATACTGCACCAACGGAATCGAAGAAGGACACACATAACTGCACGCGCCACAAGAGAGGCAGTTACGCACACCAAGCTCTTCTGCCCTCTTAAAATCAGAGACTTTGGTATACGCCGCCATTTGAAATGGCATCAAACTCATCGGGCACGCCCGCACACATTGTCCGCAACGAATGCACTGCTGGTGTTGATATTCACTGATGATCTCTTCTTCCGTGAGAGCCAGTAAGCCACCCACCATTTTGTCGAGTGGTACTTCTAACGAAGAGACAATCTGCCCCATCATTGGGCCGCCAAGTATGAGACGTTCGGCACTTTCACTGACACCGCCACAGTAATTGAGCAAATCTTGCACCCTGGTTCCCAGTGGCACTTCAACATTGCGTGGCTCGCCAATGCCCATCCCCGAAACCGTTACAATGCGGCTTACCAATGGACGTTGAAAACGCACTGCATGGTAAACAGAACGTGCCGTTGCGATGTTATTGACCACCACGCCAATGTGCGATGAACGCCCGCCCAGTGGTACTTCCTTACCAATTAACGTCTTAATAAGCTGCTTGGCAGAGCCCATCGGATAGATGCTTGGCACACGGCGAATCTCAATGCTCGGCTCTTCACTCGCAGCATCAAGCATTTCGGCATACGCTTGAGGTTTATTATCTTCAATCCCTACAATCACATTTTTTGCACCACATGCCTGCTGCATTAACTTAATGCCCCCAACCACTTCAGCAGCATGGGTCTGCATGGTGACATCATCGCTGGTTAGGTAAGGTTCGCACTCACCACCATTGATGATCAGTGTTTCTACTTTTGCCATCAGTGCTGATTTGAGTTTCTGCGCAGTAGGAAACCCAGCGCCGCCAAGGCCAACAATGCCAGCGGCTTGAATACGTTCAATAATCACCTCTGGCTCTAACTGGTGAAACGCTCCCAGTGGCGCAGGCGTTCCCCAGTTACGGTCTTCGTTGGCACGAATTACTATGGTATCGGCGATGATTTTAGCGGGATGCGCGGTGATGTGCGGCGCAATATTAATCACAATGCCGTTGACTGGCGAATGAATCGGTGACACACGATCGCTGCGCCCTTTGGCGATCAACTGACCGCGAAACACTCTATCCCCTACTTCGACTAAAGGCATCAACACCGCCCCATCGCGCTCTTGCAGTGGTAAGTAAACATGGCTAGGCCAAAAGTCGTGATCAATCGGTTTATCCGTGGTTAACGACTTAAAGGTTTTTGGATGCACCCCACCCGAAAATCCATGTGAAAACAGCTTAAACATATCGCTCTCCTAGGCCGCTACGCTCGATGTGGGTTTAGGCCAATACCAATGTTTGGCATCGGGAATCAGCTCTTGCATGGTAAGGCAATGTTGCGGACAACTTTGGCTGCACAACTGACACCCCGTGCACACATCTTTAATTACGGTGTGCAACTGCTTCGGCGCACCTACAATCGCATCAAACGGACACGCTTTTACGCAGCGGTGACAGCCTGAACACTGTGCCTCTTCAATCACGGCCACCAGCTCTTTTTGCTCATCACTGATTTCAATGGCCACGCCCAAAATGTCAGCCATGGTGGCAGCAAGCACTGAGCCCCCAGGAGGGCAGCAATCGGGATGCAGTTCACCACTCACGATTTTTTCTGCCGCTTGCCGACACCCCGCTTCGCCACACTGACCACATTGACCGCCAGGCAGTAAGCCTTCGATTTGGTCCACTAACGGGTTACTTTCGACTTTGAAGAAGGTCGCCGCCATCCCTAGCAGCGCCCCAAGGGCAGCGCCCAAAATCACGAAAAACACTAATGCAGACATCAACATAGCCAACTCCTACGCCATTCCTGAGAAGCCCATAAAGGCCATAGAAAGAAAACCAGCGGTAATAAAAGCAATCGGCGAACCTTTAAATGCTGCGGGAATATCACTGAGCGCTAACTGGCTTCGTAGCCCAGCAAACAGAGTAATCACAATCAGAAAGCCCGTGGCAGAGCCCACACTGAACATCAAGGTGTCGATAAAGCTAAGATTGTCTTGCACCGCAAGCAAGGCGACACCAAACACCGCACAGTTGGTGGTAATCAGCGGTAAATAGACCCCAAGGGCTTGATACAAGGCGGGAAAGGCTTTTTTCACGTAGAGCTCAGTAAATTGCACCACCGCGGCAATCACTAAGATAAACGCAATAATCCGCATGAATTCCAACCCTAATGGACGCAAAATAGCAAACTCAATCATCCAAGTAGAGAGGGTCGCTAGGGTTAAAACAAAAGTGGTCGCAACTCCCATCCCTACAGCGCTACTGATCTTGCTAGAGACTCCCATAAACGGGCATAACCCAAGAAACTTAGCCAACACCACGTTATTCACAAAGGCGGCGCTGAGTAAAACAATCAATCCATCTGACATAACTCTGTCCCCGAAAATCCATTTCCCTGCCTTGGTGCATAGCCTATGCCACGGGGCACGTAATGCACCACCATGAGGCTTAGACCCCTTGTGGCAGCTCGATTTGGCCATTTAGCAACATGGGAAAGAGGCGTTTTGACCTTTGTTACAAAGCCGACAAAGTGAAAAGAAAAAATCGAATTTGTCTCATATCAAACAAGAGTTAAATTTTGTTCTTTTCCACCAGCCCAATAAAAACAATAGTTTTGTTGTGGAATAAGAAATGCATGACACTTGTTTCTTATACTGTTTCTATTGCTAAGGAAGGCACTTATGGGACAAGTCGAAACACGATTGCAAGACTCAATGCCGCCGATGTTTGATCCACAGGCATTTTCGCAAATCGTCTCTAATGCGCCGATAGCGATCAGCATTACTGATGACAACGGTACCATTTTGTACGTTAATCAGATGTTTGCCGATATTACAGGCTATTGCCCAGAGGAACTGATTGGACGCAATTCCTCACTATTGTCATACAAAGCCACTCCAACCCAGGTGTATGAAAACCTCTGGCACACCATCACCTCTGGACAGCACTGGCAAGGACAATTGGTCAATCGCAAGAAAAGTGGAGAACCCTACATCGCTGAAATCTCCATCTCCCGTTTTCGCGATACTCACGGGCAGCACTGCTTTTACGCCATCCATAAAGACATTACCGAAAAACACCAACTGCTGACCGATTTGAAAAATCAGTCGGTGATGTTTGAAGCAGTGCTCAATGCCACCCCAATCGCCATTGCCATGGTGGATAACAATCACCAGTTACTGTTTAGTAACGCCAAATACGACAAGATTGGACAGAGCATTGGTCAGCCCCCAATGAAAGCGCTGCTTGATAGCCTCAATGTCGATTATGGCATCAACACCTTATCCGATTTCATGGCGCAAAAAGATCACCGCTATAAAGGCGTGCACATTGAAAACTCCGGTGCAGTGCGCGAACGCTGGTTCGATTTCGCTTTAGTGCGTATTCCCGTTTCTGACACCACCGCGGACACCTATTTTCAGCCGCAAGATGCGTTTTATACCGTGATTGCGATTACCGAACGAACTCGTGAAAAACTGCTGGTTGAAGAGCGCCGCATCAATTCCGTGAAGCTCATGACGCGCGACAACAAATACGTCCACGCGATGCAAGAGGCGTTAATGGCAACGCTGCATCAGCTGCAAGGCCCGTTTAATATGATTGATTCCGCGATGAACATTCTTAAACGCACCAGCCCTTCATGCCCCGGACTGATTGCCATGGATGAAGCAATGGAAACCGCGCTGCACGCCATGCAAGACATCAAACAAGCGATTCCTGAACGCAACAGCGAAGCGTTCCAACCGGTCAATATCAATCAAGTGATCCGCGATGCCACAGCGATCTGTACCGATGAATTACTGCTCTCATCCACCAAGCTTGAACTGATTTTGTCGCCACGCCTTGGATCGATTAACGGTATGCCGCACCGGCTTATTTTGGCACTTAAACAGCTGATTGATAATGCAATGGATGCGATTCAAGCCGCCAAACGTAACGACAGAACGATTCGCCTCACCACCTTTGAAGAGAATGGGGAAATCAACATTCTTGTTGAAGACAGCGGCGGCGGCATTGCGCCCAATTTGCGGTTGAAAGTGTTTCAACCATTTTTCAGCACCAAACCGAAACACCAAACCGGTTGTCGTGGTATTGGTTTGTCTATCGTGCAACAGGTACTCAATGAGCACTCTGCGACCATCTCTATCGACCAGAGTATTCAACTGAAAGGTGCCTTGATCTGCTTGACATTTCCTTGCTCTGAATGGTGATTTGCTATGACTGAAGAACTGTCCCTTATGGATTTAGAACGTCAGTTACTGGCAGCTATGTATCGTGTCGCCAGTGTGCTGAACAGTAGTCTTAACTATATTGAGTCCGCCGACAAAGTGCTGAAACTGCTGCATGATGATTGTCGGCTAAAATGCGGGTTGCTGACTTTGCTGGATGCGGAACAACAGTCGTTGACCATCAAAGCCGTGCACTCGCCAACCCCCAATGACGCCGCCGAACAAAAACGGGTGCACTACAAAGTGGGCGAAGGCATCGTTGGAGAAGTGCTGCGCCAAGGCAGCTCCATTGTCATTCGTAATTTGGGCAGTGACATGCGCTTTGCCGATAAGCTCGCCCTATACGACTACGAAAAACCGTTTATTTGTGTGCCGCTTAAAAATAGCCGCGCTACTGTGATTGGTGCGCTGTCGGCCCAGCCACCCAATGTGGACGATCAAACGCTAACTCTGTTGACCAAATTTTTGGAGATGATCGCAAACCTCGTCGCGCAAAATGTGCAATTGGCGTTTCAAGTTGAAACCAAACAAAAGCAATTGGTGGATGAGCGGGATGGCTTGCGCCGTCAAGTGCGTAACAACTACAGCTTTCGTAATTTGGTGGGGCATACCAAAGTGATGCGCCAAGTGTTTGAGCAAATACGGTTAGTGTCACGCTGGGATTCCACCGTACTGCTACGTGGCGAATCTGGAACAGGTAAAGAGTTGGTCGCCAACGCAATTCATTACAATTCGCCCCGCGCCAATAACCCCTTTATTAAACTCAACTGCGCCGCCCTGCCGGATAACTTGCTTGAATCGGAGCTGTTTGGGCATGAAAAAGGAGCATTTACGGGCGCGGTAAAACAGCGTAAAGGCCGCTTTGAATTGGCAGACAATGGCACTATTTTCCTCGACGAAATTGGTGAAACCAGCCCAGCCTTTCAAGCTAAGTTATTGCGGGTATTGCAGGAGAAAGAGTTTGAACGTGTCGGCGGCTCCTCTACGTTAACGGTCAATGTGCGCATCGTGGCGGCAACCAACCGTAACTTAGAAGAGGACGTGGCGAATGGGGATTTTCGTGAAGACCTTTACTATCGCCTTAACGTGATGCCGATGTATTTGCCTCCCCTACGGGATCGCATTCAGGACATTCCTGAGCTGGCGGATCATATGATCAAACGGTTAAGCAAAGCGCAGGATCGCAAGCTATCACTCACCGATCCGGCGATCCGACTCATGATGGGCTATCACTGGCCAGGTAACGTGCGTGAGATGGAAAACACCTTAGAGCGTGCGTCGGTGCTTTCGGAAAATGGCGTGATTGAGCCAGAGCTCATCTCCTTTTCCCATATGGACAATCCCGCGCCGCACAAAGTGGTCACGCACACGCCGACGGAGCAGAGTAAACCCACTCCTGCTTTTCCAGCCACGAATGGCCACTCAGCGGGCGTGCATAAGGAAGATCTGGATGAGCGAGAGATGGTGATTGATGCACTGGAACGCTCCGGTTGGGTGAAAGCCAAAGCGGCTCGGCTGCTGAACATGACGCCGCGGCAAATCGCCTATCGCATCCAAATCATGAACATCGAAATGAAACAGATGTGACTAGAGCGGATAAAAATGAAGCGGGTGGAAAATGAAGTAGATACGACAAAACGGCCTTCGGGCCGTTTGTTCTATTTACGACAATTGTTCGTTTCGCCGCAATCAAAACCCAACAAAACCACCATAAATCAATAAATTAGAATAGGAACAAAGATTGCAGTCCTTTATCCATTACTTCACTGGACAGAGGTCGACATGGAAAGTCCTTCTTCATCAAAGGGTTCACAGCCCACTGCCAATGACAATATTCGTCATTTTTTTAGCAAAGAGGTTCAAGACCAAATCGCGCAGCATCCTTGCTATTCTCAGCAAGCACATCAATATGCGCGCATGCATTTACCGGTCGCCCCCGCGTGTAATATTCAGTGCAACTACTGTAACCGCAAATACGATTGCAGCAACGAATCGCGCCCCGGTGTGGTGTCGCAAGTGATGGATTCGGCGCAAGCGCTGCGTCAATTCAGCGCCATCAAACGGCGCGCGCCCAATCTGAGCGTGGTAGGCATTGCCGGCCCCGGTGATGCACTCGCCAATCCACAAGTGACGTTTGCCACGCTGCGACAGATCAAACGCCAAGACCCGAGTGCGCAACTCTGTATTTCTACCAACGGGTTAGCTCTGGAAGAAAACGTTGAAGCCTTGGTGGAATTGGGCGTGCATCACTTAACCATTACCATCAACTGCACTGACCCAGAGATTGGCGCCAAGATCTATCCGTGGATCTTCCATCAGCATCGCCGCTATAAAGGCCGCGAAGCCGCAACCCTATTAATTGAACGTCAGTTTGCTGGCCTGAAAAAAGCCGCCCAAGCTGGGCTTCTGGTGAAGGTCAATACCGTGCTGATTCCCGGCATTAATGATCAGCATATTGTTGACGTTTCAGAGGCTGTTAAACAGCACGGTGCCCTGCTGCACAACATCATGCCTTTGATCTCTGATCCCGCGCACGGCACCTACTTTGGTTTATCCGGCCAACGCGGCCCAACCGCTGAAGAGCTGCAACTGGCTCGCGAAGCTTCCGGTGGTTTTATGCCACAAATGACCCACTGCCAACAATGTCGCGCCGATGCTGTGGGCATGCTTGGCGATGGTGACAGTCACTGCGGCTCGGGTCACGAAGGTGAATCTAGCCCTTGTCATAGCAGCCATGACGCCGAGCAACCGCTCTGTGTCGCGCCCTTTTTATTGGCGATTGCCAGCAATGGCAGCGAACACATTCAAACGCACTTTGGTCATGCCACTGCTTTTGAAATTTACCAATTTGAACCGCGCCAGCAGCAGTTTTTGTTCAAAGAAACCCGCGAGGTAGCGCTCTATTGTCATGGTAAAACCGATTGTCCTGAAGAAGAGGAGAAGAACGCCATTTTGGATGTGGTGAGTGATTGTCGTATCTTGCTCTGTTCACGAATTGGCATTACTCCATGGCGCGAGTTGGAAAAACGGGGCGTAACGCCGAATGTGGATTTTGCCTTCCAACCGATTGCCGATGCACTTAAAGCGATTGCCCGGCAGCAATCAGCACAAGTGGCGGCTCCCCAACAGGGTAAATCCAGCCTTAATGAAGTCACAGCAACAACATGGAGAAGCGCCCAATGAGTTTTACCATTACTGAAAAATGCGTCGGCTGCCACGCTTGTTTGATTGTGTGTCCCAATAAGGCGGTGTATCGCGACCCAGAGGTGACGCGCCAATTTCGCATTCATTCTCGGCGTTGCGACGAGTGCGCCAGTCACTTTGATAACCCTCAGTGCGCTAGCATCTGTCCGATTGAAGAAGCGATTATCGATAGCGCCCATCTGCCCTTAAATCCACTTGGTAGCCTGCAACCTCAAGGCGTAAGGAGCTAGGAATGAATGATGTGTTTACCCACTATTGGTATCCAATCATTGCGGCTTTTCATCAAGGCAAATCCGCACTGCCAGCCCATTTAGGGCTCAGTTGTGACGACTATTATCAGCTGACGGAGCGGGTTGGCTTGTTACCGATTGCTACCCACGCTCTGCCTCAGTACGCCGCTTTGTCTCTGCGCCAAGAGCTGATTGGTATGCGCGATGATGAACTTGGCGAGCTAACCCAATTGCTTACTGAGCATCTGGATACCCGCAAGCCCTATGCCGAGCAGATGGCGCAAGTGCTGGCAAATGCCAGCATGGGCAGCCAACATTTGTGGCGCGATTTAGGGATGCCTGAACGCCCACGCCTCAGTCAGCTATTTCACGACTATTTTCCCACTTTACATGCACTGAATAATCACAATATGCGTTGGAAACGTTTTCTCTATCGTCAGCTCTGTGAAAGTGGTGGTGATTATGTGTGCCGCTCGCCCAGCTGTGAAACCTGTACCAGCTATGAAGAGTGTTTTGGCGAGGAACGCTGAAGATAACTTAACTGAGGCGAGTGGCAGATTTTCGAGCCCAAATAGAGGGCTAAGAAAAGAATAGATTGCCAAGAAAATATAGTAACAAATTGAATTAATTAGTTAATTTTTTAAAAGACTCGTAAATAAAGACAGAATATGCCAGGGAAATGCACAAAATGAAAAAGGTCGCCGCGGCGACCTTTTTCTTATCTAGCATTCGTTACGTAGGGATTAACGAGCCGCTTTTAGATCCACTTCTGGATCAGGTTCTTTAGTAATACGGTTACGTAGGTCACGACGAATAATTTCAATTGACCAGAACCATACTAGGTGACCAAAGATTTCAGATACGTTTTCGTACCATGGAAGGTCAAATAGTGGAGGAGTTAGACCCATTAGAGTGAAAGAGATCCAGTGAACAAACACTTGAGCTAGGAAACCAGCTAGCAGACCTTGCCACAATTTGATTTTAGGGAACACTTCAGCAACCACACAGTAACCTACCGCGAACACGATAGAGAATACGATGTGAGTTACGCCAACCCAGTTAAATACGTGGCCAGCAAAGGTGTATACTGCTGCGTTTGGATCAGCTAGACCTAGGTAATCACGTAGGAAAATGTATGGAGGGTTCAAGAAGTTACGTGAACAGTCGATTTGGCTTGCTGCACGAATTAGAGTTTCAGGACCACATGCTGCGTTGAACATGTCAACTGGGCTACGTGGTGGTAGTGGAACTTCACCACCCCATTTAACGAAAGCAGAAACGATACCAGCGATTAGACCAATAAACGCTGCTAAACCGTAGCGACGACGCGCTGGGTTAGATTGTTCAAAAAGATTCATGGATATACCCATTCAAAAGTGTTTGGAAAAACGGTAATGAGAATGCTAGCACATTCTGTTGCATAAAATACGATTTAGATCAAAACAGATGTGTATAAATTATTAATGAATGATAAAAGATATAAACGTTGCGCAAAAGTAACCAACTTTTTGATTTTAGTTAAAAAGCCTAACGTTAGTACCATTATTAGTGGCTTATATAAGTGCTTACTATTTTAGCCGCGTCACATTAAACATTTGTGCTGTGGGCAAATTGTAACAATATGCTACTCCATATTTATTCATGCCTTCATATTTGTTATGTTATAACATAATTCACATAACCAAGAAGTATGAATCCGCGTGCAACGCATTGACTCCATTAGCCCAATTCTGTCGGTTAACGACCTTTGCATCTCTATCCAAGGGCAAACTCTCGTTAATCATGTCGATTTTTCTCTATTTCAGGGCGAGCGTGTTTGCCTACTTGGCGCTTCTGGATCAGGCAAGTCGCTCACCGCGCAGGCGATCAATGGCACGCTTCCTCCTTATGCCCACGTTTCAGGTTCTATCGTAGTCAATGAGTCAGAGGTGACAGGGCAACCGGTGTTAGCCCGCCAAGCACAAGGGCGCGTTGCCACCATTTTCCAAGATACGTTTAGTGCGCTTAACCCATTGATGAATGTGGGCAAGCAACTGAGATTGAGTACCCATAATCACTCCCATCATGAGTTGCATGATGTGTTGGCGCAGATGCACATCGACCCAACGTCGGATTTGTTATCCCGTTTGCCTGCAGAATTGTCTGGTGGACAACGCCAGCGTTTGTGCATTGCTTTGGCTCTTTTAAGTGGGGCCAATATGTTAGTCGCCGATGAGCCAACCACAGCCTTGGATGTCGTCAGTCAAAAGCAGGTGATAGACCTACTC
This sequence comes from Vibrio porteresiae DSM 19223, assembly GCF_024347055.1. Classification (NCBI taxonomy): domain Bacteria; kingdom Pseudomonadati; phylum Pseudomonadota; class Gammaproteobacteria; order Vibrionales; family Vibrionaceae; genus Vibrio; species Vibrio porteresiae. The sequence continues at coordinate 1,266,990 of NZ_AP024896.1, forward strand.
AAGCAGTGCTGCGGAGCCCAGCACCTTTGCTCTCATGATGAACATCTGCATGGTAGCCCACTCTCTTTACTGTTCATCACCCACGACATTAATGTCGCAGCGCAGCTGTGCGATCGCGCTATCGTGATTTATCAAGGGGAAATCGTTGAGCAAGCGCCAATGCGCACATTACTGAATTTCCCACAGCATCCCTACACCCAAAGTTTGGTGCGCGCGGTGCATAGCAGTCGTATTGCTTCATTAAGTAGTGATAACCACTTTGATGCCACTAACCCCTATTCTTCGACCATGAGTGCCCGTGCATGAGCCGTTTCGCCCCTTTTTTACAGTTACATCAAGTGAGTTTCGCGCCGAATCAACAGGCCATCATAAGCGATCTTTCATTGGCATTTCAGCAACATGAACGCGTCGGTTTAGTTGGAGCTTCTGGGAGCGGTAAATCAACGTTGCTCAAGCTTATGTTAGCCATTCATCAACCCACTTCTGGAGTGCTGCAGTGCCAAGGCGAATCGGTGCGCAAGGGTTTATGGCAATCGCTGAATTGGTATCGCGAGCAGGTGCAATACATACCACAAGATCCACAAAATGCCCTGCCCCCAACGCAAAGTGTGGCAAAAGTATTGGCCGAACCGGTAAAACGTCTCAAAAAACGTGAAGTCACGTCAGCTGAACTCATTCATGCCCTAGAGCAAGTGGGACTTACAAAAGAGACACTGCAGAAAAAGGCGGGTGAGCTCTCTGGTGGTCAAGCTCAACGGGTGGCTTTAGCACGCGCCTTAATCGTGAAGCCAGCGTTTTTATTGGCTGATGAACCGACCAGCGGGTTGGACTTACCGCTGCGTGAACAGATCAAAACGTTATTACTCGAAGTGTGCCAACAAAATCACATGGGGCTGTTGCTCGTCACCCATGACATGTCGATTGTCTCTGGTTTGTGTGAACGACTTTTGGTGATGAACCATGGGGTGATTGTTGAAGATCGCCCGACTCAAGAAGTGTTGCACTCCCCGCATCATATCTACACCCAACAATTATTAGAGGCGGTGCCCAGCATCGAACTGGACGAGCCTCACTTCTAGAAACGCTAAACGTAGTTTGTAATTCTTATAGGATGAAGTATCAATGAAACGATTTAAGCAGTGGTCATTGCTCAGCGTCGCTGTGTCTGCCTCTTTACTTTCTGGTTGTTTTGATTCGAGCAACGACAAACCAGCCACATCAACGAGCACAGCTGAAGCGACACAAGATCGCATTAAGCTGGCCATGCTATTGCCACCACGCTCAGGTTTGACCCCGCTCAGTGATGACGCGTTTAAGCTGTCGCGCTGGAGCACCGCAGAAACCTTGGTTATCTTGGATCAAGAAGGCAACTTAGCCTCGGCACTGGCAACGAAATGGGAACAGGTTTCACCAACCGAGTGGCGTTTTGAACTGCGCCCTAATGTGGAATTTCACGACCATACTCCTTTTGATGCCAAGGCGGTGGTCAATGCTCTGCAAGTGGCTTCCAAAGCAACCCCAAAACCGCGCATTCTTGACGGCATGACTTTAACGGTCAAAGCCGACGGCGAATATGCTGTGGTTGTGACCAGTTCTAAACCAGACCCGTTGCTTGCGCAGCGTCTAACTAGCCCACAATTGGCGATATTGTCGCCAAACGCCTACCAAGAGAACGGCGTGATTAACCCAATCACGGCGGGTACAGGTCCGTTTGTGCTGACCGCTGTGAACGGCACCAGCTCTGCAACGTTAAATCGCTTTAACGATTACTGGGGCGAGAAAGCGCAAGCCTCTGGTATTGATGTGAGTTTTGTACCCGATGGTATTGCTCGTGCTGCTGCACTACGTACCGACAGTGCGGATATTGTCGAAGCAATTCCGGTATCACAAGCGCCGCTGCTTGATCCTTCTTTAGTGCATGAAGTTCCTATGCCACGCACCAATACGCTCTATCTCAATACCCGTTACGGTGTAATGAAAGATCCAGCCGTGCGAGCAGCTGTGCGTGAAGCGATTGACCGCGAACAAATCGTCAATAACGTCTATGAAAAACGCGCGGATATTGCGCAAGGTCTGTTAGGTCCAGCGCTACCTTGGGCAGCCAAGTTGCGCCAACCGGTTGAGCACACCATCGCTCCAGCGGATCCAAAAGGCATCACGATTACGTTAGCCACCTTTACCGACCGTACTGAACTGCCAGAAGTAGCCGTTTACCTTGCACAGCAGTTGACCAAAGCAGGCTTTAACGTGAAACAAGATGTGCGTGAATATTCTCAAATCGAATCTGATGCGTTAGCGGGCAAAGTCGATGCGTTTATTTTGTCACGTGCAACCGTATTGGACTCTGGCGACCCAGTGGCGTACATGTACAGCGACTTTAGCTGTAAAGGCTCGTTTAACATCGCGCAGCTTTGCCAACCTGAAATCGACCAAGCGCTGCAAGTGGCAGGCAGTTTGCCAGCCGGACTTGAACGCCAAAAAGCGATTATGGCAGCAGAAAACCTGATCTTGGCGAGCGATGCGGCGATTCCAATGTTGCATGAACGCGTTATCCAAGGTGAATCGAAACGTGTCGTGGGCGCGATTCGCGATCCTCGTGAACGTACCTTGATTGATAGCCATACGTACATCAAAAGCGGCGAGTCATCGCTATAACCGCCTATAAACAGCAGTAAGAACCGTGTCATCATGAAACTACTTTCGTTACGTTCCATCACCGCTTGGTCTGGCTTAATTTCACTCGGGTCGCGTTTTGCAACCCTAGTGGGCGTGGTCATCTTAGTCGCTCTCCTACCTTGGTTATCAGGGCAAGACCCCGCTCTTGCTTTGCTCCGTGCACGCTCAGCAGAGCAAAACCCAAGTGAAGAGACGCTGAATGCCATTCGTGCCTCATTAGGATTAGACCAAGGGCCTTGGGCGTTAATGACGCAATGGTTACACGGTTTACTGCACGGCGACCCAGGTGTCTCTTGGGTCTCCGGCCGCCCAATTTTAGGTGGCATGTTGGAGGCAGCCAGTGTTTCCCTCACTTTGATGGGACTTGCTTTTTGTGGCGCAGTGATTATCGCCCTAACCCTTGCCATCCCAACCATTCGTTATGGGCTGCGTGGTCAAGCTCACCGCAGCCAAGGGGTTATCGCCGTGATGTTCACGGCTCTGCCTGAATTTTTACTTGCTTCGTTACTGCTGCTCATCGGCGCAGTATGGCTACGTTGGTTTCCACCTTTTGGCTGGAAAGGTTTTCACTATGCGGTATTACCGGCATTATCGATGGCGATTCCTGCAGGGGGTTATTTAGGCCGCTTACTCTCCGACACCATTGCGCAAGTGTTCACTGAATCTTGGGTTGCGACTTGGAGCGTGGCTGGAATCAGTCGCCGTCACATCACTTTTGCCGTACTCAAACGTTCGCTCGCCACCATTCTTCCTTTGGTTGGTTTAGTGGTGGTTTCCCTGACAGGGGGCGCGATTGCGGTCGAAAAGGTATTTGCCATTCCCGGAATTGGCCGTGCCACCTTGGGCGCTGCGATTGCCAAAGATGTGCCGACACTGCAAGTAGGCATTTTGCTGATTTTGTCACTCGCTTTTGGCGTCGGTATTCTCGTCAACATCATTAAAGCGCTCATTCTCGGTCGTGCACTGCGTCAAGGGGCACTGCCGCAACCTAAAGAGAGCAGCATCCAAGTGACCGGGGCTGCGCGAGTCATCCCTTGGGTTTGTCTTGGGTTACTGGTGATGATGATTGTGTTTGGTTTGCCGCGCGACCCGTTTGCTATCGAACATATGCGTTTGGCATCGCCTTCATTTGCACTGCCGTTTGGTGCCGATTCGATGGGGCGTGACATTCTCGCGCGTGTCGCTCATGGCAGCTTTTATACCTGCTTTTTAGCCATCGTTATTGCTCTAATTTGCCTCGTGATTGGTTTTATCGTGGGTCAATTCCCGCGCCTTATGTCGGGGCCAATTGAAATTGCTAATGCGCTGCCGCCGGTGATCACTGGGTTATTGATCGTGGCGATTTATGGTGCAGGGATCTGGGGCGCAAGTTTGGCCGTGGTATTGGTCAGTTGGGCCCCTTTAGCCGCGCATGCCGCCGCTTTGACCACAGAAGTGAAAGCGCGTACTTACATGCAAATGCTGCCGCTGATTGGAGTCGGTCCAGTGAGACGCAATCTGTTCTACTTACTTCCTGCGGTATTTAAACCTCTGCTGCGCCATGCCATGTTGCGTGTACCGGGCATTGCCCTTGCCCTAGCCTCACTCGGTTTCCTTGGCTTAGGCGCCATGCCACCCAGCCCAGAATGGGGCCGCATCCTTTCCGAAGGCATGCCCTACATTGAGCGCAGCTATTGGGTGGTGCTAGCTCCAGCATCATCATTGATCCTGCTATCAATTCTGGCCGTCAGCGCCACCAGCGTTTGGGGCAGTAAGCGGTAAGTGTCGCGATCCGGTTCTCTCTCTAAATAAGCAGGGAGCCAGATCGAGATCGCTACCAGAAAAGCGCACAAACCAGTCCACAAATACACCATTCCATTCTACATTTGCTATAAATTCAGTTAATATATGCATCTCGTTTATATGTAATTTCAAGGAGTTACCATGAAGTGGTTATCGCTAATTTCCCTAGGTCTGCTAGCTGGGTGCGCCCATTTGCCCAATCATAGTAATGAACCACCGTCACGTGATTTTGTCGGAATGGAAAACGGCAAACTGCTTTACCTTGGAAATATTTCTAAAAAACATAACAAGGCGTTATTTAAAGCATTTAATAATGTTAGCGATAAGCCCAACAGACTGGTTGTTTCAAGCCCTGGCGGTGATGTTAAAGCCGGTCTTGAGCTTGGTCGTTGGATTCAGCAAAACAATATGGATGTAGAAGTGCTGCGCCTATGTGCTTCTTCTTGTGCTGACTATGTTCTAACTGCTGGCAATCACAAATATCTTCACAAAGATTCCATCCTTCTCTGGCACGGCAGTGCATGGCAGCAGAATTGGAAAGTGGACGATAACTTACAAGAATCATTCAACAAGTACATTAACGCGGCGCGAAAAGAGGAATCCGCCTTCTTCGCAAGTATTAAAGTCGATAACCTCATCACTGTTTATGGCCAACTACAAAAGCAGCAACACCCAGAGAATTTCACCGATAAGCAAATCAAAGGATATGACTATTCTTTGGCAGACATGAAGCGTTTTGGGCTAACCAACATCGTCTTACTCGATAATGAATGGGATTGGCGACAATATCGCCCTGTTGAAAAACATGAGATCCAACGTATAACACTTGGCAGTGATTATCAGTTCACGTTAAATCGTTTTTGAATCAATCTGTTAAGTTAGCCTATTTTGGATTAGAGGAATAAGTTCGAGATCGAGACCAACAACGCGTTCCAACCCGCTATCAAACATGATGGCGAACTCGACTATTACGACGAACTCAGACCGCCTCTCCCCCTTGTTTTTTTAAGGGGGAGTTAGTGGTCCTGCGCAAAAGCTATCAATGTTCATGTAATACATTGAATTAGTAAGTCATTTGAAAATGATATTTTTAGCTAAAGCGATAAGTTCTGACTGAGCTGTTTCGCGACCTGAAGCAGCTGCGTTTTGGTGTGCTCGATATCGGCAATATGGTGATGTACCGTATTCGAATTCAAGGTCATATATGGGACAGTAATTACCGCCATGACTTCACCTAGTACGCCAAAAATCGGCGCTGTAATATTGGTTACGCCCGAGATTTGTGGACTTTCACCAATGTAATAGCCTTGCTCAATGGTGTTGGCGATATGGCTAGTTGCATGCGCGACTTCCTCTGCGGTAGAACGCGACTTTTTAAGGATATCCGTACGCTGTTTCTCCTCGCTAAAACTCAGGAGTACGATGCCAGAACCCGATGAGCAGATATCGATTTTCGAACCAAGGCGCAAACTAAATCCCATTTTGTAAGGACTCTCTTGGCGCGCAATCACCAAAAGCTCACCGTTCTTATAGCTGCACAAATGGCATGACTGATTCACTGTATGGCACAACTCCTCCATTAACGGATTGGCCCGCTTGAGCAGTTGAGCAATGGGTGGATGCTGGTTCGATAGAGCAAACATTTTTAATGTGAGTGAGTAACATGACGTATCACTATCGTACTCAATATATTGTTTTTCTATCAAAACCGAGAGCATTCGAAATATCTCATTAATGCTGCGATTGAGCTTTTCAGCAATTTGCTTTTTCGATAGCGGCTCTGACTGTTCGGCCAACAGCTCGAGGATCTCTAGCCCTTTCTCTAACGCTGGTGCGCGATATTCTGTTTTCTTATTACTTTCCATAGAGTTTCTTATTTAGCACGAACGCCTAAGATATCCGATTGGTTAAATGCGGCTTAACTTACAAGCATTACAGCTATGGTCAACATTTTTAATGGTTTATTCAGCAACATATTGTGACTCCATGTAAGGTACAGTTATTGTTATCTTTCGTTAGCGAATCGCTTGCATATCCACAAAATCCATATCATCGAAGGTTTGGTTTTCTCCCAACATGCCCCACACAAAACTGTAGTTTTGCGTGCCGCAACCCGAGTGAATAGACCAACTTGGCGACAGCACTAACTGTTTGTCGCGCACCACAATATGGCGAGTTTCCTGAGGTTCGCCCATGAAATGAAACACCACCTGATTAGGGGCAACGTTAAAATAGAGATAGGCTTCCATGCGACGTTCATGGGTATGCGCTGGCATGGTATTCCACACACTGCCCGGTTTGAGATGTGTCACCCCAAGGCAGAGCTGACAAGTCGGCAACACTTCAGGATGAAGATATTGGGTAATGGTACGAGCGTTGGCATTTTCAGTGGAACCTAGCTCAATATGGCGAGACTGTTCGCGGGTAATAATCCGTGATGGATAGCAGTGATGAGCCGGAGCACTCAAACAATATAGAAGCGCTGGGTCTGACTGATCCAGTGACGTAAACTCAACATCCTGTTCACCTAAACTCAGATACAACGCATCTAAATGGTTCAATGTGTATTCCTGAACCGCTGTTTTCACCTTAGCAGAGCCACCTAGGTTGACCAATCCTAGCTCTCGGCGCTGCAGAAAATACTCCACGCCAAAGGCCTTGGTATCGACAAATTCATTGAGTTTTAATGTTGTAGTACTCGGACTCACACCCATGACGACGATTCGGTCTATATGGCTGTAAACCAAGGTAATCTCGTCACTTTTAAATAAATCTTCGGTAAGAAATTCTGAACGTAAGCGATCGGTATCGTACGCTTTAGCATCTAATGGATTGCTGTTGTAATTCGTGTGCATAGGCACCTCCTAATGTTGGAGCTAGCCTAACACTCATTCATATTTGATCAATGTCGTTTATATATGCATAAATATATTTGTGATCAAATCGATCAGAATTATTGAAACGGCGTTTATTTTTTTGAAGTGAGGCAAAAAAAGCCGCTTTAACAGCGGCTTTTACACATCGACAGAAATCAAATTTAAAAATCGTAACCAAATTGAATGCGCATATTACGCTCTGCGCCATACCAGCAGTTCGCGTTGTCGTAACAAGAATAGTATTCCTTGTTGGTTAAGTTAGTTGCACTCACCTCTACCGACATGCCTTTCCATTGGCTGTTTAATTCACCTAACTCGTAACGAGCCATCATATCTAACAAAGCGTAACTTGGTACTTTGCCTTGGTCATTGTTCGCATTCATGTACATCGACCCGACATAACGCCCACCCAACCCGACTTGTGCACCAGACAACCCCAGTTGATTAAGCTGGTACTGAGCCCACAATGTCGCGCTATGCTTGGGTACATAAATCGGAGTGGTTCCCTTTAAACCATTGGCGCTGTCTTTTGTCACCTCAACATCGGAGTAGGTATAACTACCATCTAGCTGCAATAAAGGGGTGATTTTCCAATTAGCTTGGGTTTCAATGCCTTGAGAGCGAACTTCGCCGACTTGGATATCATCTTGGTAGTTGGCAGAAGAAGGATCGGTGACCACGACATTGCTTTTGATGATGCGATAGCCAGATAACGTTCCGCTAAACTCGCCAGTAGCCGATTGATATTTCACCCCAAGTTCCACTTGATTCCCTTTTTCTGGTTCAAAGGGTTCACCAAATTTCGAATCCACTCCGGCAACCGGAGAAAAGCTAGTCGCATAGTTAACAAATGGCGAAATACCGTTATCAAATTGGTACAAAGCACCTACACGGTAAGATATCGCATGACTGTCAGCTTCTGTCTCATAACCACTTACTTCACTACTACTTTGATAATGATCCCAGCGTAAGCCAGTAATAAATACCCAGTTATTCCACAGCATTTGGTCTTGCCAATAACCACCCAACTGCTTAACTTTTATCTGATAGTCATACTCTGCGGCAACCGTTAAGTCTTGAGTGTTCAATAAATTATTGTTGGGATTAAATAGATTGAACGCTGCAAACGCTGCGCTCATACCACTGTATTCACGATAGTCTGATTCCCCAGAAAGATGCTGGTAATCGAGACCAAACAGAATGTTGTGTTCCGCTTGTCCCCAATTTCTTACCAGTGAAAGTTGGTTGTCGACTGTATACCCTTTTGAGTCCTCATCCGTGCTATAGACATTGCGACTTAACGTACCTGTCGCCGCATCAAATCCACTCGCAGTATGGTAGGTGTTCTTTTGACTTAAACTCGCTCGCATAAAGCGAAAGTTTTGTAAGAAATGCCAGTCATTAGCAAAATCATGATCAAATTGATAACCCGCCATAAAGACATTGCGCTCAAATTGACTCCAATTTTTATCACCTACCGACGTTGATGGTGATGTATCACCCGCAACTGAGTGATAAACCGTCCCAGAAGCGGGCATGGAAGAATTCATCCCCATGTTGGGGTCGCGCTGATAATAGAGGTTCAGGTTTAAATGGGTTGCCTCACTCAAATGCCAATTCATCGATGGCGCAATTAAATAGCGTTCTTCTTCGGTATTATCGACCTGACCATCTTGCTTGCGAGCCAAAGCAATCATTCGATAATCAACGGGACTATCAGCCCACTGCCCAGTTGTATCTATCGATGCTTGACGCAGATTGCGCGAACCACCGCTCACCTTAATTTGGGTTTGATGCTCTTTTTGTGGCTTTTTGGCAATGATGTTCACCATACCACCGGGAGGCATTGCGCCGTAGAGTACCGAGGTCGGGCCTTTAAACACCTCGACTTGCTGCATCATAATGGGATCAATTTGTGGCTGGAGATTCCATCCTTTTAGATATTGCAGCACCAAGCCATCGTAATAGCTTTGATCAACCTGAAAACCTCGAATGTAGAAGTTGTCATACATGGTGACCGAACCGCCTTTGGTTTCCGTCACCACCCCAGGTGCATAGCGTAATGCCTGACCAAGAGAAGTTGCCCCTTTCGCTTCGATAGATTCACCGGACAAAACCGATATGGCTTGCGGTGTTTCATCCGGTGCTAATGAGGTTTTTGTGGCTGTATTACGATACTGCTGACCAAGAACCGTGAGCGTTTCTTGCTGTTGTTCTGATGCTTGTACGGTAAAAAATGGGAAGCCCGCAAAAGCAGTCACCATACAAACTTGCGGTAACAATCTGAATTGATGTGAAAGTGACATGGTTGCCCTTTAAAATGAGAACGAATCTCATTTGATTTTATCGATTTATCCAAAGGCAAAACTAACAATTTGGTGCATCTTTATCTTTCATTGAGCTTGGGGAGACATTCGGATAAAAATGACTAGGTACGGGCATTTGTAGACGCGCTTACCATTGAATAGGTAGCCAATACTCCATCACTGCATCCTCTGCTATCGGTGCAAAATGCGCTGGATAACGTTCCAACTCGACGCCATCTACTCCTCGGTATCCCGACTGAGGTAACCAATCGAAAATGAACCATTCAACACTGAGTGACAAGTCAGACACTGGACCTTGATGTTTCAAAACCGCATAGGTTTGCGTTGGCACATGGACATGAGCAAAGGCATCTGGACAACCTGCTGCTTTATCACAACGATTCTCTTGATCACTGACGAGCGCCCAGTAATGCAGGTTATTGCCTTCGCCATCACTCGACCTAACATCAATCAGACCGAGATTCTCTCGCGCTTTATCAAAACCACCTAGCGCATCTAACTGTTGCCATAAACTAGGCACGATAAGAGCAAAATCAGGCTGAGCAGATAACAGCCCCTTCATTTGCCCCTGCAAACCCCACGCAGTAAAACTCGATAAGGTTTCAATTCGAACATCTGTTAGTTTGTCAGGTTTTGCCACTTTATGCTTCGATTGAACCAACACAAGGGGCTGCAACACTCCGGTTAACAACCCTTTCTGACGATACGTTTTGGGCGTTATACCAAAATGTTGCTTAAATGCGCGGGTAAAAGAAATTTCAGAATTAAAGCCCGTTGCTAAAGCGATATCAATGATCCGGTCTCGACCATTAAGAAGCTGTTGCGCAGCCTGACTAAGCTTGAGTTGACGAATATAACTGGCAACCGTAAATCCGGTTTCATACTGAAATACCCGTTGCAACTGCCAACGAGACCAACAGCTTTTCTCCGCCAACAGCTCAAGAGAAAGAGGCTCTTGAATATGATGATTGATGTAATCAAGTAACTGACAGATACGTGTAAGTGATGGCATAAGGTAAGCACTTCAGAGTTAACAGCGCGCATTTTCGCACAAAATGCTCGTAAACGAGAAGTGTTATCATTAATCATATCGCCTTATCGACACTTTCTAATAATGTGTTATTAGTAACGAATTCAGCTAGACAATTGATCTACCTAAAAAAGACAAATAAGTTGCGGTTACTTTGATTTGCCGATAATGTTCATTTATGCAACAGTTTGATTACATGAATTCCCTTTGTTATCCCCACCTCAAGGACTGAGGTTCACCGTTAAATTCATAAGGACAGAGAAAAAATGAGCAGAAATTCAATGAGCTATTATGGGTACATTTTCTCTCATCTCTGTTCCATCGTGGCATTTCGCAGTGCATCGGTGGTGATTATTTGGGCATTAGTACAACTGTTTGGTCACGCTGAGAGTGTGGGTGTGTTAGTCGCGGTCATGTGGGTTGCCAATATTCTGTTCTTACCAATATCAGGTTATTTGCTCGACCGCTATGCAAAGAAAACCGTGGTGCTGTTTTGCAGCATCGCATCGGTGTTATTGGCGTTTATCTTATTATTTTCTTACCAAAGTTTTATCAGCTGCTTAATCCTTATTTCACTTTTGTCGATATTAAACAGTGCCATATCTACTGCGCCCAATACCTTGATTCCCCTGCTGGTGAGTAAAGAGAACCTCACGAATGCCATCGGTATCTCTTCGACCTTAAACTCACTGCAAGTGATCATTGGTGTGGTGGTTGGCGGCGGAGTGATTTATGCCGTGGGGATAGTGAATTCTCTGCTCGCTACCTTTGTGTTGTACCTGATTTCATTGATCTTGTTTAGCTTTGTGCATTTGCCTGCTGGTGAAAAGCCCGCTCCTTCAGCGGAGAGTAAAGCGCTGCAAATCACCCAAGGTTTTCGCAGCCTAAAACAGCTTAAACCGGAGCTGATGTTCTGCTACTCCGCCATGGTCGGTAACTTTATTCTCACTCCCCTAATTTCCGTTGTCGTTCCGATTTACGTGCAGCGAATCCTCAATAACGACATCAGTTATGTGGTGCTGTTCGAATCTTCTATCGCTATCGGTATGTTGGTTGGCGGGACACTATCGGTGAAGATGAATCGTTGGTTAAACCGTTATCAACAAGTGTTGCTCGGCGGTTTATTGATTGGTTTAGGTGTCATTAGCTTTGCGTACACTCATACCGCCGCAATCAAAGCTATCGCACTTTTTATTTCAGGAATGGGGTTAACGATCAAAGGGATTCAATTTAGTTCACTGCGCGGTCACGCCGTTCCGGTTAGTCATAAAGCGCGGATTGAATCTGCCATTTTTGCCCTTTGCGTGTTAACCATCCCGCTTGGTAGCATGGCATTTAGTTACGCGATTGATATCAATCTTTTTAACATTGATACTCTGATCATGACCATGGGCGGTTTGATCATTCTCTCACTGGCGTTTATTACCCAAACTAGAGATTGTATTGAAGCCTTAACGGCCCAAGATACTCAGCTTGAAAACTATTACACCACGCGCTATCCAAAGGCGTTTTTCTAGATAACTTATTAATAGAATGGAATTTAAAGGGCATACGCTTTTAACCGGTGATAAGCCATTAAATTACTTTAGCTTTCGTGCATGTGACGCTCCCCGACCCTCCCTCTAAAGAAGGAGGGAGCCAGATCGAGATCGCTGCTACAACCCCCCTCAAGCCAGTACTAAAGCTTGCTGAAAAAAGCAAATAGAGCCAATAAGTTACAGCGCGCTCGATACGGTTCTCCCCCCTTGTTTTTTTAAGGGGGGAGTTAGAGGCTGACTTTCCTACACAAATCCCTCGATAAAAATTGAGGGATTTTTTTGAACTTTTATCTCACTGATTGATCTCAACAAAAACTGACAAGTTGAGGTAGGTTACTATGTTTTCAGCAGATACAGAGCAATGGGCCAGAGATACCTTTCACCACTCCGAGTTAGGCGATCGCCGTCGCTCCAAGCGCCTAGTACAACTTGCCTCTTCTTTGGCTAATCATTTAGGACAATCACTTGTGCAATCTTTGAAATCTCCCGCTGATATTGAAGCTGCTTATCGCTTTACTCGCAATCAAGCCATTGACCCTCAAGCCATTGCCGAGGCTGGTTTTGCCGCAACGGTCGAAAATACGAAGCACTATGAGTGCTTACTGGCGTTGGAAGATACCACTTCACTTGAATTTTCCCATTCAACTGTCCGGGGAGACATGGGGCATACGACCTCGAATAATTACTCCCGAGGGATGTTCGCCCACTCCGTCCTTCTTTTTGCACCACACGAGCAGCATGTCGTTGGTCTTATTGAACAAGAGCGCTGGACTCGAAATATCAAAGATTACGGCAAGAGTCAGAATCATGCGAAAAGACCGTATCTTGAAAAAGAGAGCTACAAATGGGAACGCGCATCTCGAGCTATGGAAACTCGCCTTGGCGAAGGGATGAGCAAGATTATCTCCGTGTGTGACCGAGAAGCCGACCTTATTGAATATTTGGCTTACAAAACATCTAATCAACAACGTTTTGTCGTTCGTTCGATGCAAAGTCGCTGCATATTGGAGAGTGAAGATAAACTTTATCAGTACAGCGCGTCCTTAACTGATGCAGGTATGAGAACAGTTCAGGTCAGACAAAAAGGCGGCCGTAAGGCACGACGAGCTGTGTGTGAAGTTCGCTACGCCCCCATTACAGTGAAGGTTCCATCCAACAAAAAGGGAGAACCTGTAGAGCTTTATTATGTAGGCTGTCAGGAGCGTGAACAGGAAAAAGGTCTCAACTGGCATATTCTCACATCAGAGCCAGTCCGCTCAAAAGAAGAGGCCGAACGAATATTAGATTATTACGAAAAGCGGTGGCTAATTGAGGAGTTCCACAAAGCGTGGAAGAGTGGTGGAACTCAGGTTGAAAACTTACGAATGCAAAGCAAAGAAAACTTGGAGCGAATGGTTGTCATACTGGCTTTCATTGCCGTTCGGTTGCACCAACTTCGTTATCTTGGGCTGAACAAAGAAGAAGCCGAGAAACAGAGTTGTGAAATGATATTGAGTCCTCAAAGCTGGAAGATCCTGTGGTCAAAACAGGAAAAGAGAAAGCCGCCAAAGAAAGCACCGAGTCTCTATTGGGCATACATTAATCTTGGGAAATTAGCCGGTTGGTATGATTCTAAACGCAACGGGCGAGTTGGCTGGGAACGGCTTTGGGAAGGATGGTTTATTTTGCAAACCATCCTTGAAGGTTACTTGCTTGCCAAGTCTCTAGATCTTTGAGATGTGATCAAGAGACAGGAGTTAGAGGGGGGATCATGCTCTTAAGCCAATAATATCCACATAATTCATTGAATTTATTTACAATTAATCATGATATTTTTAGCTTTTCTTTGTGTTCCGAATGAAAAAGCAAACTTACTTAGATGCCGCTGTTAACTGTGTTTGCCTCCTCCATGAATTACCCTAAGTCGTTATCAACGAGTGTGACATCTGCCCCTACCGAAAGCTGTTTTACCAGTTAAGCTTGATTAACGACTGAGCAAATACGCTCTCTTGCAGAAGGAGCCGCAGATGAAAAAGAACACTCGCTATGTTTCTGAACGGGCAGACATTCCAGAAAAAATGCACTGTTTGCCTAAATGGTTTACTGAGCTGCATACCGATTATGATCTCTCCGCTTGGTGCTTTTACGGGTATCTAGGCACAGGTTGTCAGATCCACGGAGTGAGCCTCATGCTGCAATATAAAAATGAGGAATATTGGGCGGCGTTTGGTCTCTACATCCCTGGTGCTCACGGTAAATGGTCATTCGCAGGGACCAAAAATAAAAGCAAATTAAAAGTCGATAATCCAACCGACAGTGAAAAATGGGCCGCTTGCGGTACCGTTGAAATCCCCGGCCCAGGAAGAATCAGAATTGCGCTGTTAGAAGGGGAATTTGGTCAACCCGATGCACTTTATCAATTAACCGCTGATGTGTGCTCCGCAGTCGATCTGTTTGCCGCTGCCGGCACGGACGTCACACCCGATCTGTTTTTGGATATCCAACTCAGAGACAAACTGGGCGCTGTACCAGTAGGATATGGTCCTGCTTCATTTTTACCTAACTGGTTAACCGATAATCAATTGAATATTATTGATAATTTTTACGGTTCCTCAACCAGCGAATACCTACAAAACAGCCAACCAGAGATGGAAAACCAAGGCTCTTATTATTATTCATCTCCACGCCTTGAACCTGAAGACTACACCATAGTGAAATGGTCTGAAGGTGAACCCCATGTGCAACATGGCAAGTGTGGCTGCTTGTGGATGGACCATGTAGTGCAAAACTTTGGTGAACTTAATCATCTATCCAAAGAGGCAACCGTGTCATGGTATTGGTTTGCAATTCCCAAATTACCTGGCTGTCACTCACTTGCCGTCACATCGCTTTGGTACGAACATGCGCCGGATATGCTGCCATTTAAATCCGCCAGTCTTTATACCCCTTGCGCCAACCATCCGGAAAAGGTGTACACCTGTTTATGGGATATGGACCGAATTCAGATAACACGGGACAAAGAGCAAAAAATCTATGAACTGACCTTAGAAGGCAATGATGAATGCCCCAGCATTGCATTGACGTTAACCGCAATCGAAGGTAATCAAACCTTAGGCCCAGCGATTGAGGGATTATTCAAAGTCACAGGCACAATTGATGAACAAAACGTTCCAGACGATTGCTACGCTTGGGGCGAAATTTCTTTGCCCTCCACACAAACCAGCACATCGTTACTCAGTGACATCGGCAAACTTATCCACGAGATAAAGCATCCTCTGTTTTTCTCTCGAAAGTAGGTTTCTGAGTGTGTGTCTGGGGCGTTATTTTACATAATCACTGACCCAAGCATTGCCTCCATCTGCTTTAGCTGATGGAGGCAAATCATTTTTATCAGTACCATAATAACGTGTGGTTACGGATTAATTTCACCATAAATAGTGACTTAAAATCATACAGTTAACCCTCTATATTTAGATAGAGATCAGAAAAACAGCACGCCATACGTAAGCGTTTGGAAATCGGCTACAGTCTGTTGGTCAAGTAAACTATACTAACAGCCTATAGGTTGACGACTGGTCATATTCGTTAATTCTTTATTGATTCTTTGAGGTTTGGATTCTAACGAGTGCATAAACAAAAATATTTCAGTGCTACCTCTGCAATTTCTACTGTTACATGGCTGATCGTTGCCATGATGGTTGCGAGTATCTGCCTGATTACGTTTTTTCTACATGTTATTGATAACCAAAATAAAGCGGCGATGATTGGCCGATTTGAAGCTGCGACTAAACATGAGATGCAGCGCATGATGGATGTTTCTTTCGAGTACACCAACTGGGATTTAGGCTATCAAAAAACGGTTATCGAGAAGGATAAAACGTGGCAACAGCAAAACTACAACGATTACCTGATTCCACGTTATAAGTTGAGTATCGTTGCACTGGTTAAAACGGAACATCACATTGATATTCTTGGGTTAGAAGCGGGAGAATCGGTTGGAAACGCCATGTCCTTGCTCAATTCCCCTTCCATTAAGCTCAAGTTGGGCGCAGCGAGACAAAACAAAAGCGATTATTCTGGGATCGGATTTATTACTCTATTAAGAGGGTTTCCTTACGTTGTAGTCGCAGAACCTTTTACCGATGAAAAAACGTGGAAAGTTCAAAATCCAGCGCTGCTAGTGATGGCTAGGCGCTTAGATACCGACACCTTGGCTCAGTTTTCCAAAGACTATGATTTGCCCGCAGTCTGGCTTAAGCAAAATGAGACAAAGAGTGACGGCGTATGGCCAATGCATGAGCTCAATGGTATGACTGTTGCCTATTTGACGTGGAAAATAGACAAAGTCACTACGGCGTATGTTCCCTACTTAGCGCTATTTTTAATTTTGCTGCTCTCAATATCCCTGTTGATTGTCCGCAACGTATTAAAACGCGGAGAACGAAGCCGCAGCGAGTATGAAGAGGAACTTTATATCGCAGCGACGACCGATCCTCTCACGGGCGTGTATAACCGCCGTTATTTTACGGGCTACACAAAACATCAAATCAAACTCTATAGCAAGCTTAATCGACCGCTTTCTTTATTAGCGCTCGACCTTGATCATTTTAAGAACGTAAACGACACCTATGGTCACCATGTGGGTGACTTAGCACTCGTGCATTTTTGCAAAATTTGCCAAGAAGTATTGCGTGAGATTGACGTTCTAGGCCGCATTGGCGGAGAAGAGTTTGCCATCTTGTTACCTGGTTTAGATCTTACCGAAGCCACCAAGATGGCACAAAAAATTCGCCACTCCCTTTACGAGCAGCCTTTACACCATAACAAGATGTTTTTGATGCTAACGGTCAGTATCGGTGTAGCGGAACTCAAATCAGAGACGAATTTTGAGAAGCTGCTGCTGCAAGCCGATCAAGCCATGTACAAAGCGAAAGACAATGGTCGCAACCAAGTATGCGCATTTGAACACAGCCCAGTTGAAGAAGAGCAGTGATTAGAACACGTCATCCACAATCTGTTTAATCCAACGTATGCCTTCGATGACTAATTGCAGCGCGCTGTTCATACCTCTTTTTATCTCATGTGGTGATATATCAGAAAAGCGCTTAATTAAGCGTTAAATGATTATACTCATCTCATATAAATAAGAGCGAAGCGCATCACACTCGACAGGGTGTATCGTTAAGAAAAGAGATCGTACCTAACACATTTATATGGCTCTGTTTGTTAACGTAGTCCTTTTCCTATTGGCTGAGTAAATAAGATGAAAACCAACCAGATAATTCGATGTTTGGGCTTTACGATAGCATTGGCAGCAACCACAGCGAGCTTACCTGCCACAGCAGCAAACTTAACGGTATCACAACACTTTTCTATTTGGCCAAGCTCGGCCGAAAATGCAACGGCAGCAGAAACGGTGATTGAACGCAGCAAATCCCCTGCGGTTCATGATCGCGCTTGGATCAATATTAGCAACACTGAACTTCTCGCATTTCCCACACAAAAACCGAGCCGTTGCAGCATTATTCTCGCCCCTGGTGGCGGCTACCAACGAGTGGTATTTGATAAAGAAGGTATCGATATGGTGCCAGATCTTAACCAGCATGGATTGAACGTATTTATCTTGAAATATCGGCTTCCAAACGACTCCGCCTCTGACCGTGAGTGGCAACCACTAGAAGATGCCCAGCGGGCGGTGCGTTATATTCGTGCCCATGCGCAAGAGTGGCAACTGAATAATCAATGTGTGGGTGTGTTAGGCTTTTCTGCGGGCGGACAATTGGCATCAAGTTTAGCGACTCAGTTTGACCGAAAGGTTTATCAACCCATCGATACCACGGATACTTTTTCGGCTCGACCCGATTTTGTCGGCTTAATGTATCCCGTCATCACTATGGAAAAGAAATACGCTCACAACAGCACTCGTAAAATATTGCTCGGCAAATCGCCAACCACAACACAAATTAACGATCACTCTGCCGAAAAATGGGTCAGTGACACAACTCCCCCAACCTTTATTGGTTTAGCTAACGATGACAAATCGGTGAATCAAATGAACAGCATTCTGTTTTATGAAGCGCTTCATAAACACGATATTCCCGTTGAAATGCATATATTTCAAAGTAGTGGTCATGGGTTTGGTATTCGCAATGCCAAAGGCACCGCTAAAGAGTGGCTGCCCTTATTTACCCAATGGTTAAAACAAAATAATTTTGTTGGCTGATGAACATACCGCTTGGTTATTAATATCAAAGCAACCAACTGGGAATAATGACCTAATCTCCAATTTATCATTTGACTAAAAGAAGGGGCAGCTTGGTTGAGCCTCTTCTTTTGCACTCCCTACTTCACCACCGCTAACAAAAACAGCGGATAGACGGTATCTACTCCATCGCGATTCTCTTGGCGAATGTCATAGTAAGGTGCCGCTTTGGTTATGCTGAAGCCGGCTTGTTTCGCTTTTTGGCACAGTTCATCTAGATCGAAACCGTTATGACCATCAAAGTCGGGATTGTGTTTATGAAATGAACCATCTTCGGCATAGAGATCGGCTATCACTAACATGCCTTGCGCTTGCAGTTTTTGATAGGCAGCGGCAAAGAACTCGCCGACATTGTGAATATGGTGAAGGGTCATCAAGGTCACAATCGCTGAATGACTACCGGGAATATCAGCCAAACTTTCGACAAAATGGGTATGCACATTCGTGAGTTGGGCTTGCGCGATTTTCTGCTGCGCGATTTCGAGCATGTTATTAGACGCATCGGCGAGATGAACACACTGAAAAAGATCCCGTAATTGCACACCCAATAAGCCAGTGCCCGCACCAAAATCAACCACGCTATCATAACTTGCCAAACTCAACTGTTTGATTTGCTGCGCTGTTGCAGTTGCTCGCTCTATTTTGGCAGGGTTGTTATCCCACTCTGCGGCCACTGAATCAAAGTAATTATTCATCCTGAATCCTCCTATTGCGTCCCTTTTATAGACTCACTGCGTAATCTTGGTTTTAACGAATAAGTAATATGCATAACGTATCGCATTTTAGCCTCAAGGCAAACCGCCAACATCACCATCAGTGAGAAGTAAAAGTACCACTGAGTCATTAGTTGAACAGAAACGTGACTGTCCCCTTGCGGTTAGAGGCTCTACTGGTGATTGTCTCGGCGCAGCTCTGCAATTGATGGATCTGCTTATCTATTTGACCTTAATCGTACTTCGCTGAGTGAAATTATCGATATTCGTAATATAATCAAACCAATACACAGCTAACACAAAAGGATGAAGGATGAACGCACCGAGTTGGAATCTCTCTGTCGCTTATCAAGGACTGGATGATGGCAAAATTGAACAAGACATCACCCTCATCAGCCAATACATTGACGTGCTAAATCAGCATGTTACTGAGCGCCAGTCATTAAAAGTGATGCAAAATGCGATTCAGACGCGCGAAGCGGCAAGCACGCTATTATCAACCATCAGCACGTTTGCGTCATGCCACTCGTCAGTAGATGCTACCCATACTCGCGCCAAAGCGCTATCTGGTCGCATCGCCAAACTCAGCTCTGAATTGGCTCAGGCTTATACGCCGTATCAAGACGTGCTTGCTACTGCAAATCAAAACTTTATCGAGCAAGTGTTAAATCATGAAAGTGGCGATGTAGCAGGACAAGGCTTTTTGATCGCCTGCCTTCGCAAGCAGGCGCAAACCCAGCTAAGTGTTGAACAAGAGCAGCTGCTTTCTGCCATGCAGGTCGATGGCCGCGATGGATGGGGACGCCTTTACGATAACTTGACTGGCTCACTTCAAGTGACACTTCAACACGAGGATGGCACTCAAGAAGTGATGGGGTTTTCCCAAGCGGCCAGTATTTTGTACGGCACGGATTTTAAACGCCAGCCGCTGGCATGGCGCGCAATCCAAGCGTCGATGAAAACCCATCAAGAAAGTTTTGCTGCCATTTTGAACGCGTTATCGGGCTGGCGTTTGACTGAGTACCAGAAACGTTCAACTAAGCAGAAAGTGCATTTCCTTGACCCAAGTTTGCATCAAAGCCGCATTCAATTATCAACACTAGACGCCATGATGGTGTGCGCCAAAGCCAACCGTGAAGTTGGTCAGAAAGCAGGACAATTGATGGCCAAAGTGCACGGTTTAGACTCGATGAAACCTTGGAATCACTTGGCCGGCATGCCGAGCTTAACCGACCAAGCGCCAGAGCTTTACAGCTTTGACGATGCCATAGCGATCATTAAAGCAGCCTTTGTGGATGTTTCGCCCGAAATGGCCGGTTTTGTCGATACCATGATGGAAAATGGCTGGATTGACGCTGCACCAAGTAACAACCGCCGCCTTGGCGCTTACTGCAGCAAATTTGCGGCTACGCGCTCACCACTGGTGTTTATGACTTGGGGTGGCAGTCGTTCCGATCTTATGACCTTGGCACACGAGCTTGGTCACGCATTCCATAACTGGGTGATGCGCGACATGCCGCTGTGTGCAACTCGCTATCCAATGACATTGGCCGAAACCGCCTCGATTTTCGCTGAAACCATCGTTCGCGACTACTTGCTCAACAAAGCGCAAACTCGCGAAGAAAAGCTTGAAATGCTGTGGGAAGAGTTATCGTCGTGCTACGCACTGATGGTGAATATTCCGGTACGTTTTGAGTTCGAAAAAACGTTTTATGAGCAGCGTCAAAATGGCGAACTATCGGCAACCGAGCTTTGCGAATTAATGAGCAGTACTTGGAAAACTTGGTATGGCGAATCGATGGACAGAGCTGATCCGTATTTCTGGGCAAGCAAACTGCACTTTAGTATTTCTGAAGTGAGTTTCTACAACTACCCATATTTGTTTGGCTATTTGTTTAGTTTAGGTGTCTATGCTCAGCGCGCAGAAAAAGGCGCGGATTTCTACCCAAGTTATATCAGCTTGCTGCGTGATACCGGTTCGATGATGGCCGAAGAGGTGGTGCAAAAACACCTTGGTATGGATTTGAGCCAAGCAGATTTCTGGCAACAGAGTATCGATCGAGTTAAACAAAAAATCGATTTGTTTGAACAGTTACTTAACCGAAATTAAGCTCGACTTTACGTTTATTCCAATGCCAAGTGATTCCACTTGGTATTTTTTTATCGCCCGCAGCGGATATAAGAATCCTCCTATTGCGTCCCTTTTGTAGACTCACTGCGTAATCTTGGTTATAACGAGTAAGTAATATGCATAACGTACCGCATTTTAGCATCAAGGCAAACCGCCAACATCGCCATCAGTGAGAAGTAAAAGTATCACTGAGTCATTAGTTGGAACTGCCTCATTGAGCGCTTAAGAAAACGAGTGACACACATAATAAGAACAGAGGAGAACGTATTATGGAAATAGAATTTGTCGTGGCAGATTATAACAACGCTCAACATGGCAGCGATATTTGTGCATTAATGGACCAATACGCCCAAGATCCCATGGGCGGTGCAGAACCATTGTCGGAGTATGTAAAAAGTCATTTGGTCGCAGCGCTTGCTGAGCAGCCAAATGCCTTCAGCCTGCTTTGCTATGTGGACGGCAAAGCAGCAGCACTGGCTAACTGCATGCAAGGATTTTCCACCTTCAAATGCAAACCGCTACTCAATATCCATGATTTTATGGTTGCTCAGCAGTATCGGGGATTGAACTTAAGCCAGCGCCTGCTTGAAAAAGTAGAAGAGCAAGCTCGCCTAAGAGGTTGCTGCAAAATCACCTTAGAAGTGCTGACTGGCAATAAGCCAGCCCAAGGCAGTTATCAGAAATTTGGCTTTGCTGTTTATGAACTTGATCCGCAAATGGGTAAAGCAGAATTTTGGCAAAAGGTCTTAGCGTAACCCGCGACATAAAATATTATTCGTGATTAAAATTGACGCGTTATAAAAATAAAAGGAGTGCCAATGGGCACTCCTTTCGCGTCTCTTGCGTGCTGGCTTTAAACAGCGGTTTGAGCCTTAGATAATTCATACAACAAAGTGGCAGCTTGTTTAAAATTGAGCGCTTCTGGATCAAATTCGTCGCACCCCACTTCTTTCATCAATTTGACTAACGTATCACTGCTGCCCGCATACCCCATATCCCATTGAGGAAATACCCGACTTTCAATGCCTTGCACTCCCATAATCACCACAGAATGATGACGTTCATCCGCTGCAATGGTCAAAAAGAGATCAGTTACTTCTGCTGCATCGCCTTCTAGAATTTGCAGAAAGTAATTGTTGTCATAGCAAAGCATGCCGCAGATATCTTGATTGTGATTATTGGTGCGCGCTTTTTCCAAAATGGCTTTCATATCAGATAACGACATGTCACGCGTTGCTTGGCTGTAATAAAGCAAACGAATCAGTTTCATCACTCCACCTTTTGACCTGTTATGCACTATTTTAAAAAGTAGCCGAGTAAACCCCAAAGGGGAAAGTCTGTGATCAATTTTCTATTAGTCAGTACTCAAGAAGATTTGCAACCCTTGGCCCATTTTCAACCTTACAGAGAGGTGAAACTTGCCAAGATCAAAAAATGGATTCGTGATAATGCCTACGGTCTGGTACTGATTGACTTTGCCACCTGCGGCTATGAGATGACCTTTGATATCATTCGTTACACTCGCGTTATGCTGAGAAACCCACGAATTGGTTTATGGCTAGTGTGCGATCAAAGCGATGTCTTTGAAGTGGACAATCACACCCTATGGCCAGATAGGATCGTTCGGCTTCACGAGATTGCTCATCCCTCTTTCAGCGCAGCGATTCAAAACGAATTAAACCGTCAGTTTTCCAGTCAACAGCTTTTGCAAGAGCAGCAGCTTAATGTTGCGTTAATCTCCAAAGTAAACCAATTTAACCGTCGTGACTTAGTGGTACAGGCCTCGTTAACTGAGTTTGTTGAGGCACTCGATATCTTTTGTCAATCCACGCAGACCTATGTCGTCAAACCCAATAAAGGGCAAGCAATTCCCAAGGTATTTGGTCTCACCGAGAACAAAGAACAATTAGTCGCTCTTCCTGCATCGCCAGATTCACTTAACTCAATACTCGATAAAATACAAAACAGCGATTTACCTAACATTGTGTTTCCCGACTCAGCGCAAACGCAAACCGCGCTGGTGTTTCCAATCATGATCTTTGGTGAACGCTTTTGTACCGTCATTTGCTTGGTTGATAGTCACCATGCCGACCACCTTTCTGTATCACGAGTTAAGATCATTGAAGAAGCCGCCTCTCAACTGCGCATCAGCTTAGAGAGTTTAGAAGCCCAGCGACGCATGAAATTTCACTATTCTCGGCTGAAAAAGACCCTCTCTGAACTGCAGAAAACCAAAGAGCATCTTGTGCATTCAGAGAAAATGGCAACGGTCGGACGCCTTGCAGCTGGCATAGCCCATGAGATCAACAACCCCTTGAGCGTTGCACTGGGAAACTTCACGCCACTAAATCACTACGTTGATTCCATGCTGTCGCTGATTAAAATGCACGATGACATCATCGGATCGCTCCACCAGCAAGGCACGCTGCCCGATGCGGACAAGCTATCAAAATTCAAACAGGATAACGATCTGCAGTTTATGTGTGATGACCTTTCTGCCGTGATTGAAGATTCTAAAGCGAGCCTAGTTCGAGTAAAAAACATCGTGGCCGATCTCAGCTCATTTACTAGTCAATCTGATAATCCATTTGCACCATTTAGCGTCTATGAAGCGTGTCAGGACGTGATTAAGCTCCATCATTATTCAAGTGGCAATAAACTCAAAATCGACAATTTGATTCCCAAAGACACTCAATTACAAAGCGACCGAAGCCAAGTTTCGCAAGCGATAAACCATATTTTGGAAAACGCAATTGAAGCACTAGAAGGGCAAAATGATGGCCATATTGAATTCACAGCGCGGCAAGAGCCGCAAGGATTAACGATTTTAATTCGAGATAACGGCCCAGGTATGTCACAAGAGATGATCAAACATGTGTTCGATCCCTTCTTTTCCACAAAAGGCCTAAAAGAGGGGCGCGGCTTAGGGCTATCGGTTACCTACCATTTGCTAACGAAGTTAAACGCAAACATATCGATTGAAAGTGAAATAGGTCAAGGCACCCAAGTTATTTTGCAATTTACTCCAAGCATCAACCCAAAATCGTCATGATGAGGCATAAAAAATATGAAAAAAACCACACTAACAAAAAAGTACGTACTTACATTTTGTAAGTGTTAGTGGCAAGCTAGGTTTCAACAAACAAACAATAACAGTTCCTTGGAGGACATTATGATTGGTGTAACAGGTGCAACAGGTCAATTAGGTCATTTGGTTATTGAACATCTTTTAAAAACGACTGCAGCGAATAACATTGTTGCTTTAGTACGCAATCCACAAAAAGCGACAGCATTGAAAGAGTTAGGAGTAGAGGTTCGTGAAGCCGATTATACAAAACCCGCCACGCTCACTACTGCGTTTGCTGGGCTCGATAAGCTACTTTTAGTCTCTTCTAGTGAAGTGGGTCAACGTGCCACTCAGCACCAAAATGTCATCGATGCAGCAAAAGCGGCTGGCGTGAAACTGCTGGCTTACACCAGTATTTTGCATGCCGATACCTCGCCGCTATCATTGGCGCAAGAGCACGTTGCAACGGAAAACTATTTGCGTGCAGCCGATGTTCCTTACGTTGTGCTACGTAACGGTTGGTACACAGAAAACTATTTAGCAAGCGTTCCTGCAGCCCTTGCAAACCAAGCCTTTATTGGCTGTGCAGGCGAAGGCAAAATCAGCTCTGCCTCTCGTAACGATTATGCGCAAGCTGCCGCTGCCGTGCTTACAAACAGCGCGCCTCAAGCTGGCAAAGTGTATGAACTGTCTGGTGACGAAAGCTATACCCTCGCAGAACTCAGCGCCATGATCAGTGAAGAATCAGGGAATACCATTCGTTACGTTAATATGGCAGAAGCGGATTTCGCTAAAGTATTGGAAGGCGTCGGTATTCCTGCACCATTTGCAGCAGTATTAGCCGATTCTGATACGGGTGCAGCGAAAGGTGGTCTATTTGATGACAGCCATACCCTGAGCAAATTGATCGGTCGTCCTACCGACTCATTGCGCTCTTTAGTCAAAGCTGCGCTGTAATTGCAGCGAGTGATTGTCCTAACATCTCTGTCCTAAGCAATTGAGCACAATGATAAAAGCCAGACCATTAAGGCCTGGCTTTCTTTTGTCCCGCACCGATAAAGTTACTCAGTGAAGTTCATCGCTTCATTCATCACGTGGAAGATGTAGTTTTGTTCCACCGCACCTTGGAACAAATACGCTTGAGGACCCCGTGCGAAAATGGCAACGTCTTCACCAGAGTGAGTTTCTGAAGCCAACTTAAGCAGTGATTGTTGATGGTAGTTCACATCCAACACCTCTTCTTCAGTCGGGTTAGGACGGTTAGCCCCTGCCGTTGCGACTGCGCCTGGACCATTACCGTACATCAACGTGGTATAACGTTTGCCGTAATCATCGAGGTTATAACGTCCATTTTTCTTCGATAGTCCAAGGATTGGGTTACCGCGATCAGCATAACCATTGGAGATAAAAGTATGCGCATGGTCGGCAGTGACAATCACTAAGGTATCTTTTGGATTGGTTTTTTCTAGCGCTGCTTTTATGGCTTGGTCATAAGCCACGGTTTCAGAAAGAGCACGAGCGGCATTGCCATCATGGTGGGCATGGTCAATTCGACCGCCTTCCACCATCAACACGTACCCCTCTTTTTTCTGAGACAGTAAATCAATCGCTTTACTGGTCATTTCCGCTAATGATGGTTCTTCATCTTTACGTTCAATGTCGTATTTCATGTGGCTTGGTTCAAACAAACCAAACACCGGTTGACCATTGGCTGCGATTTGATCAAAACCTTTTTTATCATAAACATATTGGCCTTGCGGATGAGCGGTTTCCCATTCGGCAATCAAATTGCGGCCATCTTTACGTTTACCTTTACTGCCCTCTTCGTCAACGACGGTATTCGGCAGGAACTGACTGCGACCACCGCCAAAGACCACATCCATGCCTTTACCACCATTAAAGGTCAAAAGCTGCTGCGCAATGTCCTTACATCCCTGATTTTTCGCAATATTGGGCATAGCAGCATCGTTTTCCCAGTCGCGGTCAGCGGAATGAGAATAGGTTGTTGAAGGCGTAGCATGGGTAATACGCGCCGTAGAAACAACGCCTACCGCTAAGCCTTTTTCTGCCGCCATTTCCCAAGCAGTTTTCGCTTCATGACCCAAAGCGGTATTACAAAAACCGCGTTTGACGTTATCGTCAACACTGATGACACCCTGCTTGGTTTTAATGCCCGTGACCATGGCAGAAGCCGTACCTGCAGAATCTGGGGTTTGCGCATCGGTATTGTAGGTTTTTGATAAAGCGACGTTAGGCATAGTTTCCATGGTCAGACGATACTCTTCACCCTGTAAACCTTGCAGTTGACCTGCATAAATACGCGCCGCGGTAATCGTGCCGATACTCATGCCATCACCGACAAACAGAATGACGTTTTTCGCCTTCTTATCGATTGGTCGGTTGGCTTTTGCTTTCGCAATATCGCTTTTCGCCTGTTGATACCACACATCATTTTTTTGTGGGTTGGTCACCTGAACCTGACTTTGCGTTGCGCTACAGCCGACTAAAGTTGCAAATAGACTGCTAAGGGCAATAATTTTGGTATTAATCACGAAACACTCCGTTTTTCTAGATTATTCACTCTAATAAGTAGCGGTTATTAAACGATGATTTTCATGACGGATTCGTGACATGTTGATGAAGCTTCTATTGCCCTACTTGTGTTTGCTGTTGCATCGACATTAGGATGAATTTCCTCTTGAATGATGAAGCCAGCCAATATGCAGCGACCACTATTGAGATTTATCTTCTTGCTTACCTGCTTGTTATGTTTTTCCACACCAGCACAAACCGGGCCTCAAGTGCTGGATTGGGATGCACTGATTCCTAAGCAGTCCACACCTGTAACATCATCGACAACGACGATTGTTAACCACAACGGTGAACGTGCTCCACAAAAGATCGATGTGGCGTATCGAACCGATCTCGATGGTCAGCGCGTTAAAATTCCTGGTTTTGTTATTCCTTTAGAAGGGGATGATAAAGTGGTCACCGAGCTGTTATTGGTTCCCTACTACGGCGCTTGTATCCATGTGCCGCCACCGCCTGCCAACCAAATTGTGTATGTGAAGTTTAAACAAGGCGCACCACTACAGGGGTTGTGGGACACCGTCTATATCGAAGGAACCTTATCCGTGCAGACAACCCAATCTGAACTGGCTCAAGCTGGATATTTATTAGATGGCATCAAAGTGACTGCCTATAAAGAGACAAATTAATTCGTACACCATAATGATGAGTGATGTTTGATTATGCAGTGTAAACATCCAGAATAGATTCATTTCATTGATTTTATTGTATTTATACTTAACAAAAATTCACTGCAAAAAATGATTGGAGTATTAGGCAATAAATCAACAGTATCTGGCTAACGTTTAACCAGTCGTTCCCAGTAGAGTATGGCTCATAGAGAATGTGCCTTCGTCAGAAGGAAACATCTGATTTACACGAGATGGATTTTGCAAAATCTGTCCCTAATGAGGAAAACTCACTATGAACAAACCGACTCAACATAATGTCACTATGGCGCAAACCGACACGCTTGACGAAGGTCGTCGCAACATGATGAAACTGACTGCCGGAGCCAGCATTGCCGCATTAGGCATGAGTTCTTTGGTTGCCAATAAAGCGTTCGCTGCAACGCCCGTACAAATGACCCAAGAGTGGGATAAAACCTTCCCTAAAAGTAGCCAAGTGGACCACAAAAAAGTGACCTTCACTAACCGCTATGGGATTACGCTCGTTGGCGATTTATACACGCCGAAAAATGCCACTGGTAAGTTGGCAGCTCTGGTACTTTGTGGTCCTTTTGGCGCAGTTAAAGAACAATCTTCTGGTCTGTATGCGCAAACCATGGCAGAGCGCGGCTTTGTCACACTGGCGTTCGACCCTTCATTTACCGGCGAAAGCGGTGGTGAACCACGTAACGTCGCCTCACCCGACATCAATACTGAAGACTTCAGCGCTGCGGTAGATTGTATCGGCACTCAAGCCCATGTAGATCGTAATCGTATCGGTGTGATTGGGATCTGTGGTTGGGGCGGTATGGCACTTAACGCGGTGGCGATTGATAAACGTGTCAAAGCGGTTGTTGCTAGCACCATGTATGATATGACGCGCGTCATGTCAAAAGGGTATTTCGATAGCACTACATTAGAACAACGCACTGCCGCATTAGAACAACTTGGCGAACAACGTTGGAAAGATGTCGATGCTGGCCAACCCGCTTATGGCCCAGTCTCTTTGGAACTTAAAGGTGGAGAGCCACAATTTGTGGTGGAATATGCTGCGTATTACAAATCGCCTGAAAGAGGGTTTCACCCACGCGCCGTAAACTCCAATGCGTCTTGGACATTAACCACTCCATTGTCGTTTATGAACATGCCGATTTTGACTTACATCGCGGAAATTTCACCACGTCCAGTACTGTTTATCCATGGTGAAAAGGCACACTCACGCTACTTCAGTGAAACCGCATATGCAAATGCTAAAGAGCCAAAAGAGTTGATGATCATTCCCGGTGCAAACCACACAGATTTGTACGATCAAACGGATATCATTCCATTCGATAAAATCACGAATTTCTTTGCGACACATCTAGCCTAATCGTTGCTGTGCTGTGAAGGTAACGCCGTAGCAGTAACAGTCGATACCTCACAAGAAAGGTCACTTAAGCGCCAACCCAGCCAGTATGTTCCATGGCTGGGTTTATTTGTTGCTGTCGCCGACCTTATATCAACTCGCCCTGCATATCAGAGCTCGCTTAGCCAAGCGCCCATTCAACCGCCTTGGCCGCGTGAATCGCCGTGGTGTCATAGAGTTTGACATCGGTATCAGCTTGTTGCACCAGCAGCGCAATTTCAGTGCACCCCAAAATGATCGCTTGCGCCCCTTTGGCATGCAGGTCGGCAATGATGTCGAGGTAGACCTGTTTTGAAGACGCATTGATGATACCAAGGCAGAGCTCATCAAAAATAACACGATGAATCTCTTCACGTTGCCGCTCATTAGGTACCAACACTTCCATACCAAATTGGTCAATCAGACGAGACTTATAGAAATCTTGTTCCATCGTAAAGCGCGTACCAAGCAATCCCACCTTGGTGATGCCATCGGCTTTGAGCTGCTCACCGGTGGCATCCGCAATATGCAAAATAGGAATCGAAATGTGCTGGGCAATTTCTGGGGCAACTTTGTGCATGGTATTGGTACAAATCAACACAAAATCGGCGCCACCGGCTTGCACAGCTTGGGCCGCTTGTCCCAATATTTCGCCCGTTTCAGCCCACGCACCACTACGTTGACGAGACTCAATTTCATCAAAATCGACGCTGTAGAGACAGATTTTTGCCGAATGCAAACCACCGAGCTGCTGCTTGATACCTTCATTGATCGCTTTGTAATAACTTTGAGTGGATTCCCAACTCATTCCACCGATCATGCCTACCGTTTTCATTGCCAACAATCCTTTTCGTCATCATTAATCAAACGCTTACCTAAGCCTAATACCTGATCATTGCTGTAACCCAACTTGTCATAAAAAGCGATGACCTGCTCATTGCTCGTTCGCACCTGCAAGTTGATTTTCGGACAGCCTTGAGCCAATAACAACGCTTCTACCGCTTGCATTAAAGCACGGCCTAATCCGGTTTTCTGCGCGTTAGGGTCGACAGCAAGATAGTTAATCCAGCCGCGATGGCCGTCGTATCCGCCCATCACCGTCCCGACTACTTTGCCATCGACTAAACCAACCAGAAACAGCTCAGGGCTGTGCGCCACCTTACGTTCAATGTCTTTAGAGGGATCATTCCAAGGCTTCACGAGCCCACATGTCTGCCAAAGTTCAATGACGGCAGTGTGGTATTGAGATTGGTAAGGCTTGATATTCATGGCGCGGCAATCCTTCTCTTAGCTAGTCTTCGAATAACTGGCTCTATGAGTCACTAGCCTTAGAGTAACTAGCTGATGTTATTAGTGTTATGCCACTGTATCATTGCATATGAATGGATTTCAATCGCCAATAAAAAGGGGAATAGAAACAGAGGGGTTATTGGGTTCTCTGCAACTGAAGTTGCTGTAATAACCATGCTCGACTGGTCATCTCAGCTTGGTTAGGGCATTTGACATGGTAATCACTACCTGAGATCCAACTGCCATTGGCTACGTTATTGATAAAGTCTTCGGGGCTTTTCACATCGTCTTTGGCATAGTCCCATTTGTCCTGAAGATGTTGCGCTGCTTTGTCACCACGATACCAAGTTCCACCCCGTTCAAACTGGCAATCAGATTGTCTTAGTCCATTAATTAGGCCGGCAATTTCCTCGTCACTTGTCGCTGCAACAGCAAAACCGCTGATGCAACTCAATAGTAAGAGCGCATTTTTCATTATCTGTTATCTTCCCACCATGCTTGCTGATCAAGGGATTGACCAATCACATACCGTTGACCAAATTCAGGGGCCACCATGGTCACGCCTTTTTGTTGACTAACGACCCAAGCCTGCTCTAACGGTTCATTCCACGGATGATTAGCTAGGCGAAACGTACTATTGTGAATAGGCATCACTACCTTAGCCTTTAGGTCTTGAGTTGCTTGAATCATCTGCTCTGGAAACATATGAATCAAAGGCCAATCTTTACTGTACTGACCATCTTCCATAAAGGCGAGGTCAAATGGTCCAAAACGATCACCAATTTGTTTAAATCCTGCGAAATATCCCGAATCGCCACTAAAGAACACATGATGACTCGGTGCCAAGATCACCCAACTACCCCATAACGTCTCGTTTTGGTCTGCCAGGCTACGCCCAGAAAAATGCTGGGTTGGCGTAAAGACAAAGTGTGTTGGGCCAATATCCGTTTCATCCCACCATTTCATCGCTTGTACCTGGTTAGCGTCTACCCCCCACTGAATCAAGATATCCCCGACTCTTTGCGGAACGAGAAAGCGCCCTACTTTTGGCGCTAAGGCCAAAATAGACGCTTTATCTAAGTGGTCATAATGGTTGTGGCTGATGATCACCACATCGATACGTGGAAGTTGAGCAATTTGAATCGGTAAATCAGAAAATCGTTTCGGTCCAACCCATTGGAATGGAGATGCACGTCGACTAAACATAGGATCAGTTAATATCCACTGCTGCCCTAGTTTCATAAGAACGGTTGAATGACCGACACGATATGCCACATCCTGCTGTTCGCTATCAAGTGCAGCACTCGACATCTTAATCAGTGGAATGGGTTGCTTTGGTTCGAGGTTTTGCACATCTGAAAACATTGAATTCCACGTCGCACTGACAAAGGTTTTAAAACCCGGCTGATAATCAACGTACAGATTGGCAAAGTGATCCTCAGCCTCAGCGTGAACGGAATTAGAGCACCCAAGCAAGATCAGCGAGCACCACACCGTACAAATAACACAAACAAAAAGGCGATAGTGATTCATAAGCGTCCACTAGGTGAAATGAAACGCGAGCAACCCTAGCCTCCCCAAGCTTTAAAGAGTTGCTGCGTAAATGACGATATGCGGGTTATCTAACCACCCAGCATTGCATCGCTCAAGTACATTACTCCGAGATGATTGCCTGATTGTCCTGATTTTTCTTGTCACCCACCTTGGTTCTAACGACAGATTATCGCTCTCCCAGTAAGAAAAGAGGTTTGCCCCCGCTCTCCAACAGAAAAGCCACGTCATTTTTTGTTATCCAACCCCACACTAACCGGATCACTTTACAGGCAAATAATAGTGATCAAAACGATAAAATTGGAAACCGGTTTCCAATTTTTCCCTATTTAGGAAAAATACGTGCAGGAAGACACAAAAATTGAGTAATGGGATTTATATACTGCCGCAACAAGATCACCCTACATGACGGTTCTCATCTTGGTTCAATAACATCAAACATAGGACTAATATAATGAAACACTCTCTACCTAAACTGACTACAACTTATTTAGCAGTGCTAAGTTGTTTGTCATTCAGTGCCTTAGCTGCAGAAAATTCCACCACGGCAGAGACCAACGCGCAGATAAAAAAAATAGAGCAACTGCAAAATCAATATGAAGTACAGCTTAAAGAACTTGAGGCGTTAAAAGCACAATACAAAAATACGAATCCAAACGAAGAGAGCGCGTCGTATCAATCGCTAAAAGAACTCATGGATAGAGTCTCCCTATTTGGTTTCTTCCGAGCCAAATACGATCATGATGATAATGATCCAACCGGCTCCGGCACCAATAACAAACACTTTTATATGGACTTAGAAGGGAAACTGAAAGTCTCTGAAATATGGGATGCTCGCTTCCAAATCGAAACACGTAAAGGGTATACGGTCAATCAATCATGGCGTGACGGTGATTCTGGCAGCAGCGACCAAGATGGTACTTTACAAAGGATTTGGGTTGAAGGTCGCCCTGCCAATATTGGCGTAACACTGGGCACCAAATGGTGGGGATATGGTTTCCAAGCTGTCCCATTTGGCCATGCCGCCGATGGTATTCAACTTGACTATGATGTGGTCAGTGATTGGAATGCCAAGGTATTTTGGTTACGTCCACGTCAAGGCGATCTGGTGACGATGCCCAACGGTCAAGAGACTCAAATTGCGGGTCTTAACGTGACGGGTAGCCTCTTAGATAACTTGCAAACCAGCCTCACCTACGCCACCAACGAAAATCACGGCGACGACCAGAAAATGGATAACATGGGTGCCTTCGAACTGCAACTGCAAGCCACCTCTGATATTTTGCTGCGCGGCGCCTTTGTCATGACCGATGCGGATGACTATAACACCAGCCAAGAATACCGAATTGACTATAAACAGACCGATTTGGAAAAGGCAGGAAGTTATAGTTTATATACCCGTTATATCGATTTCGAACGCTATGGTGATTATTCCCACGATGATGAATGGGGTTCATTACCAGGGGATGCTAAAGGCTGGATATTCGGCGCGAAATACGTTTTGGCGCGTAATATTATTTGGGAAACGTTCTACTCTGTCCAGCAACGTAACCGTGCGACTGAAGAACATAATCGCGACCTATTCCGTACCCAAATTGATTTCCATTTTTAATTCACTATTAAAACAATCGCAGTAAAAAATAAGCGTGGTAAATTCGCTTATTTATCCCATTTAGCCGAGTGATCAAACTTGGTTAAATGGGATTGTAGTCAATTATTTTCTGCCGCTTTTTGACTGCGCATCGCTGCCATCCGCTCTTGCTGTTCTAATATCATCCGCTCATGGGTACGAAAAAAAGGCACGTAACAAAAGTAAGAAATCAAGATCGCGACAATGGTCATCAGAGCATTATTAATGCTGCCATTAGCTGCCCATGCAGCACCAATCGGAGCAGGCAGAGTCCAAGGCAACATCATCACCACTCGGTCAAGAATATCCATTTTGGTAAGGAACCACACTAAGGTGGCATTAATCAGAGGAACACAAATAAAAGGAATAATAAACACCGGATTCATTATGATGGGAAAGCCAAATAAAATCGGCTCATTGATATTAAAAATCGAAGGAATCAGCGCAACTTTGCCAATTGACTTTAATTGGTTAGCGCGACTTTTGATAGCGAGATACACCAAAGGTAAAGTGGACCCAACCCCGCCGATTAGCAAGAAAAAGTCCCAAAATGAAGCGGTGTAAATATGCGGTAATATCGCGTTACTCTGCTCCATTGCCTGTTGATTGACCAATAAATTGGTCATCCAAAATGGGTTCATGATCCCCGTGACCACAATCGAACCATGAATGCCAATAAACCACAGCAATTGGCAAATCAGCACCGAAACCAACACCGCAATTAAGCTATCAGAGGCAAGTACCAAGGGGCGGAATAGCTGCTCGATTAATTGAGGTAAATGCATGCCCACTTTGATTTCAAGTAAGCTGTTAAATGCAGAAAGACTCACGAAAACAATAAATATGGGAATAATTAACTTAAACGTTTGTGCCGTAATTCTCGGTACATCTTCTGGCATGCGAATTGTCCATCCTCTGCTGCAACAAAGATGAATAATTTCCACTGAGTAGAGGCTCGCCACCAGCGCCGTAAATATACCTGAACCGCCCAAATAACGAATATCCAAGCCTTGCCGGTCGGCAAAACCAGATAACATTAAAAATGCCATGCTACCGGTTAATCCGGATAACCGTTCTGGCAAATGATATTGTTTGGCTAAACTCGTCGCCACACCAAAAGCCACGATTAAAGCCACCACACCTAATGTGAGTTGATAGGTCGGCAATATGATCGGGCGGATACTGATAAGAAATGACTCCCATCCAATTGAACGGCCCTCCATTTCTGCAGGAACGCCCACTAATGGAAACATCAAAGGAACAAATAGGCACCCAATAAAGATGAACGGCATAGAAAGCTGAAAGCCGTCACGCAATGCTGTGATATGAACACTCGAGCTAATAACACGGGCAGTCGGCGCAACATAACGATCTAAATTCACAGTCAATATTCGAGTGACTAGGTGTTTCATAATAACCTCTGATGAAGCTTTACTCTGACGGAAACCGTTTATCCAAGATAATCATTTTTTCATATTCCCTAACGAATAGATAATCAGTCGATCACACCTTGACGTTACTGACACACCTTTTTTAATCCTATCTAAGCGAGGAAAACAGTGGTTAGTTGTTAAGCAGATCAAACTTTGCTAAACCCCCCACCTCAAATTAATGATCCTTTTCACACTCCTTTAGAAACCATTTGGAAACCGGTTTCCAAATGGTTTCTAAAGGAGCATAGTGACAACGTCAAATCGATAAGGAGTACCAATCATGAACAAAATTATGCTGTGCTGCTCTGCTGGAATGTCCACATCTATGCTGGTGAAAAAGATGGAAGCCGCAGCCAAACAACAAGGGATAGAGGTTCAGATCGATGCTTTTGGCGCATCTGAGTTTAGTAACCATGTTGCGGATTACGAAGTGGTGCTCATTGGCCCACAGGTGAAATACATGAAACCGGATCTACAAAAGCTCGCAGACCCCTACGGCATCACGGTTGAAGCGATCAACATGATGGATTACGGCATGCAAAATGGCGAGAAAGTGCTGCATTTTGCTCTCGACCTCATTAACGAACACGCATAACAAAATCCATACACTTCAGGATAATAATATGAGTACCCTATACAACCACATGGTCGACATTATCGAACAGAAAGTGTCACCCGTTGCCGCCAAAATGGGACAACAAAAATATGTAATGGCAATTCGTGATGGTTTCATTGCTGCTTTGCCATTTATGATCGTTGGTTCATTTATCTTGGTGTTCGTCTTTCCACCATTTTCTGCGGATACCACTTGGTCATTCGCTCGTGGCTGGCTTGATCTTTCCGCCAAATATCGCGACCAACTGATGTTGCCGTTCAATTTGAGCATGGGGGTGATGACCCTGTTCATCTCGGTCGGGATAGCCGCCAGCTTAGCGCGTCATCATAACCTCGACCCACTGACCACTGGCTTATTGTCTCTGATGTCGTTTTTGTTGGTCGCTGCACCACTGAAAGATGGCACCATTTCAATGCAATACCTATCAGGACAAGGGATCTTCACTGCGATCATTACCGCAATTTATTCCACCGAGGTCTATGGTTTACTTAAACGCAAAAACATCACCATTAAGCTACCGCCTGAGGTGCCAACGGGTGTCGCTCGTTCCTTTGAAATTTTGATTCCGGTATTAGCGATTATCCTGACGCTTCACCCCCTCAACCTCATCATTGAAGCCGAAACTGGCATGATCATTCCGCAGGCGATCATGGCGCTCATTCAGCCATTGGTGTCCGCTTCTGACTCCTTACCTGCTGTGCTGCTTGCGGTGTTTATCTGTCAGATTTTGTGGTTCGCGGGGATTCACGGTTCCCTGATTGTCACTGGCATCATGAACCCATTTTGGATGGCAAACTTATCGGCGAACCAAATGGCAATGGCCGCTGGAGCTACCACCATGCCACACATTTTCTTACAAGGCTTCTGGGATCACTACTTGTTGATTGGTGGTGTGGGTTCAACGCTACCGCTGGCTATCTTACTGATGCGCTCTAAAGCAGTTCATTTAAGAACGATTGGCAAAATGGGGATTGTCCCTGGGCTCTTTAATATCAACGAACCTATCTTGTTTGGTGCGCCGATCATTATGAACCCCGTCTTTTTCCTACCGTTCATTTTGGTGCCCATGATCAACGCAGTTTTTGCATGGTTCGCTGTCGATTTAGGGTTAGTCGCGCGAGTCGTATCGCTGACTCCATGGACAACACCAGGACCGATTGGTGCTTCATGGGCCGCGAACTGGGCCGTTAGTCCAGTGATTTTGTCGCTATTTTGTATGTGCTCAGCTGCGCTTATGTATCTGCCTTTCCTAAAAGCCTATGAAAAGCAATTACTTGAAAAAGAAGCGCTTGAGGAGCAACAAAAATCCTCACCCAAAGTTAACGCGACACCCGCTTCAACTCACTAATACGCAAAGAGACAAACCAGCGGATTATCCTGAGGTAATCCGCTGTAAGGACCCTAGTTATGCTTTATCAATTTCCACCACACTTTTATTGGGGCAGCGCCGCTTCCGCCACACAAACCGAAGGCGCCGCCGCTCAATTCGGCAAAGGTGACAACATCTGGGATCATTGGTATCAACAAGAGCCCAACCGCTTCTATCAAGGTGTTTCTCCTCAACAAACTTCGACCTTTTATCAGCACTTTCGCGATGATATCGGCCTAATGAAGGCGATCAACCACAACAGTTTTCGCACCTCTATTTCATGGTCGCGATTGATCCCAGATGGCACTGGGGAAGTGAATCAACAAGCGGTGGCGTTTTATAATCAGATGATCGATGAACTGATTGCCCAAGGCATCGAGCCTTTTTTGTGCCTGTTTCACTTTGATATGCCATTGGCGATGCAAAACATCGGCGGATTTGAAAATAGAAAAGTGGTCGCCGCTTACGCCTATTACGCACAAACCTGCTTTACGCTATTTGGCGACCGCGTCAAACATTGGTTTACCTTTAATGAGCCCGTGGTGACTGTCGAAGGCGGTTATCTTTATAACTTCCACTATCCAAACGTGGTGGATTTTCGCCGTGCGGCGACAGTCGCCTATCATACGATTTTGGCCCACGCCGAAGCCGTTAAGCGTTATCGTAAACTGGCACTGGGCGGCAAAATTGGCATCATATTGAACCTAACGCCCTCCTATCCTCGCTCGGATAACGAAGCTGACCGTCTCGCTTCATTTCACTGTGACTTACTGTTTAATCGCAGTTTTTTGGATCCTGCAGTCAAAGGAGCCTACCCAAGAGAATTGATTGAGCTACTCGACCATTACCACCAGCTTCCGGAGATTGAACTTGGTGATTGTCGCCTAATTGAGCAAGGTAAAGTCGATATGCTTGGCATCAACTACTATCAGCCGCGTCGTGTGCAAGCTAAGTTGCATGCGGTGAATCACACCAATCCCTTTATGCCGGAATGGTTGTTTGATGAATATCGTATGCCCGGTTGCAAAATGAATCCCCATCGCGGCTGGGAGATCTACGAAAAAGGCGTGTATGACATTTTGATCAACCTGCGTGATAACTACGACAATCTCCCCTGCTACATTTCGGAAAACGGCATGGGCGTCGAAGGTGAAGAAAAGTTCCTCCACAACGGGCAGATTCAAGATGACTATCGAATTGATTTTATTCGTGAACATCTTAAATGGGTACACAGAGCGATTGAGGAAGGCTCCACCTGCTTTGGCTACCACATGTGGACTTTTATCGATAACTGGTCATGGTGCAACGCTTACAAGAATCGCTATGGATTCTATCGACTCGATTTGGCGACTCAGCAACGTTCATTAAAGAAAAGTGGTGAATGGTTTGCTCAAACAGCCAAACACAATGGCTTTGCAGATTTAGCTACAGGAGAACAATCATGGATTTAGAAGAACAAGTCATGGGCATCATTATTAATGCTGGGCAAGCACGCAGCCTCTGTTTCGAAGCACTGCGCGCCGCCAAAGAGGGAAACTTTGCAAAAGCAGAGGCTTTACTCACCGAATCTACCACCTTTGCCAACCAAGCCCATTTGGTGCAAACCCAATTGATTGAAGCCGATCAGGGGGAAGGTAAAACGCCGATGACACTGATTATGGTGCACGCCCAAGACCACCTAATGACATCGATGCTGGCCAAAGAGCTGATTACCGAACTGATTGAACTTCATCGAGAAATGTATAAGAACAAGCAACTCTCCGTTGCTTAATGAGTGAATGCCCAGCATCCCGAATTGGGGAGGATAGGTTTGCTGGGCTAGGTCATGTTTGACGGAGTGTCGGCTTGTGTAATGTTGCTTTGAGGGTAAAATGAAACTCTTGGGAACCGTTTTCCCGATCGGTTTGTTATCAAAAGCGCACCGCGCCACATAGGATTGCCATGGCTACTATTAATGATGTTTCTCGCCTTGCTAACGTGTCTAAAGCCACCGTATCTCGCGTACTTAGCGGCACTCGGGGAGTAAAAGAGGAGAGTAGAGAAGCGGTATTAAAAGCGGCGGAAGCGCTGAACTATCGCCCTAATGTCATGGCTCAAAGCTTGGCAACTCAGCGCTCTGACTATATTGGTGTCGTCCTTTCTACAACCGATGCCGGCCAAGTGTCCACTTACTTACCTATGTTATCGAAAGCTTTAAAAGAGCGTAAAAAGCAGATGCTGGTGAGCTTTGCCGACAGCGAAGCGGAGTTTGCAAGAACCATCGCCGACTTTGACAATGGCCTATGTGATGCGATTATCGCGGTGGGCGGCACCGCTTCCGCACTCACGCAAAACGTGGATAACCTCATCACTATTGATGGCGGCGTTAACGGTAAAAATCGCTCTATTTCCTATGATTACCGGTTTGCCTGTGAAAGTGCCTGCCGGTATTTGTCCAGTAAAGGGCACTCATCTATTGCGATTATCTTGGATGGCAGTGATTACGCGGCCAATCAAGTGTTAGAGGGCTACAAAACCGCAATGCAGAACTTGGCGATGCCCATCAATCGTCAACTGATTGTTAATGCAACCGAAAGTCCTGAGTTAGCCGCCATGAACCTGCTCAACAGCTACTCACCTTTTACTGCGCTTATCGTAATGCGGGATAGCCATGCCGCGATTGCAATGAAAATGCTCAAAGATTTTAACCTCTCAACACCACAAGAAGTCTCCATCATGTCCCTTGAAGACTCCTTTCTTGCCAGCCAATTGACGCCAGCGCTAACCTGCATAAGTTATCCATCTGAAAAGCTGGTTAAAGCCGCCATGCAAGAGTTGGATCAATTAATGAGTTACCAACCAAGCGATGAACCGCTTTTGATTCAAGGCAACTTGGTCACTCGTGATTCCGTGGTTAACCGTAGATAAGGGTTATGCAAGAGCGAAAAATGGCGGGCAAGTTAGCAGCCGAAAACGGCACAGCAAAAAACATCAACCAGAGTTTTTGGCGACATAAAATGATACCGCATTTGACGGTGCGCTCTACATACAATAGCACCCAAGGTTATAAAGCCCACAGCCACTCTGAACTCTCAATTGGTCTTATTACCGCAGGACAAACTCTACTGACCCTACCGGACAATCAGCTATGTTTATCTGCGGGTGATATCATACTGATCGAGCCTAAAGTTGTTCACTCCTGCAACCCTATCAATAAATTACCGCGTAGCTATCACATGCTGTATCTCGACAATTATTGGTGCTGTCAGATATTAAGTCGTTTATATGGTCATCAAATAGATAGATTAACTTGCGATCAGTACCCGCTAATTAAATCTGCAGCTCATCGTGTTTTAATTTCATTATTGGATCAGCTTTCTTGCATCTCCAACTCAACCAACAATAACGTTACCAATAATGTTGCCCTTAATGAAAAAATAGAGCTCGTTTTGCTCGATATTATTTCTCAGTATGTCTCTCCCCTAACAAATACGTCAGATAAAGATAGCTTAGCTTATGCGATGAAACGCTTGCTGCTTCGGGACATCACTGATTCACCATCTCTCGAAACCATTGCAACACAGCTCAACCGACCAGTAGAGAGCTTGATTCGTCAGTTCAAAGCACGTTTCGGTATCACGCCCAAAGCTTTCCTTACCAATCATAGAATCGAACAAGCAAAACTCTTACTTAAAAGGGGAATGAATATTGTCGATGTCGCGGGCGAAGTTGGTTTTTCAGATCAAAGTCAATTACATCGTGCTTTTGTCCATTACACAGCCTCAACACCAAGACAATACCAACAGCTCGCGTCAATTTTCGACAATAATCGTTAAATCATAAGACCTATAGTCCATATCCACTTTTGACGTTAGGTATTTTCCATGTTGTATTCGACCTTTTTCCCCGAAGCCTTTCCAGCCCTAGCTCTTGCTCACTTTGTCGCGCTTCTAAGCCCCGGACAAGACTTCTTTTTGATCATCGGTCACTCCATTCGCCATCGCCTAAAGGGCAGTCGTTTTATCTGTTTAGGCATCGCTTTGGGTAATGCCATCTACATCGCCATCGCTATTCTCGGTTGGACTCGCATTCGAGATAACAACAGCCTATTTATGATCATTTCTATGCTAGGGGCGGCATACCTGTTTTGGATTGGCATACATTTATTAAAAAGTCAGAAAAATGAAGATCGATTGGAAATACAAGAGACACTAACGCCATCTGCATTCAAGCAATTAACGCTGGGTTTAAATTCAGCACTATTAAACCCTAAAAATGCACTGTTTTACATGAGCTTAATGGTTGTGATCTTGGGGAACTCAATCACCATAACCCAACAAATTACATGCGGTGTATGGATGTCTCTTGCGGTCTTGCTCTGGGATTTGCTTGTTGCT
This sequence comes from Vibrio porteresiae DSM 19223, assembly GCF_024347055.1. Lineage (NCBI taxonomy): Bacteria > Pseudomonadati > Pseudomonadota > Gammaproteobacteria > Vibrionales > Vibrionaceae > Vibrio > Vibrio porteresiae. The sequence goes on from NZ_AP024896.1 coordinate 1,308,256, forward strand.
TCTGTCATTGGACTGCATCAAGTACAAATGCGTTTAAGTCAAAGCGTGCACCTTATCGAACGAGGCGCTGGAATGGTGTTAATCTTTTTCGGTATGGCGTTGTTTGTGGATTATTTAAGGTGAACGGAATTTAGACATTGCGGCATTAATAGTTATATAACCAACTAAATTCGTAATCAAATATGGTCGTAATAATGTCAACTAGTTACAAAGCAAAATGGTCAATCATTAGAGAATGAAAAATCCGTGAGGTAACAGACTTGGCATGATAAGAATCTCTCTACTACATCAACTCTGTTACTGAATTCACGATAAAAAAGAATAGTGCACGCCTCGTTTGTCTAGCGAGACTAATGCGGTTAAACTTTAAACAAAATAAGGTTTTTATTACTCAACAGAAAAGCCATTAGCACTGGTGATTCTCTTTTAAAGTAGATTATCTGATTATGGTGTGGCCCATTTTATTGGTTGTGCTTTCGTTAGTTACGTACTGTCAGCCTGTTTGGGCTGAGGGAGAACAACATTCCCTGCTTTCTGACGTCAGCTATTTTCATGAAGACCCAAACAGTCCGCTATCACTGCAACAAGTGCGGCAACGCTTTCAATCAGGTCAAGTACAGTATCCTAAGCAGAATTTCTTATCTCTGGGCATTAGCGAACAAGCCACTTGGATTCGTCTAGAAGTGCAAAATACGACCGGAGAGCCTCAGTTCCAACGATTGAATGCTGCTCAGCCTTGGGTTGACCATCTCTCTGTCTATTTAATGAATGATTCCGGCTTACTAAAGGAGTGGCACTCTGGCGACAGTCTTGTGGCAGATAGCCACTTACTTGCGGGGGTGGGTTTCGTTTTTGACATGACGATTCCACCGGGGGAAAGTGACATTTTGATTCGGGGACAATCGCTCGACCCGTTAACCCTGCCAATCGCTTTATTAGATTCCTATCAGTCACGCACTCTCGATTCGCAAATTCATGTCACTTCCGGCATCGTTTATGGCGTTTTACTGGCTCTGGTCGGTTTTAACTTAGTGCTTTACAGCTCACTTAAACAATTAGATGCCCTACTCTATTCCATTTACATCAGCTGTTTTATTATCGTGAACCTCTCTTATAACGGCTATGGGTTTGCATGGTTTTACCCTAACTCTCTATTTATTGCTAACCATCTGACACTTATCTTTATGATCTTTCATGGCGTTTCTGGGCTGGTGTTCGTAAGCAATTTCCTTGAAATTCGCACGCGGACTCCCAAATTGCACCTTGGCCTCAATATCTACAACGCCCTCGGCATCATCGCGATGGTGGTATTAATTTCCTTCCAACAGCACCTACTCGCCACCGCTCTTGCCTTTAGATTTCTGTCTCTGACAACCGTTATTATGATTTTGCTCGGAATATGGAATCTGGGTAAAACGAAAGATGCGTGGTATTTCTTGGGGGCAGTGGTCTGCAGTATGCTGGGCCTTTTGATCACAACACTCTCTGTTTGGGGCATGCTGCCCTACAACTACTACAGCTATAATGGCGCGGTCTTTGGTGTCGTCTTTGAAGCCATCATACTGGCGGTTATCGTTGCTTATCGGCTTAAAGCCGTCGAACAGAAACGAGCGACGGCAGAATATTTGGCAGCATACGATCCTTTAACCAATTTATTTAATCGCCGCTCTTTAATGAGCGCCGGAACAAAGTTGATCCATTTTGCAGACCAATCAAAGAAGCCATTGAGTTTTGTGATGATGGATATCGACCATTTCAAAGTCGTCAACGACACCTATGGGCATCAAGTCGGCGACCAAGCGCTGATCCATATTGCTAATTTGCTGAGAAGTAATACTCGCGCTACTGATACGCTATCACGCTGGGGCGGCGAAGAGATGGTGATTCTGCTACCCAATACCAATGCCAGTCAAGCACTGGCTTATACCGAACATCTGCGTTTAACCATCGCTCAAACACCCTTGATTCACGAAGGACAAGAGATCGAGATCACCGCCAGTTTTGGTATTGCCACTCGAAAAAAATCCGAAACCTTGGATGAATTATACCAACGCGCAGACAAGCAGCTTTATCTTGCTAAAAGACAAGGTAGGAATCGAGTTGAGCCAGCCTTTGAAAAATAGAAGCGACGCAGAAGCGTCGCTTTTGGAGGTTAACTCACATGTTGTTTCGTTCGAGTCATAGAACGGATGATAGAACGTATTTGGAGCACAACAACAAGGACAAAAAAGCCTGCCAATACCATAGAAACTGGGCGCTCAGCGAATTCGATCAAATTGCCATTGGCTTTTATCATAGAGGACAACAAGTTTTTTTCTAGCATTGGCCCTAATATCATACCCAAAATAATCGGTGATATTGGGTAATTTCCTCTTTGCAAAAAATAACCTAATACACCCATTCCCAACATAACGACAATAGAAGAGAGTGAATTATTTATTGCAAATGACCCTACCATACTAAACACAATAATAATCGGATAAAGAATCGCTTTATCAATGAAGATAACTCGCTTAATGATGTTAACTACAAATGCAGCCAATGGTAGCAGCATTAAATTGGCGATGAAAAACAAGATAAACACGGCATATAATTTATCCGGTTGGAACAGAAATAGCGTGGGACCAGGATTCATATCTTTCATGTATAACACACCGATAATGATCGCCGCGGCTGAATCCCCAGGAATACCAAAGACTAATGAGGGAATCCAACTACCCGCTAAGCTAGCATTGTTACTTGAAGAAGAATCAATAATCGCCTCTTCAGAGCCTTTACCATACCGTTCTGGATTTTTGGAAAATTTTTGCGATAACGCATAAGAGATCCAAGCCGCAATATCAGCACCCGCCCCGGGTAATGCACCGATCAATGTACCTAAAATGCTACTGCGGCAAATATTAAATTTATACCGCCACATCGTCTTGGGAATGCCTTTAAATAGGTTAAAGCTAGATTGAGTCGGAATGACATCTTGCCGTTTCGTGGTAATTTTCCCAGCGTAGTATTCGATAGCACCAGAAATAGCAAACAAACCAATCATCGCAGGAATAAAATTAATTCCTTCTAACATACTCACTTGACCAAATGTAAAGCGAGGTACCCCTGTAATTTGGTCATAACCGACACAGGCCAATAGTAAACCTAGGCAGAGAGTTACCATCCCTTTTAATGGCTGATTTCCCACCACTAATGTCGCACACGTTAACCCCAATAGTGACAACCAAGTGTATTCGTAAGAGCTGAATTTCAAGGCAAACTTAGCAAGCATTGGCGCTGCTAGCATTAAGATCAACGCTCCGATTAAACCACCAATCACAGAACTACATAAACCGATCCCCAACACCCGGTTCAATTTGCCTTGTTTCACTAACTCGTTAGAATCTGCAACGTAAGCGGCTGATGCTGGAGTGCCGGGAATTCTCAATAACGCCCCCGGAATATCTCCGGCGTAAATAGAGGACGCACCAATTGAAATCATCAAGGCTAACGCAGGAACAGGATCCATGAAAAAGGTGAAAGGAACCATTAATGCAACGGCCATTGTTGCTGTTAGTCCTGGGATGGAACCGACAAACAATCCAAATAAACTGGCGGCAATCACAGCCAGTATTGAATTGAGATCAATATAGTGTAGTGAACTCAGTAATACGGACATAAATCACCTCCTAGGCAAAAAATCCAGCGGGCAACGCCACCATAAGTACTTTGGCAAATAGGTAATAGATCAAGCCAGACGCAACCAAAGAACAGACACCATTTAACAACCATTTTTTGGGATTGCGTAGACTCATTAGAGTCAACAACAAAACAAACGAGCAAATGGGAAAGCCAACGTTGGAGACAAATAGGCAGAACAGTCCAACAACCACGATAACGATGGCAACTGCACGCCATTCTGCCGCTGAAAATGGTATTTTTTGTGGCCGTTGGACACAGTGTACAATTCCATCTAATAAGGTAAAAAAGAACAGCAATGCACTGAGTATGGTTGGCATAAAGCCAGCGCCATAAGACCCAACTCCTCCATAAAGTTGAATGCTGGTGATGAAGATAACTAAGGCAAAAGTACCAATAACAAATTGAGCAAAAGGCAAAGTTCGCATAATGCACCTACATGTTGGTTATTCGCTCCACATGGCGAATATCTTGAATTTACGGGTAATAGCGCCACCGCTATTACCCAACCTCTGTTACTTCTTCAACTTGGCAATCAGCTTCTGATATTTCTGGTCTTCGGCTTTCATGAAGGACTGCATATCATCACCAAACAGAGGGTAGACTTCAAAGCCCTGCTTATTCGCATAATTCTGTAGTTTTCCTTCAGCAAACACTTTCTTCATTGTGGCGATAAGCTTTTCTTGCACCTCTTTCGGAATACCGGCAGGAGCGACTAACGCATTCCAAGTCGAAAAGCTGTATTTATACGGTGTTGCCTCTTGGAATACGGGCACATCCTTATAAAGCCCTTGAGCCTTTTCTGCCATGGTCGCTAAATTTTTCACCATACCAGCTTCGACCATACTTTTGGCTTCACCCGGAGAGGAAGTAGTAAAATCGATACCACCTGATACCAATTCCATTAATGCAGAACTTGAACCTTCAGAAGGAACATAAGTGACTGCATTAGCAGGCAATCCCATCGCATCAAGCATACCGATGAGATTAAGATGCCAACCTGAGTTGAGGCCACTGCCGGATGCCTTAAGTTGCCCCGGATGCGTTTTGATATAATCCGTTAATTGACTGATGGTTTGAAACTTCGAATCGGCTGCGGTTTGAATACCACCTAGATTTACGGCTAGACGAGTAATCGGGGTGTAATTCTCATAGCTTAAGTCTGTCATTCCTTGATGACGCATCATGGCAATTTCGACCGTTGCTACGCCCAATGTATAACCATCAGCTTTGGACTTCGCGATTGCATCGTGGCCAACCACGCCCGCACCACCAGTACGGTTGATCACGTTGACATTAACACCCAACTGTTCCTGTAAACCTTCAGCCACCAGTCGAGCAACCGTGTCGGTATTACCACCCGCGCCCCAAGGTACAATAATTTGAATTGGTTTGTCTGGCCATGCAGCGAATGCACTTGATGACGCTAGAACACTTAAAGTGATAAGAGTAGTTTGTAGGGTTAGTTTCACGGTAGAGCTCCTTGTTATATTTGTTGTGTAAAGTTGAGTTCTCGTTATTTATTGAGGGTACGAATAGCCTCGCGATGTGCTTCTCCGTTAGCTCGAATTTGGTCAAGAATGACACTTAATCCCCAGTGCTTTTCCAGCACATCGTAAGGCGTTGTTCGGCTAAAATTGGAAGCAAATGTGCCTAATCTTTGGTGGAAAATTTTGGCATTTTTGGGGTAACCTAAGGTTTCTGTCACTGCACTTAATGAAAGGAACCAAGCCAGCTTTTCTGCGTATTCTGGTGCTTCACTGCTGTGGTGATACAACCAGTTATAAAGATCTGGGTGGAAGTTAGTAAACACTCCGCAGAAACCTTTTGAGCCAGCCTTTATCGCTTCATAAGCAATCGCTGCATTGGCATTCACAATCGCTAGCGGCGTACCATCGACCAATTTGACGCGGCGTTGCACTGTTTCCAAATCACAACTCACATCTTTCAAAACTGAGAAACGTCCAGAATTGGCGCAAAAGAGAATTTCTTCATCACTAAGCAAGCGACGATAAGGTGCTGGACATTCATACAACCCCAATGGCATGTCACTTGGCATTGCATCCAAAATGGTTTGCAGATTGTTCATGAAAACGTCTGTACCTTTATTATCTGGATCAAGTCGATTCGTCACTAGAACCACAGCATCAACACCCGTTTTTGCCATTGCATTGAGCTCTTCAATTTGATCCTCTATCGCAGGAGAAATATGCCCAGATGAAATCACCGGAATACGCCCAGCGGTGTAATCTACAACAAATTTGGACAGTTCAACGCGTTCAGCCAAGGTGAGGTGGAGCATTTCACTCGATTGACACACGGCAAAAAAGGCGTCGGCGCCATTATCGATATACCAATCGATTAATTTTTCTAATCCTGGGTAATCAATTTCGTTGTTATCAGTAAAAGGCGTTAACATCACAGGCACAATGCCTTCAATTTTTTTCATTTTCTTGTCCTAATAAGCTCAAACACGTCGCTTAAATATTTCTGATTGATAAAGGTTGTTGCACCATACGGGCTTCAACCAAATTTACATTCGGCATATTTGCCGCCCCTTCTCTTTCCACCGCTAAAGAAGCAAATGCTGAAGCAAACAAAATGGATTGAGAAAGGGACTGTTCTTGCGCTAGCGAAGAGGCTAAAGCGCCATTAAACGCATCTCCAGCCCCCGTACTATCAACAGCAACTGCATTGAAAGCCGGCACATGAGAATATTTATCACCGTCAAACAGCACCGCACCATGTCGCCCCATTGTAATAATGACGGCTTTAGCCCCTTTCTGATGAATAACAGCAGCAGCCTGCTTCGCAGTGTCTAAATCGACAATGTCGATACCAGATATTTGCGAGGCTTCTGTTTCGTTTGGTGTGATGATGTCGACTTGGGAGATAAAGTTATCGACCTCTTTGGCATAAGGTGCGGGATTCAGTATTACTTGCAATCCAAGGCCATGCGCCAATTTGAGCATGCCCTCAATCGCATCGAAGTTGTTCTCAAGTTGAACAAGCAGCACTTTCGATTCTTTTAGATATGGCAACAGATCTGCGACCTCCTCTCCAGTCACCGTTTGGTTAGCTCCGGGACTAATGGCAATCACGTTTTCACTATCGTCATTGACATAGATAACCGCACTACCGGTTGAGGCCTTATCCGTTTCATAAAGAGAAAACGAATCTAAACCACACGAATCAAAATGCTGACGAGCAAACTGATTAAATTGGTCAAAACCCACTTTGGTTGCAAAGTGCACTCTGGCACCAGCGAAATGGGCAGCAAGAGCCTGATTGGCCCCTTTACCACCTGGACCAAAGGTGGTTTCTTTAGCAATGAGTGTCTCGCCAGGCTTAGGAAATCGTGACACTTTCGCCACAATATCCACGTTAAACGAGCCAAATACACAGACTTTCCCAACCATAGATTTCGTATTCCTTTTTCCATTGTGAACCGAGTGAACCGGATGGTGGTGTTGCATTAAACGACTGATGTCGAACCGGCTAGCCTGAATGAGCTCGTTTTGCATAAGGTGTTTTTTCAAAGACACCCCACCGTGGTGACGAGTCACTAACCCGTCTTGTTGTAATTGAGCTAAATCAGAACGAATCGTCTCTTTGGTAACATCAAAATATGAGGCAAGAAACACTACGCTGGCCTGCCCTTGGCGGCGCAACAATTGAATGATGTGTTCTCTGCGAGTTTCCCGATACATAATCCATCCTTTGTCGTTAAAGTTATGTTAGTGATGGGGGTAAGAACTATTGAGAAAGGATTCAAACAAAAAACAGACAAACAAAAACAAACAAAAATTGGCAGGGGTTAATGTTAAGAATGTGATCTAAAGAAACGGAACCATCTTATGTAAAGAGGGTTTCGTGAGAGACTTAAAGAAGAGACAATTATGTTCCAATCTATGGCAAAATATGGCGCAAATACGGGGGCTATTTCAGCAGAGGATAATCTTACATTTTAAAAATATAAGATTATGATTAATAATAACTTACTCGAATATCTATGGCGGGACTTTTCCATTTATAAATATCTAGACAAATCCAATCATCGTCACACTATAAATAAAAATTATTGGTAATAAAATTGATATTGGCTTATCGAAGAACTGCATTTTTGTCTCAATCCATCCTCGCATATTTAACAAAATATACACACATTTACATAGCTAAACTATTTGATAAAAAAAAACAACCACCCCACCTTTTCAATCAATGTGATGAAAAAGTGGAGCAGCAATTAACGTCTCAGCGCGGATGTTACACCGCATAAGCACTTAGCAATTGCGCGATCCATTGGCGTTGCAGATATTGGCGGGCGCGATGTTCGTGTTTTTCGCGCAGGAAAGGATAGGCTTGTTCAAAGGTGGCTTGGCCTGCGGGGCGGGTTTGTTGGTATTTCACCAGATGAAAACCCAGTTCGGTTTCGATGGGAGTGCTGACCTGATTAGGTGCAATGAGTGCCAAACGCTCGGTGATTTGCGGATAGAGTTTTTCAGCATCACACCAACCTAAATACCCATTTTGCATCGCACTTGGACACTCGGAATGTTGCAAAGCAAGCGTCTCAAAATGACTCTTTTCACACTGGTGATAGAGCGACCAAATCCGGTGCAACACTTGGTCACGGCGGTTTTCTGGATAGGCGTCGTTAATGGTGATTAAAATTTGGCTCATCTCCCACGTTTGTGGGCGATAGAACTCCAGCAAATGCTGGTCGTAATAGTGTTTGGCATCCGTTTGATTAAGCGGTGGCACACTGTTACTGACCATCTCTAACACTTTGTCGCATTTGAGTTCTTCACTCAACGCCTTGCGTAGCGCAACCTCATCGAGCTGCTGATTATCCAGCGCCGCAAGAAATAGCGAGTAAGATTCATACCCCTCAATACAGGTTTGCAGCGCACTATCGACTTCGGTTTCACTTAAATTTACCCACTGCACTTCGGGAGAGTGCAAAATGGCATCTTGGATGCGATAGAGCTGCTCGACTTGAGCATCGACTTTCACTCGTTGCATGCTGGATAAGTATTGCGGGTTCATCTTGAACAGTTCTGTCGCCACTTTGGCGGTCAGGTAGTGACGTTTGTAGGCTTCCATGTCGTACTCCTTATCCTGTTACAGCCCATCTGCCTTGCTCCAATTCCTTGACTCAATCGGTTTAAACCATTTCGAGCACTGCAGAGTCTAAGCGCACCGTATGCGCACCAATGGCCACTTCATACTGCATTTGGCCGTTATCCAAGTTACGCAGCGCACGCTGCACTTCGATGACATCTCCTTTACTGGCCACCAGCTCACCTTGCATCGAGAGGCTTCGGGTAAGGCGCGCTTTGTCCAGACTGTGAAACTGACAGGGAATCCAAGGAAGTGCGGCATCGATAACCTCGTTATCACGCACACCAATCACGCGGTTCACTTCAGGGAAAAAAACCTGAAAGATCACTTGGGTCTGCAAAAAGTAACCATAGCTGCGCACTTCGCCGCACTGCCCTGCTTCCACTAATAGATCGCCCTTATCAAAACCTGCGAATGTTCCGTCATTACGCACATTACGCACCACTCTGACTCGGTCGCCCATCTCAAAACGAATGCCATTTAGCGTTTCCATCAGCGCACCTCCTCAACCAGAGAGCTTGGGCAATCACCGCTTTGGCAAGTATCGCAGCCGCCATGGGTGTTTAAAGCCAACTCTCGACCCAATAGCAACTGCTTGTATGCCATTCGTAATGTGCTCTGATAAAAGGCAAAATCACCGAGTCGATTAGGCTGCGCTGAGAGCAGCTTTTGAAACAGGCGCAGCAGTTGGATATGTTTCTTCTCCACAAAACTGGCGTCATAGTCAATATGAAAGTAGGCCAAAAACTCTTGCGCGCTGCTGAGCTCTTCCAACTCATCCAAAAAGTCGTTTTCTTGAGTCACATCCATGTAATTTCCTCATGCTGCAGGGGTCATGACATGCATCGCGATACCGAGCAGATCATCGTTTGACGGCACGCATTTTTCACGTTCTGACCAGCATCGTAATTCATCGCGCAGCGCTTCACACTGCCCTGCATCGAGCACAATACCCATGCGACGATACACTTCACTGATCGCTTTAACACCAGAGTGCTTGCCTAAAACAAGCTGATGTTCACGTCCTACCAAGGCAGGGGAAAAGCCTTGGTAGTTGTTGATATCTTTCAATAATCCATCGACGTGAACACCAGATTCATGAGTAAACACCACATCGCCAGTAATCGCTTTTTGCGGTGATAACACGCGCCCTGAAGCGACATACACATACCGACACAGAGCCGGAAGCTGGGTAAGGTCGACATCGCAGCACGACTGTTTAAGCACACTCATCGCTACAGCAACTTCTTCTAGCGCAGCATTGCCAGCGCGCTCTCCTAACCCATTAATCGTGGTATTAACCGAGGTAGCACCTGCTTGAATTGCCGCAAGAGTATTAGCAGTTGCCAGTCCTAAATCATTGTGCGCGTGCATCTCAATATCCAATTGACTATTGGTGCGCAACTGCACAATGCGTTGAAAAGTCACAAACGGATCCAAAATTCCGTTGGTATCGGCAAAACGCAGACGTTGAGCGCCGCAGCGTTCAGCCACTTCGGCAACACGCAGCAGAAAATCGGGGTCGGCGCGTGACGCATCTTCCATCCCCACACACACGTTAAACCCCATATCCACCGCCATACGAATGACCTTTTCACAACGGGCAAACAGGGTACTAACAGGGATATTAAGCTTACTTTTGAGCTGCTGAGCCGACACCGGAATGGAGAGATCGAGCCAATCGAGCCCTAGGCCAGAGGCATTACGGACATCCTCTTCCAACATGCGACACCATGCCATTGTCTGAGCGCGAGTCACCGCCTGGTTAACCGCAGCAATGGTGCTGCGCTCTGCTTTACCCATCGCGGGGATACCGATTTCCAGCTCATTGACTCCTGCTCCTTCGAGCAGGAGAGCAATGTGGATTTTCTCTTCGGTGGTAAAGGCAACGCCTGGGCTCTGCTCACCATCGCGCAAGGTGGTGTCGTTAATGACGATTTTACTGGGAATATTCATGCCATACGCCATAGCGGCCTCCTAAGCATACACCGGCGCAAATGCGTCTACAGACCCTTGATTCGTTTCATTATTCCAGTAAGGCGACAGCTCACGTAAGCGCGCAACGATTGGTGGTAATTGCTCTAACACGTAATCGATGTCCTCTGGTTTGTTAAAGCGAGATAACGAAAAGCGTAACGTGCCATGCGCTGCAGTGAATGGGATCTGCATCGCCTTCATTACGTGAGAAGGTTCCAATGATCCAGACGTGCAGGCTGAGCCAGATGAGGCAGCGATGCCCACTTGATTCATCATCAGTAGGAGTGCTTCCCCTTCCACGTACTCAATCGCGATATTGCAAGTATTCGGCACGCGATGTGCGCGGTTACCGGTGATAAAGCTATTAGGAATACGGGCGAGTAAACCTTGTTCTAGGCGATCACGCATCAGTTCAATGCGTGGAACCTCAGTTTCTAACGCGTTATAGGCCAGTTGCGCTGCCATCCCCATCGCAATGATCGATGCAGAGTTTTCCGTGCCCGCACGACGACCACGTTCTTGGTGACCGCCACGCAGCAGTGGACGAAAACGCGTGCCGCGACGTAGATAGAGCGCGCCAATCCCTTTCGGTGCATGAAACTTATGTCCAGAAATCGACAGCATATCGATATGCAAGGTTTTGACATCCATCGGAATTTTACCAGCGGCTTGCACCGCATCCACATGAACTAATGCGCCATACGACTTGGCTAAATGCGCCACACGTTCGATGGGAAAAATGGTTCCGGTTTCATTATTCGCCCACATCATAGTGACTAGGCAAACATTTCGATTGAGCGCCGCTTCAAAGGCTTTGAAATCCAAACGCCCTTTCTTATCCACGCCAATCCAATGCACTGTGTAGCCTTTACGCTCTAGGTTCTGACACAAAGTGAGCGTCGCTGGGTGTTCAACGCGTGTGGTGATGATCTCTTTTTTATCCGGATAAGCTTCCACGGCCGACAAAATCGCGGTGGTGGTGGCTTCGGTCGCACAAGAGGTAAACACAATTTCGCTTGAGTGCTGCGCACCCAACAGTTGCTGAACTTGCTCACGCGCAATTTCCATGGCTTGTCCTACACGCGCACCAAGGCGGTGAATCGAAGATGGATTACCGTAAAACTGATCAAGATAAGGAATCATGGTATCCAACACACGTGGGTCAATGCGGGTAGTCGCGTTGTTGTCGAGGTACACCATAGGTGCTTCCTTGCTGCCGTTAGTGATCATAAGTCCCTTCCTTTGCTGGTTTCATTGCTGCATCTTCTTGCACTGGAAACACGGTGTACATTTCGCCTAAGGTTTGGCTGATTTGATGTTCAACATTGGCAAGTGTCAGGCCAGACAGGCCACAACCACTGCACGCCCCTACCATAGAAACAAACACCACGTTTTCTTCAATATCCACTAAGTGAATATCGCCACCATCCATTTGCACGCCAGGGCGCACATCGTCGATGATTTGACTCACGGCATCCCAAATCTGTTGCTGTTGTACTGACTTGGTCGATGCACTGTCACTATCAATGTTATTGACAGCGATACGCATGCCGTACTCTGGATGTTCTGCGCGCATTTCCGCTAAACAATCTTCCAATACCCATTCGATCTTTTCATGGCAAGACGCACATGCACCGCCCGCTTTGGTGTAGTTGATCACCTCTTCCAACGTAGAAAGATTATTGGCTTTGACCACTCGTTTGATCATCACATCATCAATCGCAAAGCATTTACAGATCAGTTCGCCCTCTTCATGGTCAGCATCCACTGCTTCACCACGGTAGTTTGCAGCGGCGGCGTGCAACGCTTCCATTCCCATCACAGAGCAGTGCATTTTTTCTGGTGGTAAGCCGTCAAGGAAATCGGCAATGTCTTTATTGGTAATCGCTAACGCATCATTTAGAGATTTACCAATGATCATTTCTGTCAGAGCTGAAGATGAAGCGATGGCACTACCACAACCAAAGGTTTGAAATCCAGCGTCTTCGATGGTCTCGGTTTGTGGATCGATTTTTAACGTTAAACTTAAGGCATCACCACAACTGATGGAGCCGACATCGCCTCGAGCGTTTGCATTGTCTACCAACTTGGCATTTCTCGGATGGAAGAAATGTTCTTTCACTTTCTCAGAGTAATCCCACATAACTGCTCCTTACTGTTTGCTTTGCTTCCCACGCGTCCTGCGTGTGTGTTTGTTGTTGTGAAACTTTTTTATAAGGTGCAAGTTGCATGGCAATTTGTGACCAGCACACGTTTTAACACCACATAAATGAGATAAGAGATTGAATATTCGAAGGTTATTTTTTTGAAGTAGGTCATGTTTTACAATTCTTTACTGTTAACCCAATAGCTACATTTGTTCGCTATAGGACAAAAAACACGACAAAATCGCTGATGGAAACCCGACAAAACGAACAATATTAGCATGTCATGATTAAAACAAAGTAAGTAAAATCAATAACCTAATAATCTAATATTGATAAAAAATGGGACAGAATGTCTGTCCCATTAGAAGTTACGTTAGCATAATCGCCCTGCACAAAGGCCATTAGGCATCCGCACTATGCTGCAGCTGGCGCAAAAGATTGGCAATTCTTCGGACACACTTTGTTGCACGAGGTACAACCAATACAGTCCGCGGCGTTTTTAATGCTCATGACCATCATGACTTCATCTTCTTCAAAATAGTCATCGTCTTCATCCACGCCCTCTTTCTCTACCAGGTCAAACACATCTCGAGAACAGACCTTGTAACAGCGGCCACAACCGATGCAGCTATTTTGGTCGATGCTCGATATAAATTGAGGCTCCCAAGGCTCGCCTCCACGGGTATAACTCACAATATTGCTCACACTTATTTTCCTTATCGATTTACCATTCTTCATCCATTAACTGTTCATAGCGCTGAGCTTCTGAGCTACTCGCTTGTGCGACCAGTAATTGATTCTGTTTCATTGCCCGAGCCAGCCACCCTTTCGGACCGCCATCAACTTCTTGCTTGAGATCCGACAACAGCTCATGAATATCGGTGCCCGCCATCACTTTCACCGGATGGATGTGGTTATCGAGCAGTTGGCGAATGGCCGCAGCGCCGCACGCGTTGCAATACACTGCAGCGCAATCTTCTAAATCGCTGATGCGCTTTGGCAATTTGTCGTGCGTGGTAGTTGATGATTCGGTGTATTCAATCGCTTCGAGCAAATTCCAGCCCTCTTGATGCAAACCATAGATCAACATACCGCGCGCACTGCCAAAGTGCTGGTCGACCTTTTGCCGGGTTTCGGTAGCAAAAGCGACTTTCAAGTAGAAATCTTCTAGATTGCGATTGGGCTTCACCGTCAATTTACGTTCACTGATTTTCATGCGGCACCTCGGTTTTGTTTGACCTCTTGCGCGGTAAAACGATAAGCGCTGATGTGAGGTTCCACTTCCTCTTTTTCGGTGATGATCATGCTATTGGCCATTGCAAATAAGCGCTCGCGCATCCCTTCATAACCAAATTGGCGCACATCCATATTGCCGTAGCGATCCGAAACGGGATAACCGGTGCGCAATACTGGAATGGTGGGCTCACACATGACTGCCGCATGACTGTTACTCACCACCAAACGCAAATCGGGATAGGATTTATCGAGCTGAGCGAGATCGCCAATGATCACTTCATCACAAGCGAGATCTTCAAACCCAGCATCTTGACTGGTGGTGATCACCTGATGGATATGCCCGCCCATCGCGGCAATTAAACTGGCATAACCTTTCGCTAGATCAGGCTCAAGGGCAATGGCATAGGTTTCATGAGTGAGCACAAAATGGCTATCGAGCATCGCATCCTGTACCCGCTGACGAGCACGAGTGATCCAACTGGGCACATCTTTACCACTGAGCTTAGCTAGGGTCATCACAAAGCGATCCACCTGTTCAATGGTCATGCCCATACCAAAATTGAACGCGGGTATCCCAAAGCGTTTTTCCAACCACACCCCAGTGTCGGTTAACGAGTCGCCAAACACCAAAGTGGCATCGCTTTCCGACATCATTTCAATTTCCAGTACCGAAGTGCCCCCCATGCTGGTCGGAGAGAAATCGTCGTCACCTAAATGACCATCGAGAGAGAGCGACAAATCCGGTACAAAAATCCCCTCAACATCAAATGCATTGAGATACTGCTTGATGGTATCGATGTCGGCGGCGGTCATACCGACACTGCACAGCACATTAACTTGCACACGCTGCTTTTGTCGGCGAGTGGGCTCTTTCACTAGCTGTTTAACCAAGCAATTGACCGCATAAGCGTAACCACTTTGCATTGAGCCGGTAAAATCAGGGGTGTGCATGGTAACGACGCGCGTGGCGTTGTATTGCGGTTTATCGCGGCGAAATTGACTGACGACACGAAACAGGTCGGTGCCCTGCAATTCGGTCAGCCCTGTAGTCATCACGGTAATCAGTTCTGGTGAGTTTTTGTCGCATAACGTACAAAGCGCTTCGAACAAATTGTCGTCACCGCCCATCACTGCCGACACTTGGTCTATCGCGGTGTTTTGTAATGGAATCGGTTCACGTAAATGACCAATGAGGAACACTTTAGCAAAGGCACTGCACCCTTGTGCCCCATGCAACAGCGGCACGGTGCGACGAATCCCAAAGCTCGCTAAAATCGCACCCGTTGCTGAACTGGTGCGCAGCGGTTGGGTAACCAAAGGGGTATTTTGTTTGATGATTTTTGGCATGCGCTACTCCTTAGCCACGATGATTCACAACAAGATGAGTTTCAGGCGCTCCTTCTGCCACGCTTTCACTCAACCACGGCGCACTGCTACGTGCGACATCCCAAATGGGCGCTTCTAAGGTGCGACACAATTCGATCGCCAGACGAATCATCCCTTCATATCCGGCATAAGCATGTTCGCGCTCTTGGTTGATATGCAAGAAAGGCAAACGCGCTTTCAACGAGGTGTACATATTACGTCCACCAGCGATCATCACATCAGCATGAAACTGGTGATAGGTATCAATTAACAGCCTTGCGCCACCTTCATCGAGCATAAGCGCATCTTGTCCCATAATGTCGATGATGCGTTTTTTGTCCGACTGAGTCGATTTACGCGTCCCAGTCGCAATGCACTCAATGCCGAGATCTTTCAGCGCAGAAATAACCGACCACGATTTCACCCCGCCGGTATAGAGCAATGCTCGCTTGCCTTCCAAACGCGCTTTATACGGAGCTAACGCCTCCCTAAGCCGTTTTTCTTCACGGGCAATTAAGGCCTCAGTCTCTTCGGTGAGCTTAGGATCGTTAAGCAGTTTAGCGAAGGTGCGCAGTGCGGTAGAGGTATCTTCAATGCCATAGAAACTCCCCTCAAACCAAGGAATGCCCCATTTCTCTTGCAGGCTACGTGCGACGTTCACTTGCGCGCGAGCACACACCACCATGGATGCGTCGGCGCGATGCATGGTTTGAATTTGGTGAAACAAGGTGTCCCCTGCCAAACAGCACAAAATGCGAATGCCGAGCTCTTCAAAAAGGCGTGAGACATGCCAAAATTCACCTGCGATGTTGTACTCACCAATCAGAACGATGTCATGCACATGGCGAGTGGGATCGTGTTTCATTAAGGGTTTTGCTGGCGGCTCTGCCGTACCCACCACTTTTTCGACCATCACGTGTCCAGCAATACGGTTACCCAGGTTTTTGTTGCCATAAAATCCCGCCGCATCCACCGCAATCACAGGAATGCCCCAACGTTCTTGGGCGACATCGCAAATGGCTTGAATATCATTGCCTTCCAAGGCGGGGACACAGGTCATGTAGACAAACACCGCTGGCGGGTTGTGCTCTTTAATCAGTTGCTTGATGGCATGCAGTAAGCGTTTTTCAGCGCGCCCCATGATCACATCTTGTTCGTTAAGATCAGTGGTAAAACCATAGCGAAACAGGTCACTGCCCACTGCTCTAGTACCGCGGTTATCCCAACTGTTGCCCGCACAGGCGATCGGACCATGGATGATGTGCCCAACATCGGCAATTGGCAGTAAGCTAATTTGTGCCCCATCAAAGCAGCAGCCACCCGCAGTCGCTCCCGGTTTTGGCCGACTACAACCACTTTTCTCCCCCTTGTTATGCTCACAAGCGGGCTCATCCTGTAGTAATTTGATTTCTGATTGTTTCATTGGCCCCTCCGACCTGACAAACGTCGATCTTTCCTGATCACTCAAAACGAAGGTGCAATAAACGAACCATAGATAAGCTATTGAATTTTAAAGAGGTAAAAAGGGAGTTGTAGGAAAATAAAAGAGACATTGTCGGAAAGACGACAAAGCGCTTCACTCTTCGTGAAGCGCAATAACCAGCCCTGAACAGGCATTGAGATCGGTGGTGACGCGGCTGCAGCCACCTTGCGCAGAATGAGCGACTAAATGTAAATCGAACTGCTCATACTCAACATACGGATCATGGCTGCCCATATCGGATTCAAAGCAGAGCGTGAAACTCACCCCTGGGTATTGCTGTTTAAAACGGGCAACTACCGCATCACTCATGGTGGGTTGAGCGGCAAGAGACGCCCCGATGGCTTCAATCTCCTGCACACTCAAAGTCGCCAAATTGACACATTCCATTAGGCGGCATCCTCATCAAAGCACTCTTTGGGTTGATAGATTCCCATGAACTTTTGCAACCAAGGTGGTGGTGATTGGCGGATCACGTTAGACAGTTCGTTTAACGTATCCTCAGCTGACGTAGGAACGGCCCGTTTGATCGGATGCACATTGGCACGAGTCACGCGTGCGGCGGCAGGCCCTCCGATAGAGAGCGTGAAAAGGATTTGGCAGTCACGAATTTTGCTCAATAGATAGAGCGCACGCTCTTCCCCTTTTAATCCGGCATCGATAGAGCGCACATCCACCAGCTGATGTTCGGTGCTATTCACTTCATAAATCAACACACGTAGACAAGAGCCGTAGTGACCATTGATCATCTCACCTTGATTCGATGTCAAAGCCACGCGCAGTTTGGGTCCAGTCAACGGAGATTTGGCCGTCACATGGGGCATGTCGTTACTCTCCATCGGCGCAGTTAACACTTCTAGTGCACTTTTGATCTCTTTTTTACTGGTCTCAACGCCTAATGAATTGACCATCAAATGAAACGCCTGCGGTGAAAGGCCAAGCAATTTTTCCTCGCTTAGCGGTTCACCTAAATGTTGTACCAATAATCCCAGTAAGGCTCGCACTGGGACATTAGGCAGTGCTTTGACTGCCATGGCCACCCGAACGGCGGCCGGTTCTGTTAAAGATTCCATTCTTTGCTCCTTGCTACGCTGCTTGTAGCCGCTTGGCTCGCACCGAGATGGGTAACTTGGGTTTCTCCATCGGATCAATATGATAGATGGCACCACTGACCAGATGGATCTCACCGCCCCACTTGGCATCGGTATCAAATTCCATTGTGGTAATCGCCACTTCCAAATCTTTTTTTGCGATATAAAGGCACAGGTCACCGCCTTCGTTGTATTGAATCATCACATTCGCCATCGTACTCTTCCTTGTCGTTTCTCTGAGGTGATTCTTACCTTGGGCAAAGCCGAAGGAAATAAGGTCAGCACGAGGCTGACCTTCTGGTGGTTAACGTACCAAATCAAAGCCAAGGTCAGTTTTACCTAACGTCATGGTTTCTTGATCTCGTTTTTCCAATACCGCATTCACTAAAGTGGTCAGAATGTACATCGCCCCTTCATAGCCTAAGGTGGTATGACGATGTAGATGGTGACGGTCAAAGATTGGGAAGCCGATGCGCACTAATGGCACTTCAAACTCTTCTCCTTTGGCTTTGGTATCGCGTTGGATAAATTTGCCATAAGAGTTACCAATCAACAGGTCAGGTTTATCGGTAAACATCAATGAGCGCAGATGCCACAGGTCGTTACCGGTATACACTTTGGCTTTCGCACCGTAAGGTGTTTCCGCCAATTGCGCTTCCAGCTGTTTACGCCAACGTTTCGCACCGTTGTTACACAGCACATGTTTGATTTCACAGCCCATTTCGGTCAGGAACTTACACATCCCCAGCAGGTAGTCAGGGTCGCCATAGAGTGACACTGTCACGCCATGTAACCAAGTGTGCGAGTCGGTCATCATGTCAACTAAGCGGCCACGTTCAATGGTGAGCGATTGTGGAATAGGTTTACCGCTTAACTCAGAGACTTTCATCAGGAAGTTATCGGTCCATTCAAGCCCCATCGGAATATCCAATTTAGGCACATCCTGCTGCCAAGTGGTTTCGATGAATTTCTTAGTTTTCGCCAATTGACCTTCTTGCAATAACAAGGTTGCTTTGGCATTTGGCGCTTCGCGAACTTTTTCATAAGAAGTGCCGCCTGAATACATACGGAATTGACCGTCGGCAGGAGTATCAAGAACTTCAGATGGATCGCACAGGTAGTTGTATTCCACTCCCATCTCATCCAGCATACGTTGAATGACGCGATAGTTACCTAAGTAAGTTTCAAAACCAGGGACAATGTTGATCTTATTGCTGCTACCGGGTTGATAACCCCCCTCTTTGTTGATGGTGAAGTAGCGCAAAATCCCTTCAAACATGTTGTCCCAACCTGTCGTATGACTGCCAACGAAACTCGGTGTATGAGCGTTTGGCGTTGGTACTTCAGTCGGTAAATGTCCGGCGGCTTTGGCGTTATTGATAAACGCGTTTAAGTCATCACCGATAACTTCAGCCATACAAGTAGTGGAGACGGCAATCGCTTCTGGTTTGTACAGAGCAAAAGCGTTTTCCAACCCTTGTGACATGTTCTCTTGACCACCAAACACCGCTGCATCTTCCGTCATAGAGTCGGATACGCAAGCAACAGGCTCTTTGAAATGGCGGTTAAAGTAAGTGCGGAAATAGGCGACACATCCCTGTGAGCCGTGGACATAAGGTAGGGTTTTTTCAAACCCAAGCGCACAAAGCACGGCACCTAAAGGCTGACACGCTTTGGCCGGATCAATCGTAATGTGTTTACGATTGAAGTTAATCTCTTGATATTCTTCCGTTGTGGTCCACTCAAACACCTCTTTGACTTTGGCTGCATCAACTGCCTGCTCAAACTCACCGCGTTTGCTGTGTATCAAGTCCTGATATTCAGGTTGTTGAAACAACTGGTAACCTGTTTTGATATCTTCAACATTTTGAGTCATAAAATTCTCTCCTACCGTGCCACTAATCTGTGAACTCCGGTTCGGTTAAACGATTGAAATTCCTTTCCAATCGGCCGTTATGCAGACTTAGCCATGCTTTCTTCATCTGTGGATGTCGCCCAAGGCGCCTTCATTTTCGCCCAGCAAGGGTTGTTTAAAGTCATATCCATATCGCGAGCAAAAATAGCGAAGCCATCCACACCATGGTAAGGACCGGAATAGTCCCAGCTGTGCATTTGGCGGAAGGGGTAGCCCATCTTGTGGAACACGTATTTCTCTTTCACCCCAGAACCAATCAAGTCTGGTTTGATCGCTTTAACAAACTCTTCTAGCTCGTAAGTGGCCGCATCATCGAAGATAAGCGCGGCGTCTTTCATCACTGGTGTGGTTTTGACATAGTCATCGTTGTGCGCGAATTCATAACCGGCACCCACAATGTCCATACCGAGATCTTCATACGCGCCAATGACGTGACGAGGACGTAGGCCGCCGACATACAGCATCACTTTTTTGCCTTCCAAACGTGGGCGGTATTTTTCAATCACAGCGTTCCATTGTTCGCTATAGCGAGCGATCACTTCTTCGGTCTGTTTTTGGATCTTTTCATCGAAGAATCCAGCAATTTTGCGCATAGATTCGGCAATTTTGGTTGGACCAAACAGGTTGTATTCGACCCATGGAATACCGTGTTTTTCTTCCATGTAACGCACGATGTAGTTCATTGAACGGTAGCAGTGCACTAGGTTCAATTTCACTTTTGGCGTGTGTTCCATTTCAGGCAATGTACCGTCACCAGACCATTGCGCCACAACACGTAACCCCATATCTTCGAGAATGATACGAGAGGACCAAGCATCACCACCGATGTTGTAGTCACCAATGATGGCGACATCGTAATCTGTGGTTTCAAACTCTTTTTCATCCGCATCATTGAGCACGTAGTCACGAATGGTATCGTTGGCAATGTGGTGACCTAATGATTGAGAAACCCCACGGAAACCTTCACAGCGCACTGGGACAATTTTCTTACCCAGTTCAGCACTTTTGGTTTTTGCTACTGCTTCGATGTCATCCCCAATCAGACCAACCGGACATTCTGATTGAATGGAGATCCCTTTAGATAAAGGAAATAGCGCTTCAATTTCATCGATTGCTGCAGAGAGCTTTTTATCCCCACCAAACACGATGTCGCGTTCTTGGAAGTCGGTGGTAAAGTCGAGAGTGACGAATGAATCGACCCCAGTGGTACCCGCATAGTAGTTACGACGACCCGCACGAGAATATTGACCACAACCGACTGGACCATGAGAGATGTGCACCATGTCTTTGACCGGTCCCCAAACCACCCCTTTTGACCCTGCGTAAGCACAACCACGAATGGTCATTACCCCAGGCGTCGCTTTGCGGTTGGAGCTGATGCACTTGCTGCTGTCTTGGCTAGCATCATTGACGACGATGTGTTTAGCACGTTCAGCCTTCGCAACCTCAGGATAAACTTCCAACACTTCATCGACTAACGACTGCATTTGCTCTTTATTCATATCCATAATGAATTCCTTGTTATTGAGTGCAATACCAAGCCCCGCCCTTAAGCGGCGACTTCGTCAGCTTTCTTACCGATGATCGATTCGTCTTCTTCGTCGATGATGCCAAATTCCATCAAAAGCTCTTCCAACTCATCCATAGTGACGGGTTTAGGAATAACAAAGAGTTTGTTGTCGATGATCTTTTGCGCCAACGTACGGTATTCATCCGCTTGTTTGCATTTGGTGTCGTATTCGATCACTGTCATACGACGGATTTCAGCGCGTTGTACGATGTTGTCACGAGGAACAAAGTGAATCATTTGTGTACCGATCTTCGCAGCTAGAGCCATGATCAGTTCATCTTCACGGTCGGTGTTACGAGAGTTACAGATAAGGCCAGCTAAACGCACACTACCAGTAGTCGCGTATTTACAAATCCCTTTAGAAATGTTGTTGGCCGCGTACATCGCCATCATTTCACCAGAACATACGATGTAGATTTCTTGTGCTTTGTTTTCACGAATTGGCATGGCGAAACCACCACACACAACGTCACCCAGTACGTCATAGAATACGAAGTCCAAATCGTCTTCGTAGGCACCTTCTTCTTCAAGGAAGTTGATAGCGGTGATAACACCACGACCAGCACAACCAACACCTGGCTCTGGACCGCCTGATTCAACGCAGCGAACATCGCCAAAACCGACTTTCAATACATCTTCTAATTCGATGTCTTCAACCGTACCGGCTTGGGCGGCCATTTCCATGATGGTGTTTTGCGCTTTAGAGTGCAGAATCAAACGAGTAGAGTCTGCTTTTGGGTCACATCCTATGATCATGACTTTTTTGCCCAGTTCAGCGAGTGCTGCAACTAGGTTTTGTGTTGTGGTTGATTTACCGATACCACCTTTACCGTAAATTGCACATTGACGAATTGCCATGGGTCTATCTCCTTAATTTGTTTAGACTCAGGCTTTGTATGGCGAAATTCGTACCAGAATATTTACCTTATATTTTTCAATACCTTATGCAAAAAACCAATCACCTTGTTATTGTCATAAGCTAACAATGTCCGTTTTGTAACAAGGTTTTGTTTGTCTGTTTTGGTATTCACTGCCTTTGGCATTAACCATGGCATAAAAGCGTCGATGAGCTTGCAATCAAACATAAGCAACTTGGCACATTACGCGGTATACTGTGCGGCAGATCTCCTTTTTCTTGTCAGAGTCTGTCGTCTCTTTATTGGCTTTGCTCTATGTGTCTACCCGGCTAAGGATTGTTATGTTGACTGTGTTTTCAGTAATTTTGCCTATATTTCTGGTGATGTTGGTGGGTTATGTTGCGGCCAAGGTCAACTTAATTTCCCAACGTTCCATATCGGAAATGGGTCGCTATGTCATTTATATCGCGCTGCCTGCCGTGATTATAAAAACGGTACTACACATTGATATTCAAGCAATTCTTAATGTGCGCTACCTACTCGCTTATGCGCTAACTTCGGTGACAATCACGGTTGTTGCGATGATAGGATTACGCAAATGGTGCAAACTCAAGGGATTAGATGCAGCTGTATCTGTGACAGGCATGGTGGTACCCAATAGTTCGTTTATTGGTTACCCCATCATTTTGCAACTTATCGATAACCCACCCGTTAACGCCTTTGCTATGGCGCTGTTAGTAGAGAACCTTTGTGTTCTACCACTCTGTTTTATTTTGATGGATTACGGCGCATTAGAGAGTCAGCATGCTCTCAAGACCAAACTCAAAGCGTTGCTAATTAAAGTGGTGAAAAACCCTTTGTTAATCGCGATTTTGCTTGGTGTGGTAGGTAATGTGCTGCACGTTACCCTCCCCGATGCCATCGACACCACCCTTGGTCTGTTTGCCCCTTCGGCGGTGGCCGTCGCGCTGTTTGCGATTGGTGGTTCCCTTGCCGGTATCCAGATTCGTGATACTCGCCGCGACCAACTGGCGGCGGTGACTTTGGGTAAACTGGTGATTCATCCGCTGGTTGCCATCGTGATGCTATCGATCCTGCTACCTGGCCAAGCCCACGATTTGAAACTGGCATTGGTGATCATTACCGCCATGCCGATGTTTAGTATCTATTCGGTCATAGGCGACATTTATGGACGGCAAACGTTCTGTACAACGGCGCAGTTGGTCACCAATGGCCTCTCGATCATTACAATTCCAGTGATGATCTCCATAGCCCAAGCGGTGTTTTAGACTTTGTTTGCGTAAAGAAATAATTAACCATGTCTTAACCTCAAAGTGATTAAGGTTAATAAAAGAGAAAGATTGGCTTAGCCAAGTATTTTCCGTGTCACACATTTACCGTTTCATGCTTATCTTATTTTTTAGATCAATAATTTTAATCACTTCACATCACCAATAGTGCTTATTTAAAATTCATCAAATAGGACTATTTGTCACAAAAAATTCATTTACATTACTTTACAAAAAACAAATATGAACTTACTCAAGTGATTAAGATCTTGTTTTGTTCTCGATAGTTATCAATAACGTATCTAACATCACAATATTCTCTCAATTCGATTGTAAAAGACGTCGACAAAACTAGAATCATTCTAAAACAAAACATTGTTTCATAATTTAATTAATACCGTTTCGCAGTGGCTTTTCCACGAAAGGGAATAGATTATATTCAGAGATTAACATCATTCATTTATTGTTATTTACTGACTATATTGAGTTTAATACTCACGGGGCTCTATTACCTTAAATATTTATCGGAAACACTATTTGCACTGTGTGTGAATACACAAATAAATCTTTACATTTAAGTTTATTTTAAATATTTAATTGGTGATTATATGAATCTTAAAACCATTAGCGCTGCCAGTTTATTGGTCTTAGCATCGGTTCAAGCATACGCTGCTGAAGATGTCGATGATACGGTCAAAGGCAAAACTTACTTGCAATATGAACACAATTATCAGACAGAAAAACGTTCCCACGGTGACTCCATCAAATTGGTGCACAAAACCCCTGATAACTGGGGCTTTGAGGTCAAGTTTGGTATCTACCCTCGCGCGATTGATAGCGCCTACGAAAACTACTATGGGGGTAGCGCCGGCTTTGTTTTATCTAAAACTTACATCATCGACAAAGAGACCTATGTGTCACCTCAGTTTGAAGTCGATTTTCAAAGTGACAGCTTACAATATTTAGGGGGAGCGACCTTATATCATAAACTCAGTGATAACTGGGGTGGTTATGTTCGTTACCGGTATCAATTCCGTGATTATGCAAGTACCGATAGTTATAAAACTCGTAATATGTATATTGATGGTGATAAAACTAAAGGTACAGAATCGGTTACCTATCTAGCTAAAGGGAATATTGGTACCCATCGTTTCGAAACTGGTATAGATTACCGTGGTGTAGAAAACTGGCGCTTCCAATATATCTTGCTTTACGATTACTCAGATTATACCAATAGCCCAAAATCATGTGACAGCTACAGCTGTACCACATTAGATTATGCATCATTTGATAATAAAAAAGGCTATTTATATAACGAATTCAAAATCCAGTATACGGGATTTAAATCTGCCATCCCTTATTTTGAAATTGACCAAAAATCAGTATCAAGCACATCAGTAAAAGAGCAGGCAGTTCTTAAACTAGGTTTCAACTGGTATTTCTAAGTAGGAGTTAATTATGAAATCTTATCTATATATTTTGCCAGTTGCAGCGGCTGCATTATTACCCATGACTTCAATGGCGGACACCAGTTATATCTCATTTGAACATCAATACCGCACTGAAAACCGCTTTAACAGTGACAAACTGGCATTAGCATATCAATTCGATAATGGTTTACGTTTTGAGATTGCAGCCAATCTTATTAACAAAAAACGCGACAGCTTTGACGATCCAACCAACTACAGCGAATATTTCGATACCAGTTATCGTTACCAGATCAACGACTCCCTATCTCTCATTCCAAGCATCCGTTTGAAATTCTACACAGGTGCCGGTGATGACTACGATTTCAGTGGTGAAATCGGTGATAACGGTGATACTGGCTCACGCTACATCCCTGGCTTAGCTGTACGTTACGACGTCAACAGCGATCTCTATCTCTGGACCGGCTACCAATACGAATGGCGTAAATACACCCACACCAAAGGCAACACTTCCGCCGACAACCAACGTCGTGAAGTGTACAAAGTGGGTGCTAATTACCAAATCTCTAAATCCTTCACTTTGGCCTATACCGCGCAATATCAAGATGCGGATTACACCTTGTTCGATAACAAACAATCCAATTACGAACAGAGTGCCTTCCTGTATTACCGTGTGAACCGCGATTGGCAACCTTACCTTGGGGTAGATGACACTGCCGTTGCAACAGACAGCGACCATCGCGAAGCCAAAGTCACCGCTGGATTTAATTTCTATTTCTAATAAGAGGTCATGATGAAACTATCTATGTACGCGGCTGCGCTGTTGAGCGTAGCCAGCTCTTTGGCCTATGCAGCGCCTGCCACTTACGATGCCATGGTAACAGCGACCCCATCGGGTGAGCATCAGTTCAGTAAGATTACTCAAGCGCTAGAGGCAGCTAAAGCCAGCAACAAAGAAAATTACGTCATCTACATCACCAATGGTGTTTACAACGAAAAGTTCGACGTGAATGTCGACAAAGTGACATTAGAGGGTGAAAGCCAAGACAAAACCATCATTGAATACAATGCCGCTGCGGGAATGAAAAATCCTCAAGGTAACACTTGGGGAACATCCAAAAGCTTTGTGATTCGAGTGAAAGCAGATGATGTGACCCTACGTAACTTTACTGTCCGTAATAGCTTTGATTACCCAGCAAACGACGTGAAAGCCAAAGACGACCCTACTCGTCTAAATGCATCACAGGCGGTAGCGTTATCAGTGGGAGCAGGCTCAGAGCGAGCCAAAGTGATGGATGTGACCATCGAAGGTTACCAAGACACTTTATTGATTCGCCACGATACCACCAGCTATTTCCATAATTGCACCGTAAAAGGAAACGTCGATTTCATTTTTGGGGGTGGTACTGCGGTATTTGATGACTGTAATATCGTTGCCAGAGCAAGAACTAAACCTATGACTCCTATGGGTTTTATTACAGCTCCTAGTACCGATATTCATCAAGCTTACGGTTTAGTGTTTATGAACAGTCGGATTACCAAAGAAGCGAATGTTCCAGCAGACAGTTTTGGTCTTGGTCGTCCATGGCACCCATCAAAAACCTTTAGTGATGGACGCTACGCTGACCCAGATGCGAAAGGTTCAACCATCTATTACAACTGTTATCTAGATGATCATTTATACGGTTGGGATAAGATGTCAGGATGGGACAAAGACAAGCAACGTATTTGGTTTGAACCAGATAACGATGCGCGCTTCTTTGAGTTCAACAGTAAAGGGCCTGGTGCCAACAAAGCCGGTTCTAAACATGTGTTGACGACTAAGCAAGCTCAAGAGCTATCCATCGACCACGTTCTTGGTGGTAACTGGTATCGTTCTTAGAAATTGGAGTCATAGTAGTGAAAAAAGTGTATTTACAGCGGTCACTGACCGCTGCTTTAACCAGTTTGCTTCTTAGTGCAGGCGTCGCAGCGCAAGAGCTTAATATGGACATCGTTCGCCAAGCTGCGCCAGCCGATGGTTGGGCAGCCATGGCCGGTGGCACACAAGGCGGCGCAAGCGCAACAGCGGATCATATCTACCACGTAACGACGGTAGATGAGTTGAACCAGGCGCTAAAACAAGGTGGTAATGCAGCCAAAATTATTTTGGTGGACAACAGAATTGATTTGAGTGGTGGCATTCCTTACAACAGTTTTGCTGACCAGAAGCAACGCTCGCAGATTCACATCTCCTCTAACACGACACTTTTTGGTGCTGGAGCGGATGCGGGGTTCTTCAATGGGTCGCTTATCTTAAGTAAGGTCAAGAATGTCATCATTCGCAACGTCAACATCGAAACACCTGTTGACGTTGCACCCCATTTTGAAAAAGGTGATGGCTGGAACGCCGAATGGGATGGCATGAACATCATTAGTTCAGATCACGTTTGGATCGACCATATCACCTTAACTGACGGTTCTTTCACCGATCATATGTATGGTAAGAAGGACGGTTGGAAATACGTACAACACGATGGTGAGTTGGATATCAAACGCGGTAGCGATTACATCTCTATCTCCAACTCTCTCTTTGAAAACCATGACAAAGTCATGCTGATTGGTCACAGCGACAAAAATGGAGATCAGGACCGTGGCAAGCTGCGCGTCACCTTAAATGACAACGTGTTCGATCATTTGGTGCAACGCACGCCTCGGGTTCGTTTTGGTCAGATTCACGCCTACAACAACTTGTTTAATGGCAGCAAGGCCAGTGATGTGGAATACCGTTACGGCTATTCGTTTGGTCTTGGCACAGAAGGAACCGTTCTTTCTGAGAATAACCTGTTTACTGTGGCACATCTCAAATCCCCATGCGGCGTGTTTAAAGCGCTGAGCAAAGGGAAAGCTGGTGTGTTGGTCGATAATGGTTCGCAAGTCAATGGTCAAACACTCGATGTAGCGAATTGTGGTCTACCCAAAACCACAGTGAGTGTTCCTTATCAGTACCAATTGCAACCTGCTGACTCACTCGCCACACTCAAACAGAGTGCAGGTGCAGGCAAGTTAGCGCTTAATTAACACTTCTGAGTTTAAAAAATTAAACACAGGGGTGAAACCGAATTGCCATTGTATTGTGGCTGATTTGGGTCATGGCACTTGTGTTTAATGCATTATTAAACCGTCTCCAAGCCATGAGGTGTAAAGTATCACGTTGTCACGCTACGTTGTTCTTTACACCTTTTTTTTGTCTGGTCGTTTTCTCCTCACCAAAATTCAAGATCTGATCTACTTCTCATCTTTATACATCCGTATAGTAAGCGTACTTATCAAATAGTGCATAGCAGCAAAAACTGATATAGTGAACCCTATAATACTTATAATTTTCAGATTGTTAGAAGCACAGATGTCATGATAGAACTGAATGGTAAAAACCAAGTCGTTAATTTACTTAGGCGGCAACCGCTTTCACGTGTTGATTTGGCAAAACAAACCGGCTTGGTGAAATCGTCACTGACCAAAATTACTCAGCAACTGCTTAATGATGGCATCATCGAAGAGATGACCGCCACCGAGCACACTCAAGAGTGCACCAAAGGACGTCCCAAAACCGCCCTGTGTTTAGTGCCAAATATCCACTTTTCTCTGTGCTGTTATATCTCGATTGAAAGCTTTGTGGCGATTTTGATAGATCAAACCAACAAGATTCTTTGCCACCATGTTATACGCTGGGATTTACCCAAGGAGAAGCGTGTTTTTGGCGCGGCGCAAATCGTTGAGATGATCAAACAACATGGTGAAGAGCTGTGTCGCATCCAAGGGATCGAATTTTCTGAACTGAAAATCATCACCGTTGCTACCCAAGGGAAAATAGCCCAACACAGTGGTATGGTGCACTACAGCCAACTGCTGAAAGAGCGTCATTTCAATTTGGCGCAATACATTGAAGAACAAACTGGTCACGTGGCTAAAATCTTCAACATTGCTTACTGCTGCAGTGCGCAGTTGAACGTGAGTTTTAGCCAACTCAACAGTTTTGTGGCACTACTGCTTGGCTATGGTTCTGGTATGGGCGTGGTGATCGATCAGCGAATCGCGCTGGGACCTGATGGGACGGCACCAGAGATCAGCCATATGACCTACGACCGTCATGGGCGTGACTGCTATTGCGGTGCCAAAGGTTGCTGTGAAACCTATGTGACTTATCGTTCCATCATCGCAGAAATTGAGAAGCGTGTGGGTTATACCTTACCGGGCGCAGATGCTAAAGAGCAACTTCATCACATTGTGACGCTCTTAAATGAGCAGCATCCAGACTATCTTGATGTGGTCAATGAAGCGGCCAATGTGATGGGCTTTATCATTTCACACTTTATGACGGTGTGGGATGTTCGCGACGTCATCATCAGTGGTGAAGTCGGCATTTTATTTGACTATCTCAAACCGCAAATTGAATATTACGTAGCCAATAATGGTGACTTTACCTTTGGCGCTACGCAGATCAATTTATGGCAAGAGCGTGACTATAACATCGCCTTCTATGGTTTGATTGAACTGACCAATCGCTCCTATCACGTCTAAACAACCAACATTATCCTCTAAGTCAAACTGGTCTGCCTTTTATTGCCACTTTTCCAGTTACTTAGTGACAGCACGTTCTATTTAAGTGAATAACTCACCGAGTAACCAAAGCGGCAACACGACCGCTTTGGTTTCATATCGCTATTTATCTGAGACTTGAACAATCACGCGACGATAGGATGTCAGCTGCGGCTGACCATTATCTTTCACTTTCAAAATGATGTGTGCTTCTCCCCCATTAGGGCACTGAGCATCTGGCAAGGTTAACCAGCCATCGGCACACGCCTTATTGACCTTCACCACCGCTTTGCTTTGATCGCCTTGAGTCACCGTCACATCCGCCATACCCGGCTGATTAGCCACACCGCTAAAGCCCGCTTCTTTGTAATTAAACCACTCATAACTCAAACGGTTGTTATCAGGATCATAGCTTTTAGAAGCATCTAAGGTGATGCGTTCACCTGGGTGCGCTTTGATGTACAGCACTTGACGAGTTTCATCGCCATTTACCACCGCTACCGGTTGGTGGTTAGCTTTAGCAAAAGGTTTAATTGTCCAATCCATGCGCGCAGCAAAGTCGTTTTGGAACTCATCACGCCAGCGCCAAATGGTCGCTTGGTCTGAAGTATATTCTTTACCATCGATACCTTTGACCGTATCAGCCGAGGTGATACGACCAAACCAGTCTCCACCTTGTGACCAAATAGAATGGGTTTCCCCATAAGGCTGACGATAGATATAACGGCCGCCCCAGCCACCCCAACTTGGATTACGAAAACTGTTTAATCCGTTATCGGTCAAGCCAAGAAAGGCGGGGGTATCCCCTTCCATGATAAACATGTATTTCAGATAGTGTTTGCCTAGTGGTCCTTTGCTACGAATGTTTTTCTCTAACCATTCGTTTGTCACCTGACTAAAATCGGCACCCGCACCATTTTTGTAATATTCATCCCCGGCGATCCCAGTCCAAGTTGCTGAACCATACTCTGCCCCATCTTGAGAAGAGGGTTTCACGACATAAAACAGTGCAGGGAAAGTACGGCGAATCCAAGGACCAGCATCGTCTTGGTCAGAAATGGAATAAACGCGCAATTTGGCCACAAACTTCTCGACCTCCTGATCACTACGCGTTGCTTTTACTTCATAAAGCGCCTGAGCTAAGGTGTTGGCTCCGCCCCAAACCGTGACCCAAATAGGTCGACTGTCCGGTTTATCAACTGCAGCAATGAGAGCCTGCGCTCCGGGTGAGGTTTTGCCCTTACCCACATCCTCCATTCCATAGCCAGGTTGTCCGGTATTAACCACCGATTTTAAGTCATCTGCCGTCGGCCAACCTTTCGCATTCAACAGCAAGTTAGGACGAACCTGTTCATACGCATCAATAATGTGGTTGATCGTGTCCTTTTCGCGTTTTGCTCGTTGCCAAACAGAGGTCGTTGCCACTAAGCCTTCGATTTTTAGCTCATTTGAATAGGTTAGTAGCCGCACCATCGACATTTGGTCATCTGGTTCATTGCCCATATCGGTCAGGACAAATATGCGCGCATGACCTGCATAGTTATCAATCTGATTGGGTTGGTAATTGTCGGCCATCGCTTGTGGCACTGCGAGGCCAAAAACCAAAGTCGTTGCCACAGCGAGTGCTGTCTTTTTCATGCCTGTGCGCCAACCGCCAGACGTAGTGAGTCCGCTCTTAAACATAGAGATTCCCGTTATGATTTGGATTAAAAAGGTAAGGAATGAAGAAATTTGGCTATTAGAATAATATGACCACTTAGTTCACCACTTGAATTATATGAAAATAAAATGAAAATTCAGAGAATTAGCTCACACTAAACAAAGTTGCTTACCCGCTATTGCTTACCCGCTAAGGTGCTTGCTCACTAAGAGAGACGCCATCCGCTTACCATAACGGAGACTTCCGCTTTGGGTTTTACACACTGCTATTACAGATAAGAGCGCAGCTCTACTGTCATTATGTCGATGTCATCATTTAGAAATTTTAATTTCATTTTAGCCAGTAGATGGAATTAATTTCGCCTCAAATCATTTCATTTTTCTTAACGGGTTATGACCTAAACTCTCACAGCACTGACGGTTTATTGGGTATACACTGCCTGTTCACACCATCTCTGGATTCTCCTAACCTTCACTTTACCAGGCACTTTTTCTCAAACAAATACAGATATTCCAATGAATTAAAGTGAATAACGTCACACAACTGGGCACGATTTGTGTGCAACAGCCAATCTTGGCAAGTTATCGCTCAAAATCCGGACTACCTCACAAACCACAAAATGAAAAACAAAAACCAATAAAATAATATTGAAATATTTATTTCGAATAATAGATTATCTCCAACGAATCGAGTTAATGATCCATAACAATGTGATGGCAGGACAAAATGCAGTGCAGTTTGCCAAGTCATCTCTCAGACACAAAAGGAATCCGTATGAATACTCTTGGTAATTTTATCGGCGGACGAGAACAACTCAGCACCAGTGGTTTGAGTGAGCCCGTTTACAATCCAGCCACAGGTGAAGTGATTCGTCATGTGACTCAAGGTGGCAAAGAAGATGTATTGGCAGCGATTGATGCCGCCGATAAAGCGTTTCCAGCTTGGTCTGCAATGACTCCACTGCTCCGCGCCAGAATCCTATTCCAATTCAAAGAATTACTCGATGAAAACCGCGAAGAATTGGCACGCATTATCTCCGAAGAAAACGGCAAAGTGTTTTCCGATGCCCAAGGCGAATTAACTCGTGGTATTGAAGTGGTTGAATTTGCTTGCGGTATTCCACATCTACTCAAAGGCGAATACTCCAACAATGTGGGTACCAGCGTGGATAGCTTCTCTGTCATGCAACCACTTGGGGTTGTTGCTGGTATCACTCCTTTCAACTTCCCAGCTATGGTACCTATGTGGATGTTCCCAGTAGCGCTTGCTTGTGGTAACACATTCGTACTGAAACCGCCTGTCACAGCTCCCTCTGCTGCAATGAAACTGGCTGAACTATTGAAAAAAGCTGGTTTGCCTGACGGTGTCTTTAACGTTATTCACAGCACCAATGAAAATGCGAGCATCCTTTCTGAAGATCCTCGTATCCAAGCAGTCAGCTTTGTTGGTTCTTCTGCCGTTGCGGATATCGTCTATAGCACCGCAAGCAAACATGGTAAACGTGTGCAAGCCTTTGGCGCAGCGAAAAACCATGCCATCGTTATGCCTGACGCAGATTTGAACTCTTGTGTGGATGCCATCATGGGCGGCGCTTACGGTTCTGCAGGTGAACGTTGTATGGCTCTACCTATTGTCGTGACTGTCGGTGATGACACAGCAGACAAATTGATCAGCCAACTTGTTCCGAAAGTGAAAGCATTAAGAGTGGGTGCAGGTCTTTTGGAAAAAGGCCAAAAAGACAACGACATGGGTCCACTAATTTCTAAAGCTCATCAGGAAAAAGTGTTAGGTTACATCAACATTGGTGAACAAGAAGGTGCTAAATTGTTGGTCGATGGTCGCCATATTGACGTGGCTGGTTATCCAAACGGCTACTTTGTTGGCGGTACTCTCTTCGACCATGTCAAACCTGGCATGCGCATTCACCGCGAAGAGATCTTCGGTCCAGTACTGGGCATTATCCGCGCTCCAGATTATGAAACTGCCTTGGAAATCGTCAACAGCAGCGAATTTGGTAACGGTAGCGCCATCTTTACCCAAAATGGTCACTACGCTCGTGATTTCACTATGCGCGTTCAAGCCGGTATGGTGGGGGTTAACGTCCCAGTGGCTGTACCTATGGCATACCACTGTTTCGGTGGTTGGAAACGTTCAATCTTTGGTGCGCTCCACGTTCATGGACCAGATGGCGTGCGTTTCTATACTCGCATGAAAACCATCACCACTCGTTGGCCAGATGGCAAACAAAGCATTGCTGAATTTAGCATGCCAACACTCGGTTAAACTAACACAAGGAGTCTCCAGTGAGTCAATTACTATCGAAATACCACGCACCAAATGGGGAAGGCCTTATTCAACATATCACACCAGAAAATGCTGGTTGGAAGTATGTCGGGTTTGATGCGTATCAGCTCACCCAAGGTCAAATTATCACGCTGGAAAGCGGTGATCGTGAGTTATGTTTGGTTCTGATTTCAGGCAAAGCCAAAGTGCACACCACTAAAGCCAATTTTGGCGAAATTGGACAGCGCATGGATGTGTTTGAAAAAATTCCAGCTTACTCCGTCTATGTACCTCACAACGATAAAGTGATTGTGGAAGCGACGACAAAACTGGAGTTAGCCGTATGCAGTGCACCAAGTAATGGTAAATTACCTGCCCGTCTTATCGGCCCAGATGATGTGGGTGTGGAATATCGTGGCAAAGGGCGCAATCAGCGTCATGTGCAGAACATTCTGCCAGAAACTGAGCCTGCCGATAGCCTCTTGGTTGTTGAAGTGTATACTGCTGAAGGCGCAACAAGCTCTTATCCAAGCCACAAGCACGATACCGGTTCAGACACCGAAACCTACTTGGAAGAGACCTACTATCACCGTCTCAACCCTAGCCAAGGTTTCTGCCTACAACGTGTCTATACCGACGATCTCTCTTTGGACGAAACCATGGCGGTATACGATCACGATGTCGTCAAAGTACCTCGTGGCTACCACCCTGTCGCTATGCTAGCAGGATACGATGGTTATTATTTGAATGTGATGGCCGGTCCTATTCGTCAATGGAAGTTCACTTGGGAAAAAGACCACGCTTGGATCAATACCGACGCCTACCCTAAAAAAGACTCATAAGTGTGCTTACTTATGTTTTGCGGCCAACTCGTCACCCGATTGGCCGCTTTTTTTGTCCGTTTTATAACGAACCATCGAACAAAGTAGCGACTAAAGAAATCACGACGCTGCTTGCACCACATCAAATCCAGCAGCTTGCCACTCGTTGATGCCGTGGATATTTGAAGCGTATGGCGAATGCAGCCAGATCGTATGGCAATTTCTCACCCTGAGCATGCCACAATGGTTGGTGATCATTTTTATCGGAAACTTAATCGCGGGGCTTGTGGTGACCATGAGTCAGTTCAGCAAAAAAGCGTAATCGCTCGCACAAACAACAAAGGGTAGCTTACCGCTACCCTTTTACTGAACTCTTTATATTTTCTTCATTAGGTTGGGTTATTCACTCAGTGACGACATATCAATCACGAAACGGTGTGCCAAATCCCCTTGAGCCAAACGGGCAAACGCATCGTTGATCTCTTCCATTTTGATCATTTCACACTCTGGGTACACGTCGTGCTCAGCGCAAAAATCCAACACTTCTTGAGTTTCTTTGATACCGCCAATAAGCGATCCCGCAACACGGCGACGTCCCATGACCAAAGGAATCGACATTAATTCCTCTAGAGGGCCAATCTGACCCACCATCACAAGCGAACCATCAATATCCAATAATGGAGTGTATAGGTTTAAGTCGTGTTTTGTCGGCACGGTATCGATAATTAGATCAAATGAGTTTGCCGCTTCTGCCATTGCATCCGCGTTACTTGAAGCAAGCAGTGATTTCGCACCTAATGCTTTGGCTTCCTCTTCTTTCTTATTTGAACGGCTGATAGCGGTCACTTCAGCGCCCATCGCCACCGCCAATTTCACCGCCATATGCCCCAAACCGCCAAGGCCAATCACGCCAACACGAGAACCTTTTTGAACATTCCAAGTACGCAGTGGCGAGAAAGTTGTAATACCGGCACACAAAATAGGCGCAGCGCGCGACATATCCATCCCTTGCGGAATGCGCAGTACAAACTCTTCACGCACAACAATGTGTTTTGAGTAACCACCTTGAGTGATAATGCCGTTGATACGATCTGGCGAACCGTACGTTGGCGTCATACCGTTGCGACAATACTGCTCTTCGTGATTGTGGCATTGATCGCACTCTTGGCAACTGTCGACCATACAGCCAACCGCAACGTTTTCGCCCACTTTATAGTGTTTAACGTCGCTGCCAATCGCCGTAACCACACCGACAATTTCATGCCCTGGAATCAATGGATAAGGTTGAGGTCCCCAGTCACCATTCACTGTGTGCAAATCTGAGTGGCACACACCACAGTAGGTGATTTCAATAGCAACATCATTTGCGCGGAGATCACGACGTTCAAAGTGATATGGAACGAGTTCTGAATCGGCTGAATGTGCCGCATAACCAACTGTTTTCATGTTTGGATATCCTTACTGGTTGATTGCATTCATGAGCATACATTGATAAGACATTGATTAGCTTATGCTGTTACTCACCTTACTATCCTACCGATGTCGCTATGAGAAAACTTGCCTATTCTTCCAAGATCACTGCACAAAGTTATCGAATTGTTATTTGCTGCCTTAACATCACAAACTTGATAACAATCACCTTGATAGCGTGTCTATCTTAGGCAAAGTGGTCAATTTAACGGTAGTGATCACATCATTGTCGCTATCAGTATAGCGGTTCTAACCCCGTTTTCAGTCATACAACATTGCCTAATCACAATTCGCTACGAAAGACGACGGGAAATACATGGCATCAGAATGTACTGACCAAGACCGCTGACAAAGAGAAAGCTGAACTAGGCATGAGAAGTAAAGCGTGAGAAGTAAAGCGTGAGAAGTAAAACATAAGAAATAAAGAAAGACGCCGCGTGAAACCGCTGAGATAACAATAAGATTGGAGGTAGAAAAAGGGGGAAGAAATGGTAGGCCGTGCGGGGCTCGAACCCGCGACCGATTGATTAAGAGTCAACTACTCTACCAACTGAGTTAACGACCTACTGTAGTGCCAGAATCACTTTCAGTGTAATTCTGCGTTCAGCTTTAAAAGCCTGCAATAACAATCACTTGCGCTTGCCGCCCTAACGCTGTGACAACAAAATAGATCTATCCAATGCCTGTGTCAACAACAAAAATAAAAAACTAACTAATTGTTTCTTAGCCCTTATTTACCTAATTATTGAACAAATCATTCTTGTAAAAATTGATAAATGGCAGTGATGAATACGCAATTAATTGCATTTATGAAAAATGGAGATTCAAGAATGAAAAATCGGCCTCAAGAGATCATCTTGAGGCCGATTATCTATCCTATCCAGTTGGGACACGATTTTACTCAGTGGTTCTTCCCCATCCATCGACTGAAAAGCGCTATTCCTCTTTCGCGTTGTCGACCGCCATGGAAAGCATCAATGTTTGAGCTAAACACATGGAGGATATTTGTGAACGGAAACCATCCATCTGCGCTTCACGGATCACGAACGACACATCGCTGAAAGCGGAAAGTGGGCTAACCATACTATCGGTTATTGCAATTTGTTTGGCCCCTTTAGCCACACCCAGTTGCACCAGATCCACCACTTCTTTTGAGTAAGGGGAATAACTGATCGCAATCACTACATCATTTGGTCGCACTAACTCTAACTGTTCGCGGAACATGCCCCCTAACCCATCGATTAAGAAAGCACGACGTTCCAAATGACGCAAAGCATAAGTGAGATAAGAGGCGACACTGAATGAACGACGTAGACCAATCACATAAATGTTTTCCGCCGAATTGAGTAAGCTTACGGCTTGCAACAAATCGTCGTTGTTAATCATATTAGGCAACTGATTTAATGCTGTTGCATTGACCATGCTAAAGGTCTTCAATATTTCAATCGGCGACTCAGGCGCATCAACATGATCATCATTGGTTTGGCGATACAACTTAACGCGTTCAGTGTAACTGACGGTATCTTCCATCAAGCTATCACGAAACACTTGTTTCATTTCGTTGAAGCCATCGAAGCCAAATGCATTGGCAAAACGAATCAAAGTCGACGGTGGAACGTCAGCTTTTTTCGCAATTTCAGCAATGGTGTCAAAGGGAATGGTGTTGCTGTTATCAAGAATATATTGTGCAATCTGTTTTAAACGCTTGCTTAAGCTACTGTATTTATTTCGAATCTCTTCTTGTAGCTGAGAGAGTTGTACTGTAGTGGCCATAATTATGTCATCTATGCTAAATAGTGTTTGATGAAACCCAAAGTTGATGAAGTTTTCCGTAATTCATTCTTTTAAATTATTTTTTTCACGGCAGTGCCAACTCTAAAACAAATGCTTTGGGATAGCTAGAAAAGCAAATAAAAAAAGCCAGCACTTGTGTACTGGCTCTATATTACTTGCTATTTTGCAGGACGAACTTCGCGCCAGTAGCCGATAAGTTTGAGGTAATTGGCTGAGACTGCTTCAATCAATTGATAGTCGTTATATTCGCCGCTGAGCCATTTTTTCGATGGTTCACCAAAGATAGTGCGACCGACAGCAAAGCCTTTGACTTTCTCAACGTCTTTTGCGTTAGCAAAACCAGCTTTCAATTCGTCACTTGGTGCATCCAAACCAAGGATCACGATACCACGACAGTATGGGTCATATTGATCAATCAATCCGCTGATGGTATCCCAGTTGGCTTTCTCTTTGAGTGGCGGCAATTTCCACCAGTCCGGTTGCACGCCTAAATCGTAGAAGCGTTGCACAATCGTCGCGTAATGACGTTCATCTTTATCGGCGCTGTCTGCTGGCAAAATCAACTCAAGCAACAGTTCATGACCCGATTGGCAGCACGCTTGATACACCTCTTTCACCAAGGCTTCTTGTTCAAGACGCAGCGCCTCTGGATCATTTGGATGATAGAAGAACAGACATTTCACTACATGTTCTAATGGCCAGCCAATCAGTTGAGAACCGATGTTACCGTGTTCTAGGCGCAATGGACGAGAGCTTGGCAGTTCAATTGGACGACCAATCCACCAATGGTGACCCGTAATTTCATTTAAGGCGTCTTGACCAAACGTCGTGTCAGCCAAAATACCGCTGGAGTGGTTCAACCCAGCCGCTTCGGCGGTTTGTCGTGCGGCTTGCAACAACAGTTGTTTCAATTGTGGAATGCGTTTTTCATCAGCGCCCACCTCTTGAGCCATATCGGTCAATTGGCGGCGATGGTCAAAGGCAAACACACACAATTCAGGCCACTGCTGTTTACGTGTTGTCACCCGATGCAAGTGATTTAATAGTTCATCTGTATCTGGGCGAGTCACTTGTTGTGCGCGAGAGAGGAAGTTATCCAATTCCACCTTAGTTGGCATCGCAGGTGCACAGCCATGGCGTGATACCACCAGCGCGCCACACGCGTTGGCATAACGACAGCTCTGCTCCCAACTTTCATCATTAAGGTAACCACGCAATAGACCAGACATAAAGGCATCACCAGCGCCCAAGACATTAAGCACTTCCACTTTTACGCCGCTTTGCAGCGCCACATCATCCCAGGACGCAGGAATAACACCTTCAAACACAGAGCAACCTGCAGCGCCACGTTTGCAAACCAATGTGGCATCGGTAAATTCACGAACACGACGCAAAGCTGCTAATGTATTGGTGGTACCACCAGCAATATGGAATTCTTCTTCAGTACCAACGATCAAATCAAAGTTACCGAGCACTTGTTGCAGTGAGCGTGTCACAGCGTCTGATTCAATGTAACGAGTTTCCCCATCGCCAAGAGAAGTGAGCCCCCAAAGAACTGGGCGATAATCAATATCGAGCGCCCGCTTCAAACCGTGTTTTTTCGCATAAGCTAATGCTTTTAATACTGCACCACGGGTATTTGGGTGAGATAAGTGAGTCCCTGTGATCGCCACTGCGCGAGCTGACGCGATGTAGTTTTCATCAATATCGTCTTCACACAGCGCCATATCAGCACAGTTATCACGATAGAAAATAAGTGGGAAAGTGTCTTTATCTTTAATACCCAGAATCACTAACGCAGTAAGGCGATCTTTATCGGTGATCAAATAGTCGGTATTACACCCTACACGCTGTAACTCTTCACGAATAAAACGTCCCATATGTTCATCCCCAACACGGGCCAACATACCGGATTTCAAACCTTGGATTGCAGTTCCGTAAGCCACGTTACCTGACGAACCACCTAAATATTTGGCAAAGGACCCCATGTCCTCTAAACGAGCGCCAACTTGCTGTCCATACAGGTCTAAAGCAACACGACCTATACAAATAACATCCAGTTTCTTGTCCACCTCTTTCATTATGAAAATCCTCATACTCGTCGATGTGTTGGAAACATTATTAGAAATAAAAATTTCATTTTCAATAAAATTCGAAACAAATTAGGCGTTACGTTTCATTTTAACTTTGATTTTTCAATCTCTATCACAGATTAACCACTTAACAAACCTGCTTATTTGCTTGTCATATATAGGATTATTGCAATTTAAGCCTTAATTTGATCCACATCTCACAATGAAATATTAATTTTATTTTCTATTTCAATGGAAAAAACGAAGCTTATAATGGAACCATCGATGGACAGGATATCTCTCCAATTTTCAACCTACAGGTTGGCGTGAACAGGAACCCAAACAATGAAAACAATTCGACTTACAACGGCGCAAGCCTTAGTTCGATTCCTCGATAATCAATATCTGAATGTTGATGGTAAAGAAATCAAATTTGTTAAAGGCCTCTTCGGCATCTTCGGCCATGGGAACGTGTTAGGTCTGGGTCAAGCACTTGAACAAGACGCAGGATCCCTTGAAATTCATCAAGGACGCAACGAGCAAGGTATGGCTCATGCGGCAATTGGCTTTGCAAAACAATCACTTCGCCAACAAATCTACGCCTGTACCTCTTCTATTGGTCCTGGCGCGGCTAACATGGTAACAGCTGCAGCAACTGCGACTGCTAACCATATCCCATTATTGCTGTTACCTGGTGATACTTATGCTACTCGCCAACCGGATCCTGTACTACAACAGGTTGAGCAGAGCTACGATTTAAGTATCAGTACTAATGATGCCTTTAAAGCAGTATGTAAATACTGGGACCGAGTCTCGCGCCCAGAACAGCTCATGACCGCTTGTATCAGTGCCATGCGTGTATTAACCGATCCTGCGGAAACAGGGGCGGTGACCATAGCGTTACCACAAGATGTACAAAGTGAAGCCTATGATTATCCAGACTATTTCTTTGCTAAACGTGTACATCGCTTAGAACGCCCAACACCAGCAGAAAGTGCCATTGAAGAAGCCGTGGCATTAATTAAGCAAGCCAAGAAACCATTGGTCATCTGCGGTGGCGGTTTGAAATATTCTCAAGCAGGTGAAGCGCTTAGCGCCTTTTGCCAAGCTTTCTCTATTCCGTTTGCTGAAACTCAAGCAGGCAAAGGCACCTTGGTGTCAGAAAACCCTTGGAACGTTGGCGGTGTAGGCGAAACTGGCTGCTTGGCAGCGAACACCCTAGCTAAAGAAGCCGACCTAGTGATCGGTGTGGGCACCCGCTATACCGACTTCACGACTTCTTCGAAATGGATATTCCAAAATCCTCAAGTGAAATACCTCAACATTAACGTGCGCCGCTTTGACGCATTCAAGATGGATGGTGTTCAAGTGGTCGCAGACGCAAAACAAGCCCTAAATGCCGTCACCAAAGCGCTGACCAATACGGGCTATAAAGCCGCTTGGGCTGATGAAATTCAACAAGTACAAAACGATTACATCAAAGAGCGTCAACGTCTGTATGCAGTCGAATTTAACCAACAAGATTTCGTCCCTGAAATCGATGACCACTTACCAAGAGAACAGGTGTTCAAAGAGTTTCAGGCACTTACCGATTCCGTTCTAACTCAAAGCCGTGCTTTAGGTTTGATTAACGAAACCATTCCAGAAAACGCGGTCATCGTCGGGGCTTCCGGCAGTTTACCTGGCGATTTACAGCGTATTTGGAAAACTCGCAGTCCTAACAGTTACCACGTTGAATATGGTTATTCCTGTATGGGCTACGAGGTTAACGCCTCACTAGGTGTAAAAATGGCCAACCCAGAGCGAGAAGTATTCACTTTGGTAGGGGATGGCTCATTTATGATGCTTCACTCTGAGTTGGTCTCCTCAATTCAAGAACGTAAGAAAATCAACGTGGTGGTTTTCGATAACATGACAAATGGCTGTATCAACAACCTGCAAATGGAACACGGCATGGACAGTTTCTATACCGAATTCCGTTTCCGTGGCGACAAAGCCGACCGATTGGATGGCGGCTTTGTGCCAGTCGATTTTGCCAAAATCGGCGAAGGCTACGGTTGTAAAACGTATCGCGTGACAAATGTAGAGCAGCTTAAACACGCATTAGCCGATGCTGCCAAACAAGATCGTTCAACTGTGATTGATATTAAAGTTCTGCCTAAGACAATGATCCATAAATACTTTAGTTTCTGGCGTGTCGGTGTGGCGCAAGTATCAGAAAGTGAACGTATTAATAAGATCACGCAAGAAATCAACGAGAAAGTCCGTCAATCAAGACAGTACTGATTAAGAGGGGCGCAAAAGCCCCCTTTCACCCGTCTGACCCTACAAAAAGGAGCTGTTGAAATGAAAATTGCTTTTGACGTGGATGTAATCCGTCCACTTGGCATCACACAAATGGTGCACAAAGTGGCCGATTGGGGCTACAAATACATTGAGCAATCGCCTCATCCCCAGATCAACCCTTTCTATCGCCATCCACGTGCAGGACGTGATGTGTTGAATGAATACAAGCGTGCGCTGCGCGAAACCGGCGTTGAAATTTCCTCTTTCATCGTTGTGTA
This sequence comes from Vibrio porteresiae DSM 19223, assembly GCF_024347055.1. Taxonomy (NCBI): domain Bacteria; kingdom Pseudomonadati; phylum Pseudomonadota; class Gammaproteobacteria; order Vibrionales; family Vibrionaceae; genus Vibrio; species Vibrio porteresiae. The sequence continues at coordinate 1,350,654 of NZ_AP024896.1, forward strand.
TCGCTGGTCTGGCCCTGATGAAGCGCGTCGTCAAGCGGCAGTAAGAAACTGGAAACGCATGATCGAAATCGCAGTTGAAATGGGTGTCGAAGTGATTAACACGGAGCTTTCTGGCGATCCAAACCAATCTGAGATCTGCGATGAAATGTGGTACAAATCGATGGAAGAGCTGCTGCCTATCATTGAACGTGAAGGCCTTCGTATTGAGATTCAGTCCCACCCTTATGACTTTTGTGAACTGAACAATGAAACCGTTGATTTGGTGCAATCGCTGCGCAGCGATAACGTAAGTTATCTATACAGCGCACCTCACACCTTCTTTTACGACAAAGGGCAAGGCGATGTTCGCTCCATGATTGAATATTGCGGTCATGACCTTTCCCACGTATTGATTGGTGACACCATGAACCACACCAAACCCAACCGTTATATCGTCAATCCTCCCGGCGTTGATGCGACCATTCACCAACACCTAGGTATTGGCGAAGGGGAAGTGGATTTCCCAGGTCTTTTCCAAGCGTTACGTGATACTGGTTTTGCCCAACGTAAGTTCAAAGTGGGCGGCGAACCTATTATCGCAGCAGCACTGTTTGGTTACCCAGAAAAGATGGATAAACAGGCCATCGAAACACGTGAGCGCATTGAGCGAGAATTATTGCGTTAATTTTCGTGGTTACCTCTTCTACCCGATGCATTGTCTCGAGTAACTGTGTATCATCTGCGCTCTAACCTTATGTGCACTTAAAGCGGCTCTCCTTCGGGGGAGCGCTTGTCTTTTTGAGAAACCAAAATGGCCCGACCTTTTTTCGCGGAAATGATCTTATTATTAACGACTTGGATTGCGGGATGGGGCTGGATCTTCTCCAAAGAAGCCACGACAGAGATGCCGACCTTTGGCTTTATAGGACTACGATTCAGCGCCGCTGCTCTGATCATCTTATGTCTGTGTTTCCGTGCCTTCCGTCATGTGACCAAAAGTCAATGGCGTGACATGATTGCCAGCGGTGTATTACTGGCGGTAATGATCAACTTATGGATGTACTCTGTGGTGACAGCACCTACCTTAGGTGACGGCGCATTCATCATGAGTTTATCGATGTTAGTGGTTCCCCTACTTGACCTTTTCTGGGTAAGAAAAGCGCCATCCAGTGCTTACTGGCGTTCACTGCCTATCGCCGTCTTGGGGCTCGCTTTACTGACATTAGGTAATCATTCCAGCTCTACCGCATCACAAGGTTGGTTTCTGCTAACCGCGTTTGCTCAAGCCATCTATTTCCGTTTCAATAGCGATTTCTCCACACGCGTGCCGCTATTACCCCTAACCACCGTGCAATTGGGCGTGACTGGCCTTATTTCGCTGACTATTTCAGGGATTTGGGAAACATGGGCAACGCCATTTTCGACCGCAACTTGGAGTTGGTTTATTGCCAGCGTCGTGATTGCGACCAGTTTGCGTTTTTGGTTACAGCTGGTTGGACAAAAGGCCACAACGCCTGCCAACGCTGCCGTTATCATGATTATGGAACCGGTATTTACTCTATTGATTTCGGCGTTTTGGTATAGCGAGCAGCTTTCAGCAACGAAACTGGCTGGCTGTGGCCTGATTTTATTGGCACAACTCTTCTACCGTTTTACCTTGAGCAAACAGCTTAAGCGTAGAACAAGCCAAGCTTAGCCAGAGCTTAAACCATCGTTAACCCCGTTTGGTGTTAACGATGGGATTAATCCAAATAGGCTAAGATTGCATCACCCAATGCCCTGGGGAAACTTCTTGATAGTGGCGTTTTGGCGCTTGATAGCCTCGGGGGCGAATGGGACTTTTCAGTTCACTCACCTCTTGCTGACGCTGTAAATGACGACGACTTGGGTCGGCCACCGGCACCGCTTGCAGCAGCTTTTGCGTATAGGGATGGCGCGGCGAATTAAAGATCGCTTGGCGTGGGCCCATTTCTACGATTTCTCCCAAATACATCACCGCTACTCGGTGACTGATGCGCTCCACGACCGCCATATCATGGGAGATAAATAAAAACGCCAAGTTGCGTTGCTGCTGCAGATCCATCAATAAGTTCACCACCTGCGCTTTAACCGACACATCCAACGCCGATACCGATTCATCGGCGATGATCAATTTAGGATCTAGGGTTAACGCGCGCGCAATCGCTATGCGTTGGCGCTGCCCACCAGAAAACTCATGAGGATAACGGTCGAGCATATCGATTGATAACCCTACTTGCTCGATCAACTCTGCGGCTTTGCGTTTGGCTTCCGCTTTGGTGGCTAAACCATGTTCCAGCAGCGGTTCGATTAATGTCTCTTCCACTGTCATACGTGGGTTTAGACTGGCAAACGGGTCTTGGAAGATAAACTGAATATCACGGCGCATTTTGCGCAGGTCCGCTTTGTTGAGGCTGCGAACATCATAGCCATTAAATTCGATATACCCTTGGTCCGGTTCCACCAGCCGCATTAATGAGCGTCCAGTGGTCGATTTACCGCAGCCAGATTCCCCCACAAACGACAACGTCTCTCCGGGATAGAGTGCAAAACTGATGTCTTCAACGGCGTGCACCGCCGCGACTTGTCGTGACCAAAATCCACCGTAAATCGGAAAACGAGTCGATAGATGTTTCACGTCTAAGAGCGGCTTTTTCGCTGGTTCGAGTTTGGGTTGCGGCGCAAAATGGATCGGCTCACCACTGTCGCTGGCAAGTTTAGGAAATTTGACCGGTTCAGTTTGCTGTGCCACTTCGCCCAATTTGGGTACCGCATTAAGGAGCATGCGGGTGTAATACTCTTGCGGCGCGGCAAAAAGCTGCGCGGTCTGGTTCTCTTCAACCATCGCACCGCGATACATCACTAAAGTGCGATCAGCAATTTCCGCCACCACGCCCATATCGTGGGTAATAAACAAAACCGCCATGCCCTCTTCTTGCTGCAAGGTTTTGATTAAATCCAGAATTTGCCCTTGAATAGTCACATCCAGCGCAGTGGTCGGCTCATCGGCAATCAGCAGTTTCGGCTTTAATGCCAACGCCATCGCGATCATCACACGCTGACGCATCCCGCCTGAAAACTGGTGCGGATACTCATCAAAACGCTGCTCGGCATTGGGAATACGCACTTTATTAAGCAGTTCAATAGTCTGACGACGCGCTTCGACACCCGAACAATGCCGATGCACTTTGAGCAACTCGGCAATCTGCGCCCCCACGGTAAACGCAGGGTTAAGTGACGTCATTGGCTCTTGGAAAATCATTGCGATATCGTTCGCGCGAATCTCCCGCATCGCTTTATCTGACAGCGTAGTGAGCTCTTGACCGGAGAGCTTAATGCTCCCGGAAATATCACTATTACGCGGATTGAGTAAGCGCATGATCGACAGCGACGTCACACTCTTACCAGAACCCGATTCGCCCACAATCGCGAGGGTTTCACCGGGATAGACGCAGAAGTTGATATCGTCGATAACTGTCTTCCATGCGCCTTTGACACGAAAGCGCGTCGAGAGCTGAGAGACTTCTAAAATCGGTGCCGTCCTTGGCATGTTGTCCTCCATGATGACACGTTAATTAGCGGTTTTGCGCACTCGGTTTGGCCTCTGGCGTAAAGGTAAACTGGCGATCAAATGGGAAAGTCAGTTTCTGCTTACGTAAACGCGGAATACGCTCAACATATTGATCCACCACACCTTCCGACAGCGCCATTAAGTTTGGATTGGCCAACGGCGCGAGATCAGGAGAGAGATAACCCGATTTCACCACTAAAGTATCCAGCTCTTTGACATTCACACCCAATAGAGCGAAATCGCTTAAGTTGTGGTATGGGCGGCGACGTTCACACACCACCACATCAATGCCACCAATCGACAAAATCGCTTGGCGCGCTGAATCGGCCGTGGCGTCAATCAAACGTTTCACTTTGAAAGTTTCATGAACCGCTACACCGCTTGGGTCAAGGCTTGCACCCACACTGAGTGTCAGCTTGGCTCCAACACCAGCATCAAAGGCTGCAATAGTAGCGGCTTTATCAGCAATGCCCGCAACTAAAGTGCTGGTCGCTTTTTGTTTGATCAACTCAGCCAACACATCGCCGCGATCGCCCACACCACCACCGGTTGGGTTATCTCCAGAATCCGCCAAAATCACAGGATAGGTAGAACAGTCAATCGCCCAAGCGACACACTCGCTGACCGTGCCAGTTTGGCAGCCAAAGCGAAACTCTTCCCGTGCCTGCCAGTAACTGTTGGCGATCACTTTAGCTTGCTGTTTAAGTACCTCATCGTCCGTACCGGTCAATACGGCACACGCCGTGGCGCGCGGCTCATCCGCCCACACATAACCGACAAGTAACGATGCATCCCACACCCCATCAATCTTATCGATCTCAGGTAGCTGAGCATAAAGCGAAGCGGCCGGTTCATCTTCAGTGCTGGTTTGCTCGCCAGCGAGCACCACAGGAATCGGACACCAATAGATCTTGGGTGTAACGCCAGTAGTAATGCAGTTGACCAACATAGTCACCGAACGGCGCATGGTCTCTTCAATATCAATGTGCGGCGCTGTGCGATAGGCAGAAAAAGCGTTCAATTGATCAATGATGGTTTGCGAAACGTTGCCATGCAGATCGTAGCTTGCACTGATCGGACAATCTGGACCGACTAATTCACGCGTCGCACTGATCCAATCCGCTTCGGCGTCTTCCATGCCTTCGACATACATCGCACCATGCATCGCAAGGTAGACACCATCAACGGGCAGCGCTTGTTTTAACTCAGCAAGAAAGCGGGTTTTAAACTCAAGATACGTCGCTTTAGCCACTGGGCCGCCGGGAATCGCACGCGCATGCAAAGTCGGAATAAACTCTGCATCATAGTCCTGCAAAAAGGCAAAGCTTGGGTGATTGAGCAGTGCTGCTCCCTCGTACACGCGAAATTCGTCATACTCTGTCAGCACTGGATTATAAGTACTGCATTCAATATGAATGCCGCCAAACGCAATACGCATATCTCTTCCTTATTGAGTCTATGTTATTGATACAAAATACATCTTTTACTGGTACAAATAGTGATAAATCGCCACGCTTGCTGCAGCATGTGGCCAACAATGCGGGGCAAAAAGTAATGGTTTCACTTCCGTTTTGCCCACCATGCTTGGCAGCACATTGGCTGCCATGCTCTGTTTTACTATGGTGGCGAACAATCCTTGAAATCCCCCTTGAGCATGGGCGATCAAAATCAGTTGCGGATCGTTAATCTGAATAATATTCGCCAGCGCCAAGCCAAGCGCATTGCCTGCTCGATGTAAAATACGCACAGCAGCGGAATCGCCACTCGCGGCCAATGTTTCCAAATCAGCGACGCAGTCAGCGGGCAGATGAGCTTCGAGCGCCTGCTCACGAATCGCCAAGACCGAAGAGACCGTATCTAAACAGCCACGTTTACCACAGCGACAAGGTAAATTATTGGGTTCGACTGTGGTATGCGCAATTTCACCTGCCCCACCGTGGGCACCGCGATAGAGTTCACCACGGATAAAGTGCGCCGAACCAATCCCATCGCCTAAGGTAATTAACGTGAAATCGTTGACCTCTTTGGCTAAACCAAACACGTGTTCATCAATCGCCAGTGATTTGGCATCGTTTTCTAAATAAACAGGCAAAGCCAATTGATGGTGCTCGGCAAGATAGTCGCTAAGCATATGGGCAATGGGCACATCAACCCAATCTAACAAAGTGGATTTAAGACACAGCTCCCCTGCGCTATCAACCACGCCAGAAAGTGCCAAGCCGACACTCATCACTTGCTCTGCAGTAATCTGCGCGGCAGCAATAAGAAGGGGAATGTGCGCGCCAATACTTTCTACTAATCGGTTCGGATCGCGTGACAAAGGGCATTGTTCAAAAGCGTATGCGATTCCGTTGATATCCACCAAAAGCAGGCCAACTGCGTCATCGAGCAGCGAGACGCCAATAAAAAACTGCTGCGCATCTGGCAGCACTAAACGTACCGAAGGGCGACCTTGGCCGGAAACGTTCGAGTCTGTCTCTAGCAAAATGCCCTGTTCGAGCAATTTGCGTACGGGCTGACTAATCGCCGCTTTGCTGATCCCGAGCTGTTTTGCCAAGTCAGTGCGGCTTTGCGCGCCACCACTGTGGATCAAACGCAGGATGTGTTGCTGTTGTGATTCAAGCATTATTGATCTTTTTTTCACCGAAATTACCTTGACAATACTGTTTGAAAATGAATAAATCAACCAAATAGTTTTAACTTATAACAAAAAGACATTTATTTAGTTAATTTACTTTACTAAATAAATTCAAAATGCACGCTAGCACGCTTTATCAGCCGACATATGGATGTTCGCTCTACGCTATCGATGCCTTTAACGCTGCCTGAACGAGTAAAAAAGGTTCAATTCGTTTAATGACTAAACGAACTCAATCTGGTTGTTAACGGTACATACCGCTAAACAACGGGACTATCAACGGAAATGACGTGAGGGACTCACATGCAACCTACTGTTTTACGCCGCTGGCGTGGGCAACTGCTCAATCTTAGCCGTCTTGCGCTACTCTGCTTACCTCAAGTAGCACTGGCTTCTACGGTCACCATCATGCAAAGCGAACCGCCACGCAGTATGGACCCAGGTGATCAAACCGCCACTTACACCTTTAATATGCTCGACCCTATGTATGAAGGGCTCGTGCGTATGGATGAACAAGGCAAAGTGATTCCAGCGCTCGCCACTGCTTGGCATAGCGACAATACCGGAAAAATCTGGACCTTCGATTTGCGCCAAGGGGTGCACTTTCATGATGGTTCGGCGTTTGATGCCAAGGCGGTGGTGTACAACATTCAGCGCCATTTGGATAAATCACGCGGGTTAGCCGCCAGTGGCCGTTTACGCAATGTGATTGCTTCTGTTGAAGCAACCTCTCCAACTCAAGTTACCTTTACACTCAAGAAAACCTTCCCTACCTTTTTGAATCTTCTTACCTCTGGCGCCGCTATGATGGTAAGTCCAACGGCGGATAAAGCAGGCACCTTAAGCATGAAAGCCGATGGCACTGGCCCATATGAGTTTGTGCAATACAAAACTGGCGAGTATGTGTTGGAAAAACGCAACCCAGATTATTGGGGTAAAGTACAAGGTGCTGACGACCTAAAATGGACGTGGAGCGAAGAGATGTCGGTGATGAACATGGCCATTCAATCGGGCGAAGCAGATGTGATTAACCCTGTACCACCACAATTTGCACGCCTACTGAATAACAATCCAGAAGTGAATTTGACTCAATCACCGGGTTCAGCGGTCTTTTGGGTGGCATTGGATACAGCAATGAAGCCGCTCGATGATGTACGTGTGCGCCAAGCACTCAACTTTGCAACCGATCGCAGCGCGCTAGTGAAAGCCGTCTCTTTTGGTTACGCTCAACCAGCGAACTCTCCTCTCGCATCCATTGCTCCGGGATACGACAGCAAACTGAACGATTACCCATTTAACATCGATAAAGCCAAATCGCTATTAAGTGCAGCGGGTTACCCGAATGGTTTCTCGATGTCGATTGCGGTTCAAGGCCCAGACGCACGTACTGCGCAAGTGCTGCAGGCCATGTGGAAGAAAATTGGTGTCGATCTAGAAGTCAAACAGATGGAAAGTGGCGTGTGGACTAAAGCCGCCTTTGCCAGCCCAGAAGAGAAAGCCAAATTGGGCGTAAGCTCTGTGCTGGCTTCTTGGTCATCAGGTTTGGTTGGCAACGATAACCAACTGCGCCCATTGTACGATTCACAAAGTTTCGCCCCTGGCGGTGCTAACCTAGGTTTCTACAAAAACAGCGAAGTCGACCAACTGATTGATGAGGCCTCCTCAACGCTCGATGAAACCAAACGTAACGCTCTGTATGGCAAACTGCAAACTCTGATCAGTCATGACGCGCCACACGTTCTGCTTTACTACCAAGATGATTTGTATGCCACCGGTAAACAAGTTCAAGGTGTGCAAATGATTCCTGGCGGCAATTTGGTGGTGCGCGATGCCACGCTTGCGGCTAAGTAGCCATGCAACTAACCATGCAACTAGCTATGCAGCTAACTATGGCCTTAAGTAAAACAGAGGCCCTTAAGTAAAACAGAGCGTTGGAATGAAGTCGTATATTCTTAAAAAGCTATTTGCCTTTCCGTTTATCTTGATTGGCGTCTCTTTAGTGGTGTTTGTTGCCATCCGTTCTTTGCCGGGCGATCCTGCCCGGCTGATGGCGGGCACTCAAGCGACACCGGATGCCGTGCAAGATATGCGAGTGCGCCTCGGTTTAGAACAGCCGTTACCGGTGCAATATTTAAAATTCGTCAAAGGTGCAGTTCAAGGCGACTTTGGTGAATCTCTCAAATCCAAACGTCCCGTGGTGACAGAAATCGCCGAGCGGTTACCTTACACCTTAACGTTGGCGCTGCTCGCATATATTGTTGCAATCATCGTCGGTGTGCCAATGGGAATGTTAGGCGCTATTTATCAACATCGAGCCATCGACCAAATTGTCATGATTGTGGCGATTACCGGTGCTTCGGTAGCCAACTTTTGGCTAGCCTTATTGGCCATGAACTACTTTTCCGTCGAACTGCGTTGGCTACCGCTACTGGGTGCAACCTCTTGGAAAAGCTATATTTTGCCAACACTCACCTTAGCGATTTTCCCCATGGCAGTCGTTGCTCGTATGACTCGCTCCGGCATCGTTGATGTGCTCTCTGCTGACTATATCCGCACCGCCAAAGCCAAAGGGCTTTCGCCGATGCGTATTTACTGGATTCATGCCTTTCGTAATGCGCTGGTGCCAATTGTCACCATCATCGCCTTAAACTTTGGCAGCTTGATTGGCGGCGCAGTGGTTACCGAATCACTGTTTAACTGGCCGGGCATTGGCCGTCTATTGGTCGATTCGGTGCGCTATCGTGATTATCCCGTGATTGAAGGGGTCACGTTAGTCGCCGTTAGTGGTGTGGTGATAATGAACTTAGTTGGTGAAGTGGTTATCGGTTTTCTTAATCCCAAAATCAGGTTTACCTAATGGAAATGGTACAACAGCAACAGAGTACGACGTCCAAATTAGGTCGTCTTTGGTACGGCATGCGCGCGCATCCAAGCCTCACGTTAGGGTCGGTTTTAGTGGGGTTACTGATTCTTGCCGCGATTTTCGCTCCATGGTTAACCCCGTTTGATCCCTCAGAGCAGGATTTGATCAACACCTTACAAGCGCCCTCTTGGCAACACTGGTTTGGTACGGACGACTACGGTCGCGATATTTTTACCCGCGTAATGTTTGGTGCGCGCATTACTCTCATGGAAGTGGTGCTCAGCGTCGGCATTTCGATGCTAGTCGGTGTGCCACTGGGCGTGATTGCCGGTTTAGGTCATCGCCGTCTTGATCAGATCATCATGTGGGTGATGGACATCATCTTCGCCTTCCCCGGTATTGTCCTGGCGATTTTAATTGTCAGCGTGCTCGGTGAAGGGCTATTTAACATGCTGGTTGCCATCGGGATTTTCTCCATCCCCGTGTATGCCCGTTTAAGTCGTAACCTGACGCTCAATATCAAAACTCAGGAATACGTCGAAGCGGCACAAGCGCTTGGAGTTCGCCATATTTCCATCATCACTCGCTACATTATTCGTAATGCGGTAGGTCCACTGATTGTGCAATCCACCCTAACCGCAGGCAGTGTGGTGCTTTCCGCCGCAAGCCTCTCCTTTCTTGGTCTTGGGGTGCAACCGCCGAGCCCAGAATGGGGAACCATGATGAGTGATGGCCGCAATTTCCTTGGGCTAGATATCTATCTGTCCCTGTTTCCCGGCTTAGCTATCTTAATCACGGTGTTAGGGTTCAATATCCTCGGTGATGGATTAAGCGACTTACTCGACAGCCGTTCATAGAGAGTGTGTTATGTCTTTAGCAACATGCATTTGTGCCGACATTGGTGGCTCGTTTATTAAATTTGGCTTATCAAGCCAAGCAGGCGAAGTGACGTTAATTGATCAGTGCCCCAATCCTGCCCATTCTTGGAGTGATTTTGTGGCTGCGCTGCAACAGCTTATTGCGACACATCACGCCAGTATTGCCCCTGATGCCCCACTGGCCATATCCACAACGGGAGTGGTGAATACGCGCAGCGATACCATTTTAGCGGGCAATATTCCTGCCTTTAACGGCCATAAAGTGACTGCAGAATTGACCGACGCGCTTAAGCGTCCCGTCGTAATTGCCAATGATGCCGACTGTTTTACTCTTGCCGAAAGTCGTTTAGGCAAAGCACACGACTGCACCATTGTCCTTGGCGCGATTCTCGGTACAGGAGTCGGTGGCGGCTTAGTGATTAATGGCAATATCATCGAAGGACGTGGTGGCATCACCGCTGAATGGGGACATGGGCCGATCACCAAAACCTCGGTAACCAGTCTATCCGGTGAAGAACTGACACTGCCCCGCCTTGCTTGTGGCTGTGGTCAAGTCGGTTGCCTAGATACCTATGGTGGAGCTCGGGGTTTAGAACGGCTACACCAATGGCGTCATAATGTTGCACTGTCTAGCCGTGAAATCATGCAGCAGTGGCATGAAAAAGCACCTCAAGCGCTGGAAACCTTACACCTGTGGCTGCAGATTGTCAGTGAACCACTGGCGTTCACCATCAATATTCTGGGGGTGGATAAAGTGGTGGTAGGCGGCGGACTTGCCTCAGAAGAAGAGCTTATCGCCCAATTAGACAATGCCGTGCGTCAATTGATCTTAACGCCCACCGCAGAAAAGCTCATCGAGCCGGGTCAGTTCTACCATCAAGGTGGCCTCGTTGGAGCCTCTTTCCTTACTCGCTAATGGCTTACTTGCTAATAGCTTATTTGATAATAGCTTGTTTGCTAATAGCTTAATTGTTAATAAATAGTGCCGCTGACACCATCAGCCCAACTTATGTCACCAAAAACAATGAACAGACCTAGAGTTAGGTCTGTTCACTTTGGCACATTTGCCTTTGCGTAATCTCAACCTTTTCGTAAGCATGAGCTTGACGTACATACGTTTTAAGCCGTGCGAGGTCGATTGACTGGCGCTGCCACGGCACTTAATTCTTGGGTTTGCTCTGAGTAGTGGCTGAGCTCCAAACGTCCATCATGGTGTTCAAGAACGGCGGTGCAGTTTTCTAACCAATCGCCGGTATTGATGTAGAGTTTACCTTCCACAGGCAACAGTTCAGGATTGTGGATATGACCACACACAATGCCATCAAAATCGGTGTTTTTGATTTTACCAACGGCTAAAGAACGGTAACGACTCATCGCAGCTTCCGCCGCGGGAGACCACTGTTTTAGAGTGCGCGCAACCGATTGATATGGCTTGCCAAATAGACGGCGCACGCCATTCCACAGCGAGTTAATCATCAACACCACATCATAGGCGTAATCGCCCATCACACCTTCAAGACGGCTGGTGCACATTTGGCGATCAAATTCATCGCCATGCACCATTAAAAGTTTGCCATGATTAGGACTGTGATAGACGTATTCACGATGAATTTCAACGTGTTCGAAGGTACTTCCAGTCCAATCACGCAGCGCATCATCGTGATTGCCGGGGATGTAGATGACTTTTGTGCCCTGCTTGGCTTTGCGCCGCAGCAGTTGCAGGATCTGTTGATGCTCTTCTGGCCAATGCCAGCGGCGTTTAAGCGCTTGCATATCAACAATATCCCCAACCAAAAACAGATATTCACTGTGGTGGTAACGTAAGAAATGGAGTAAGTATCTAGCACGACAGTGCTTTTCACCCAGATGTAAATCCGATAACCAGATAGCTCGGCAGTGACGATCAGCTGAGGTCATGTTCTCTCCTCGTGAAACATTAACCTTGTTAGGCTAGCGCGCTGGTTTGACACTTAAGTGACGTATCATTGATGATTCAGTGACAGCTAGGTGAGTAAAAGCTCTGTTTATAGAAGGGGTTATGGGGATACATTAGCAAGTTTTGCTCATAGGCAAATCGTACTAATGTCTGAACACTATCAATACGTAAACATAGCAATGCGTAGACATAGCAATAACGGCTCGCCACTAGAGCAAAGGATTGAATGCGGGCTGAAGAGTGAAACCAGTGGTCAAGGAACATTGACCACTACGATTCTCAGGATCTGTTATTCTCTGCACTGGCATTCTCAACAGATTTGATATCAATGAGTTAGATTATCAGTCGCGTCGCAGCTCAGAACAGGGAGTGTCACAGGGAAGTTACCGCAATAGTCTCTCTTACTGGGAAGAGAGCCATGCATTGATTGATTTTTAACTATCAATAGAAAAAAACCACTTGGAAATGGGTCAGTGTTATCTATTTCTAGGGAAAGCGATAAAACTGAATTACATAAGAGGATTTAGATGTAATTAATTTCTATTAATATATCTTTCAGCATTGGCAAATAGCTTGTCGCACAGTTTCTTCTGCTCAGCGTATTCAGTCGTACCGGTGGTCATTGCATCAAGTACTTCTTTCGCTTGTTGATATTCACCAACCATAGCGGAAAAACGCACTTCAAAGTTATTCTTATTTGCTCTATTAGTCGATTTTTTATATGGTCGTTTCATAGTGTTTTACCTTACAGATCCCATAGCAATTGTTGATCATAGCCTAATAGGATATTTTCCATCTTCTTTTTGGTATCGCTAACTTTTTCTTGGTTTTTTTCTTTATCTTGAGTTAAATCTTCAATAGAAGTTGGTTCAATAAAAATAAATTGTTTCTTCAAATTATATATTCTCTCGTTGATGAAATATTCACTTAGGTATATATTTATTATCTAACATTTTATTTATCGAACTGATAATGAAAATGCCAAAAACACCATTCAATATGAAGTGAATAATTGCACCAATATTTTCAATTTTTGTAGCTACCCTATGGGCCTAACTATAACGAGGAATATTTAACTCTAAGCAACTCACATTGCCAATTTAGTATTTATTTTTCCAGCAAGATATAGCACCAATACATCATCGTTTGGCGTGCCAATTCGTTTAACTACTTATTATTCTCACAAAAAATAAGATCTCTCATAATGAGAGATCTTACTTTATAAATTTATAGTACAGTTACGTTACTTGCTTGTGGACCTTTAGCGCCTTGCTCAGTAACGAAAGATACTTTTTGGCCTTCAGCTAGAGTTTTGAAACCGTCGCTTTCGATTGAACGGAAGTGAACGAATAGGTCAGAACCACCGTTGTCTGGAGTGATGAAGCCAAAACCTTTAGTTTCGTTAAACCATTTTACTGAGCCAGTTGTTTTATTAGACATATATATCTCGATAGATTAGTTAAATTTGCAATAAAGCTACAATGAAGCTACTAAATAAGAAATGAAGAAAAAGGTATCGCAGGATAGATATGACGAAATGAATCGAAAAAAAACTGTGAAGATCTTGAACTAATTAGTTATCAATAGCTCGCTGTAAGAGCTGACAACACTATACACCATATATTCACAATTGATATAACTTTCTGTTTTTATTTTTTAATTGCATATAAATCATATAGTTAGACATATAACATAACATCAATTAACACCAAGCTGCTGCAATAAAATAATGTGTAGCACTCGATATACCGCACATAGTGCTTAAAAATGCTACACAATAGCCTTTTCTTTAGTTATGTCTTACATTTAAGATTGATAATCTAAATGAACAAGCCTTCACTATTTTTCAGGGCGGCTCTTTTCAGTTCGACATGCGAATAGTTGCGGCCATTCCTTATCATCAATAACCCCCTTTGGCAGGTAAAGTGTTCGTTTTTTCAGCACATCGTCACCATAGGTGATTTTTAATGCCGACCCCATACCAAAAGGAAGAAAAGCGGATAACGATCTGGCTTCACATGCTTTGCCATTGTAAAAGAGACGATCGTTTTTTATCTCCAATAAACCACCACGACACTTCCATACCATAAGCACTTTTATTGCCGTAATAAGCGCTATGATAAAGACAAATATCAGTACGGAACGATTAATCCCCTCAGATGCCCAATAGAGAAATAGAACCAAAGCGCCGATATAAACCATTTCGCCTAACAAATATCGACGAAAATTCATGTTTATTTTACTACTCATTACGTACCTCTAGTCACTCATGCAGGACTGTATTTCAACATGTTCGATACTCCCAAGACTTAAAGGGAGCAATCTTCAACCAACAGGCATACTGTTAGATAACGCCAACAAGGTCAATATTTAGGTGTCTAAAATGGCCAATTCTTTTGCCTCTTTTGCCATGCTCAAGGCAGGAAATAGCCTTTTCTTAACTCACTATATGCAACTAGATAAAGTGCATAGCAGAATATGAATTTGCCGATAAAAATACCCTTATATAGATAAACCCTAATATTCTAATACACTCCTGCTCTTTTTTGGCACTTAGACTTAAACCATGCTCTATTAAAAAGAGGCGGCGTGATATTTTCTATGTGGTTATTCAGCTTCATATAGCCTTTCAAGTAGCTTACGCACACATTCCTTAATGATATTCAAGTTAATTTTAATTAAAAATAGTCTAACTGACCTCTATCCTGCTCGATCATGATTTATTTCTCATTCGAAAAAATCGATTGAATTTATCGTTTAATATCGATTGCTTTCATTTTTATTTATTGCATTATAAGCGGCATAAATGGTTGTTATGCTTTATTTCTTAGGTATTAAGGTGCTCTATGTCTCATAAGTTGACTCTCGCTCAGCGTCTAGCGTTTGGTTTTTCTGTTGTTTTGGGGCTAATGGTGGTGATTGCACTCATTGGCGTATTTCGCGTCAATTTTATTGATCGCACGTTGAACGATGTTGAAGAACACTCAACGCAGAAACAGCGTTACGCGATTAACTTTCGTGGTAGCGTTCATGATCGCGCGATCGCAATTCGCGATATGGTTCTGGTGGATAATGACCGCGACCTGCAAAGCCATCTGCAAAATATTGAGCGCCTCAAATCTTACTATCAGGACAATGCCATGCAAATGGCGAGAATGCTATCGGTTGATGAAGATGCGCAAGAGCAACAACTTATGGCAGCCATTAACGACATTCAATCTCAAGCACTAGCGCAAACCGATGAACTGATTCGTTTACGTCAAGCAGACCAAGGTGAAAAAGCGCGAGTGTTATTACTGTCGCAAGTGGCCCCCTCTTATCGCACTTGGTTAAACCGAATCAACGCGTTTATCGATTATCAAGAGCAAGCCATTCGTCACGATGTGGGTAACGTTCGCGATGTCGCTGGTAATTTCCAATCGCTGATCATCAGCTTAACACTAGCGGCTATCGTTGCCGCCATACTGATTGCATGGCGAGTTATTCACTATATTCGTTCAACACTCGGTGGTGAACCGGATCAAGTGGCAACCATCATTCAAAAGTTGGCAGAAGGTGATTTAAATCAGACCATCGAAACACGTTACCCAAACAGTGTGATGGGCATATTGAAACAAACGCTAAGCCAATTACGCACCATTATTTTGCAAGTTCGCCATGTCGGTGATGCGGTCACCACCGCTTCTCATGAACTTTCAAGCACCGCAGAGCATAACCATACGCAAAGCCGTGTGCAGATGGAGCAGTCGGAACAAATGGCCGCCGCAGTTAATGAGATGGCTCATACGGTAAGCGATGTTGCCCTACACGCAGCCAATGCGGCTAAAGCCACACAATCGGCGGATCAACAAGTCGATCGCGGTAACCAAGTGGCTCATCAAACCGCCACTGAGATTGGCCGCCTCGCCGATACCTTGGAGTCTGGTGCACAAACGATTCAACAGCTATCGAACAACAGCCAAGATATCGGGCGTATCATCCAAGTGATTAACGAGATTGCCGATCAAACCAACTTATTGGCACTGAATGCGGCGATTGAAGCGGCACGTGCGGGTCAACACGGCAGAGGTTTTGCTGTCGTTGCCGACGAAGTGCGCTCTTTGGCCTCTCGTACCCAACAATCAACGCGTGAAATCCAGCAAATGATTGAGCAGCTACAAACGGGAGCTGACCAAGCAGTCTCTGTGGTGCAACACTCTCGCACTCTGGCGCAAGAAACGGTGGCGAAAACTCAGCAATCGACGCAAGCCTTGGGTGTCATTCGTGAGGAAGTCCGCTCAATTAACGATATGAATATGCAGATTGCAACAGCATCAGAACAGCAAAGCACGGTTGCAGCTGAAGTGAATCAGAACATTATTAGTATTCATGATGCGGTGCGCGTCACTTCTGCTGGTACAGACCAAGTAGCAAGCGCGAGCCGTTCGTTAGCCGGCTTAGCGAAACAACTGGCGCAGCAAGTGGCGTTCTTTAAGGTCAGTTAATAACAAGAGTCAGCTAGTAAAAAGTCAGCTAATAACAAGTTAGCTAACAAAAAGATAGCGGAAGCGTTAACGCCTAACCCTACTTTAACGCTTCCTCTTCGACTGCAGCGCGTGCCTCACGCGCTTCCACTAATGAACAATCGGTTAATGACATTAACTCAGCTAATGTCATTTGTGGGTTGCAGCGGAGTACTTTGCATAATCGCTCGGCTAAAGGTTCTAACCAGTGCTGATGTTGGTTAAGCGTGGGGACCAGCTTTTTCAGCACAAAAGCAAAAGCATCATCGCCTTGGCGTTGACACCACTCTTGTACTTTCGCTAATTGTTCAGGCGTGCCTGATAACTGCCAATTACGCGAGCGCCTGATGCGCTTGAGTTCACATTGATGTTCACCCGCCACGGATTTTAGCTCACGCGCCTTATCACCACCAATGCGGTGGATTAGAGAGGGCAGCGCGATGACAAGCATTGGCATCGTATTGAGTAATAACGAGGAATCTGGCGAACGAGTCGGCATAGCAGTGTGAAAAATAACGTCTCTAGAACACAACAAGACGCCACTCTATCACAGACGAGAAAAACAATAAGCCCCAAGGAATACAAAATCGCCCTGGGGCCTTTTTTGATCACAGCAGTTTATAGATATGGATATTCACCCCCCGCACACCATTGACTTGCGCAGGTTCAAGGCTGCCGACAAACACGCCATAGTTCAACCAATCGTATTTGCCTTTTGGAGCATGAAAACGCGGAGTCGTCGCGATGTGTGGACGCTCCCCTGTCGCCAATTTATAACCGGCGTTTTCGATGGCGATGTACACATCGTCGCAGGTTTTCAATAGATATTTGGCGAACACAAAACGGGAAGTGACTTCCTCTTCGGTTAAACCGCCATAACCCATGTTCCAGTCAGCACCACCAGGAACCACGACGCCAGACAGCTGCTCGCCATGAAATTCACCGCCACTGATTTGGATGACTTTGAGGTAACCAAAATCGTTACCCCCAACGACGGGACGCTCAGCACACGCCACCTGTAAATGCATCACATGTTGAGCATCTAGTTTAGTTAATTCTGAACTCATTGGTTGCTCCTATTTGCTGCTGATCGCGTTGTGGTTAAGTCGCTGACAGAAAAAGTCCAAAGCGATTTGCTTAGTCTGAGGTTGAAAAAACTCAGGCGTGCCATGTCCACCGTGTTTCAACACATACAAGTCGGCCTTATCCTCTAATCCCACCGCACAAAGCTGCTGATAAAAGCGCTCACTGACGTCAAGCGGCACCAGCGGATCGGCATCGCCATGCATGATCAAAATCGGAGCCATTGCCGAAGAGATATAACATTCAACCGATGCTTCTTGCGCTCTATCCCGCATAGTGTAGGGATCGCCGCCGAGCAAAGCGCCTGGATGCGTATCTTCAAGCTTGTGCCAACGATAGTTAGGCTGCTGCACATCGTGCGCTTCTTTATCGATCATCGCGACCATATCCACCGGGCCAAAAAGATCATATGCCGCTTGGACTTTCGAACTGACACCAGCCCACTCAGGGCTGTCATAACCGTCAATATTCATTGCCGCTAACGCGCTTAAATGCCCACCAGCAGAGCGTCCCATAACGCCGATACGATCAGGGTCGATCTCATAACGCTCTGCATTCGCGCGCAAAAAACGAATTGCAGTTTTGACATCGATAAGCTGCGCAGGGAAATGCGCTTCGTGACTGCCGCGATAATACATAGAAGCGACCACAAATCCGGCTTCCACTAGGTACATTACCTCCGCAACCATCAAGTTTTTATCGACACCACGATAACCACCGCCGGGAATCCATAAAATGGCGGGCTTGTTCGCAACCGTCCGCTTCGTATCATCCTTACCTGCGGCTAATTTCATTTCACTGTTGCCGTTTTGCAGCATGATAGAGAGCTTGAGATCCAAGGGTTTGCCCGTCAGATCCAGACTATGGGAGTAGACGATATTGTCGATAAAATTGATGCTTGGTCGAGCTCGACCTGGGTCGATATAGTGTTTCATCGTACGAATTTTCCTCTATCAAAACTAACGTTGGTGTGGGTCGTTCATGAAGGCCACTAGCGCATTGCGCTTTTCATCAAGGTAACGTCCCCAAGCGGTCTCATCTACGAATGGGTTATGAGTCGGATCCGCTAACAACGCCTCGCGTTTTTCCAATAAATTCACATTGTTGGTATGGTTAGGCATGAAAATATCAACGGGTTGGTTACGCACTTTAGCCAGTGAAGCCAAATAGCGTTCACGCATAGAAAAGTCAGCATCGCCATACTCGCAAAGATACCCTTTTTGCAACGTGTTAAAACCAAAGCCACCGTAATAGCCGACCCGTTTGGTCTCATTGCCATCATGTACGTCAAAGAAACAGGCAATGCAGCCTTCAGTATGTCCAGGTACTAAATAGAATTGGATTTGGGTGTCGCCAAAGGTCAGCAGATCGCCATCCTGAATCGCCACGTCGGTACGAAATGGTTGATACTGAATATCACCAGCATCTTGTAAGAAACTCCATTCTGGACGAGTCGCGAGTAAGTCGGCATCAGGCGCACCCAGATAAATCTGAGTACCAAACATAGTTTGAAAGAATGGCGCAGCGCCAATGTGGTCGACGTGAGCGTGAGATAACACCATCCACTTCACATCGGCTGGATTAAAACCAGCCTCCCAAATGGCTTGAATCAACATGGCTGTGGCGCCTATGTTTCCTGCATCAAACAAAATCAGCCCAGCACCAGTATCGAGGATATGAGCGCATACCCAATTGTCACCAACATAATGCAGGTTGCCATAAAGACAAAAGGGTTTAACGTAGCGCCTTTCTTGTTCAAAGAAGAAGTGCCCCATCGGATGCTGCTGCAGTTTTTGCTGCGCAGAGACAAATTGGTCGTAATCGGATTTAACCGTCATAATTGAATTCCTTTTATGCTGTCATGGTCGATGGGATTATTTACCGCTGCTGGCGGTCTGCTTTACCAATACCGCTTCGTCATCTGGCTTGGCTTCAATACGTTTCAGTGGCCCAACGATCACGATGTAACTAAACAGTGCCAATACGGCATGTGCAGAGACAAACACCAACGCCCAAGTAAAGCTACCGGTTAACGTGACAATGTAACCGATGACAATCGGTGTCACGATAGTCGACACATTACCGAAAGCATTAAAAATCCCACCAGCAGAACCAATGATTTCTTTAGGTGCAACGTCACTTAAAATAACCCAACCTAAGGTTGAACAGCCCTTACCAAAATAAGAGATGGACATGAACGCGATCACTAAATAAATCGAATCGACGTAGTTACAAAAGATGATAGAGAATGAACAAATCATACCGACGATAATCGGCATTTTACGCGCGATATTGAGTGAGTTTGTTTTACGCATCAAAAAGTCAGAAGATGCCCCCGCTAAGATACTGCCTAAGAAAGCGCAGAATGCAGGAATCGCCACTAATAATCCGGTTGCTTTAATATCGATGCCACGTTCGGTCATCAAATACATAGGAAACCAAGACAAAAAGAAGAACGACAAACAGTTAAAGCAGTATTGGCTAAGGAAAACACCAATGGTAATGCGGTTAGTTAAAAAGGCTTTGACTTGTTTAGAGTTACCCAAACCTTTTTTCTTTTTGTTCTCAGGTTGTTTTTTATCAATATCAACCAGAGCACCACCTTCACGAATATAGTCAAGTTCCGCTTTATTCACCCAAGGATGTTGTGCGGGTTGAGGTGTTAAACGGTAGAAAGCAAACGCGGCAATAATTTCTAAAATACCAATAAGAATAAACAGTGATTGATAATTGATAGCACCAGCATACCAAGCAAAAAATGGCACAAAGCCGACTGCCGCAATATATTGCGATGAACCGGTTGCGGTGATAGCAAGCCCTTTTTCACGTAGCGGAAACCACGTGGTGATAACGCGTGTAAAGGATGGGATGGCGGGTGTTTCCATAAAAGCGACCAGCGCCCTAAAGATAAACAACCCAATTACCACCAATACACCATCAAACGTAGTGGCAACCCCTTGAAACAGGTTGATAATCCCTAGCCCAACGAAACAGGCCGTGATAGTCGTGCGTGAGCCCAGCTTGTCGAGCAATAGACCACCAGGGATCTGGCACACCACGTACACGATAGAGAAAGTACTGAACAACCAACCAATCATTGCAGGTGATATATCCATCGCTTTCATTAAAGGGCTAGCAATAACAGGGAATAAGTTTCGATCGGCGAACATCACAATCGACACGAGTAACACAACAAAGGCAACCCCTAAACGACCTCTTGTTGGTTTTTGTTGGTCCATATATACGCTCCAAGAAAAAGTAAAATAAATAAAATGGCTGAAAAGCGTTTTTATTTATAACGAGCGAATAATTGGCAGTATTTTACCGTGGTCACATTTGGTGTGCTATTTAGCGACAGGTCAAAATAGAAGTATAAAATAATGACCTAAATTTATGATTTTAAATAACTATTTTTCGATTTGTGCGAAACGAAATTCTTTTTAGTCCGATGCACAATGCAATTTGAATGGAATCACAAATTGAAAAAACAACGAAATAATTAGGAGACAAGAACAGAGATTATTAAATATTTAAATTGCAAAATATTAAATTTTTAATTTCACGAAAATAAAAAGTCTTTGCTAAAGCAAAGACTTTTTAAATGAATCACTTCCAATTTATTGATATAAATGCTGGTGATCGTGCTGGTGTTTTAAGTAACGTTGAAAACGCAAGTGGCGAATATAAGCGCGAGTATTGCGAATAATACGACGATCCACACCGGCTGCTGCAAACGTCAGCGCTGAGCCAGCAATAATAAACAGAATACCAATCACCGTATTTTCGTGAATCACTTCACCCAAAACCGCCATAGCCAATACTGGTGCAAGCGCAGGTTTGATGTAAAAGATCACAGAAGCGGTCGCCGCGGAGGTCTCTTCCATCGCCATAAAGTAAAAGGCATAGCCAAAACCTGTCACAAACACACCTAAGTAAATCAGTGCCGGCAAGGTATGCAGGCTAACCCCTTGCACAAATGGAATGTAAGCAAAGTTACTTAAACCCATGCCAGTAAAGAACTCTGCGATCACAGGCAGATGCGTCAGTGACATCAGTACCACCATTTCGATACAGCCAGCAATAAAGCTGAAGAACGTCAGTGAGATACCGGTGAAACCGTATTTGCGGTTCCCCATTTGACCCACAATTCCGTACAGCGCGAAAGTAATAGCCGCGAGCAAAGAAAGGCTCACACCGACCATATTAGGTAGATGTTGTGGATTCACGATAAACAGCATACCAATCACGCTCAATACCAATGAACCAACGCTTACCCAAGTCATCTTCTGATTCAGAAAAATATGCGCTAAAGGAATCACGAAAATCGCATTACAGCTGAACAAAATTGCAACGATGGATGCATGAGCGTACATGATGGCAAGTTGGAAAAATGTCATGCTGACAACCACACACAAGAACCCAGTCAAGAGAAAGAATGGCCAATGCTGTTTTGTCACCTGTAAGTTTTTTTCTTTCAAACTCTTCATCGCCATGGGCCACAATACTATGGTGCCGATGACGAAACGCAGAAAGTTTAACTCCAACGGATTGAAGTCTGCCGCCACTATTTTTAATGCCACCTCCATAGAACTAAAGAACAGTGTAGCGAACAGTATATAGAAATAACCTTTGTTCATTATTAAACCTTTACGGCCCCCTTTTGCGGATAGATTGAACAATACACAGACAAAATTTCAGCCATCTATCGGGGTGACAGCTTTGCTTATTCAGCGGTTAAAGCATACCGCTGTGATCCTGATTTCTCTAGGCATATATGAAGGAGATCACATAAACATTGATCTAATCGATATTGCTAAAATAACCACATAACGGTGAGCTATAACAGCCGAGGTGTTATGCGGTTAACGCTATAAATGTCATAGAAACCATAAAAATCTTTTTGGCGTTTGATTTAATTTTTTTATCAAAATGCCCCTTGAAGGCGGTGTTGCGCGTTCTTATATAAGGGGTGTCAGCGCAAGAAAGCGCAGCATCAATGACGATGTCTTTTATCTAACGTTTTATTTAGGAGGCAACTTCAATGAACATTCGTCCTTTAAATGACAAGCTGATTGTGGAAAGACAAGAAGTCGAAAACAAATCAGAGGGCGGAATTGTCCTAACTTCCAAATCGGTCAAAAAATCCAACCTTGGCAAAGTGCTCGCGGTCGGTAAAGGCCGAGTTCTCAATAACGGTGAACGTGTTCCGATGGATGTCGCTGTCGGCGATACCATTCTCTTTAACGACGGTTACGGCGTGAAAGAAGAGAAAATCGACGGAAAAGAATACGTCATCCTCTCTGAATCCGATGTGTTAGCGATTGCTGAATAAGACTCACTGAAGTGTTACGTGTATTTAAGTAAGGAGATAAATCATCATGGCAGCAAAAGAAGTTCTATTTGCTAACGACGCACGTCAAAAAATGCTCACTGGTGTCAATGTATTAGCTAATGCCGTCAAGGTAACATTGGGGCCAAAAGGCCGTAATGTGGTTTTGGATAAAAGCTATGGCGCTCCCACTATCACAAAAGATGGTGTATCCGTTGCCAAAGAAATTGAATTAGAAGATAAATTTGAAAACATGGGTGCGCAGATGGTGAAACAAGTCGCATCCAAAGCCAATGATGAAGCCGGTGACGGTACCACAACGGCGACGGTGCTCGCTCAAGCGTTTATCAATGAAGGGCTTAAATCGGTTGCCTCTGGTTTAAATCCAATGGATCTTAAACGCGGTATTGATAAAGCCGTGACTGAAGCGGTCGTCAAATTGCGTGAACTGGCAAAACCTTGCAACGATAAACAGTCCATCACCCAAGTTGCGACCATTTCTGCCAACAGTGATCAAGCCATTGGTGAAATCATCGCCGAAGCGATGGAAAAAGTGGGTCGTGATGGTGTCATCACCGTCGAAGAAGGCCAAGGCCTAGAAAACGAGCTTTCCGTGGTTGAAGGTATGCAGTTCGACCGTGGTTATCTCTCCCCTTATTTCATCACTAACCCAGATTCTGGTGTGGTGGAATTGGATAACCCTTATCTGCTATTGGTCGATAAAAAAGTCAGCAATATCCGTGAATTGCTACCCGTGCTTGAATCGGTCGCGAAGGCTGGTCGTCCACTTTTGATCATTGCTGAAGATGTCGAAGGCGAAGCCTTGGCAACATTGGTGGTGAACAACATGCGCGGCATTGTCAAAGTGGCCGCAGTGAAAGCTCCTGGCTTTGGTGACAACCGCAAAGAGATGCTGCAAGACATCGCCGTTTTAACCGATGCGACTGTGATTAACGAACAAATCGGTCTTGAACTGGAAAAAGCGACTCTCGAACACTTAGGTAGTGCGAAGAAAGTGACCATCAGCAAAGACTCCACTTTGATTGTCGATGGTGCAGCAGCACAATCAGCGATTGCCGATCGCGTCGCCACCATTCGTAACCAGTTGGAAAACACTACCTCTAGTTACGATAAAGAGAAGTTACAACAGCGTATTGCCAAACTTTCCGGCGGTGTTGCGGTTATCAAAATCGGTGCGGCGACCGAAGTGGAAATGAAAGAGAAAAAAGACCGTGTTGACGATGCGCTCAACGCGACTCGCGCTGCGGTTGAAGAAGGTATCATCCCTGGCGGCGGCGTGGCATTGGCGAAAATCGCTCAAGAGCTAAGCGACCTCACTGGCGATAACCAAGAACAAAACGTTGGTATTCGCGTGGCTTTACGCGCGATGGAAGAACCTTTGCGCCAAATCGCGATCAACGCCGGTGATGAAGGCTCTGTTGTCGCCAACAAAGTCAAAGAAGGCAACGCGCAATACGGGTATAACGCCGCTACTGGCGAATATGGTGACATGATTGAACTTGGCATCATCGACCCAGCCAAAGTGACGCGTTCTGCTCTGCAATTTGCAGCCTCTGTCGCAGGCCTGATGATCACTACCGAAGCCATGGTGACTGACCACGTTGCAGAGAAATAACCTAAAGGCTTAATCACTCGTTAAAGCTTGTCTTACTTAGGTTAAAGGCCACTTTCACACTCTTGGTGAAGGTGGCCTTTCTTTATTTCCATCCACATAGGCGACGTTATTCTAGGCGGGCACCGGCAGGGTTAAACCATCGTCAGCTAATTTGCCCATTTGAAAGTAAAATGCCCGCGCAGCATCCAAAAATGGCATCGCTAAAACAGCGCCACTGCCCTCACCTAACCGCATGGCCAAATCAATAAAGGGCGTCAGCCCCAAGGCTTGTAATGCAATCGATGAACCTTGCTCGGCCGAGAGATGAGAAGCAATTAGGTAGCGATGCAGTTGTGGGGCGATATTGCACGCTACCAGCGCTGCAGCGTAGGACAAAAAACCATCGAGAATAACAGGCACTCGCGCCTTGGCAGCACCAAGCATCACCCCCACCATCGCCGCCAATTCAAAGCCACCCACTTTCGCCATGACATCTACACCATCATCTGGATTAGGCTGATTGACACGCAATGCTTGTTCCACCACTTTCACTTTGTGTGGGCGCTGCGAACTGGGTAAATTCGCCCCCAGTCCTACTACATCACCAACTGGCATTCCTGTCATACAGGCAACAATCGCGGCAGCGGCCGTGGTGTTTGCAATACCAAGCTCTCCCACACCGATGACCTGCCACGCTTCAGCAGTGACGTTATGTTCCGTATAGTTTGCGATATCGAGTATCAGCTGCTCGGCAGTAGCACGGCTCATCGCAGGCCCTTGCACCATATTGTCGGTGCCACGCGCCACTTTAAAGTTGGTGATCCCCGGTAAAACACCGCTATCAATCCCAGCATCGATCACTTCAATTGCCACGTTGTGAGCACTTGCTAATGCGGCAACCCCATTCACACCACGTACGGTATTCACCGCTTGAATTGCCGTGACTTCGCGCGGCGTTACCGCGACGTTTTCATAAAACACGCCATGGTCTGCCGCTAAGACAAACAGCTTTTTGCGCCGACACTGCCACGTTTTCGATTCATAGATAGCCGCCAACTGAGCGGCGATGTCTTCCAACTTACCCAAACTGCCAATCGGTTTTATAAGGCTATCAATATGGCGCTGCGCCAACTCGATACTCGCCTCATTGACCTGCGGTATCTGCGCAACCCACTCAGCAAGCGTAACATTCCCATCCATATTCAGCCGCCATCCCTGTTTATCGTTTAACGCCAAAGGAACGCATCATACGAATTTCTTACTTGAGCGTATTAATCGATATCAAGCTTTTGTTTTTTCGAACAAAAAGGATAAAGGCTGGATAGGGAAAAACATTCAGCCTAGATTAGAGGAGAGAAGACACTAGGCTGAAAACAGTTAATACACTTAAGGTGATAACCACTTTTAAGAAGGTTATGCCAATGCAACCGTAAACGTTACATCAGCAGACAAACCTTCCACCAAATGCAGATGTTCGTCATCAATGTGGGCAATCACCATGATGTCGCCGTAGCTTGCCGATTGTTCTTCACCAGAGAACAACACAGCAAACCAACCACCAGCTAGGCTGATGTCGCCATTTTTCCAACCGTGTTGTTTTTCTGCTGGATCGAATTTACCTTCTTTCGCAGTGCAGCAGTAATCGAAAGTTGAACGGTAGCCAGAGGTTTTGAAAGGAATACGTTTACGAAAATCTTGCGCAGCCACAGAGTCGTTTAGGGTCGCTGGGATTACCGTATTTTGGCATTTGAGAATAATCGGAGTTGGCATAGAGACGTCCTTACTGAATAACGAGTGCCTGCTTGCTAGACTCACCAGCCACAGCTGCACTAATAGACAAATTTCAACAGTGCTACTCTATGCCCACACGTTTGGTCATGCCATAGCGTTAATGCGCGATGATTGCCTATTTCTCCAAAAGTTGGCTTTACAGCTGATCGTCAATGGGCAAAAAGTGCGGACCTGCTCCCTCTTTCGCCAAAATATCATCAGGATTTCGCAGCGGACAATCACGCAAAGACAAACACCCACAACCAATACAACCATCCATTTGATCACGCAGTTTGGTCAAATTATCAATTCTTTCAGTCAACATATCGCGCCACTCGCGGCTTAATTCTCGCCATTCAGCAATAGAAATCGCTTTATTTGGCAGAGTATCTAAGTGTGCTTTGATTTCTGAAAGAGGCAATCCCGCTTGCTGAGCCACACGAATGATCGACACTCTTCGCAGCACACTGCGGTCATATCGCCGCTGATTCCCTGCATTTCGCCAACTGGTGATCAAACCTTTGGTTTCGTAAAAGTGCAATGTTGAAACCGCCACGCCAGCGCGTTTTGCCACCTCGCCTACGGTCATCTCTCCGACATTTTTCATTACAAATTTCCTTGTTGACCTCAAGTATACTTGAGGTAATAGTATGCACGTCGGCCAACGCATTCAAGCGTTTTATCAATCATGACCATTTTTATCAGGAGCCGACATGGGTACGAACACTTCCCTTAGTCTACACACTGTACTTACGACCGTTTCTCTTTCTGTTTCCTCTGCGCAATCAATGGAGGTGACTTATGAGTAATAGTATCGATCTTCCTCCAATGCCTGAAAAATCACGCCGTCATCCAGTGCGCACCTTTGCGCTCACTGCGGTTTCTCTCGGCGTATTACTCGGTGGCACTTACTACTGGAAACAGTATAACGACGCGCAAGCACCGGTTTGGCATGCCCACAGCACTCCTGTAAATGCGATGGTCATTCAACCACAAGATCTTCCCAATCAACTTGAAGCGGTTGGCTCGCTAAAAGCGGTACAACAAGTGACGCTTGCCCCTGAATCGGCAGGTCGCTTAGCTTATGTCCATTTTGAATCGGGTCAGCATGTCAAAGCCAATACACTATTGGCGCAGCTGTATGCGGGTACAGAACAAGCGAACTTGCTCTCTGCACAAGCCAAATTTGCGTACGCAGAAAATCAGCTGAAACGTGCACAGAAACTGGTGAAAACTGGTGCAGAATCCATTGATGTATTGCAAGAGCGTCAATCGGCATTCGATCAAGCGCAAAGTGAAGTGCAATTTGCCCAAGCGCAACTGCGTCAAAAACAAATCATTGCTCCGTTCAGTGGTGAACTGGGTGTGAAACGTGTCGATTTAGGTCAATACGTTAACCCGGGGGAAGCTGCTGTTACCCTAACCAATCTGGATAAACTGCATGTTGAATTCACTTTGCCACAGCAAAACCTTTCAGCATTGAATATTGGTGGCGATGTGCATTTCACAACGGATGCGTATCCAAACCAAACCTTTACTGCCAAAGTGAATGCCATTGAACCGCAAGTGGATCGCAACACCCGTAACGTGTTGATTCAAGGTGTATTAGATAACCCTGAGCATCAATTGCGTCCGGGCATGTATGGCAAAGCAGAGCTTGAACTACCCGCCACTCAAAATGCCATCATTCTGCCAGAAACCGCTGTGCAGATTTCTGCCCAAGGTTACAGTGTCACTGTAATTCGTGGTGATAAGCCAACTGAGAAAGGCAATGCCGACATCATCTCAGTACAAGTGGGCAAACGCATCGATAACGCCATTCAAATAACTAAAGGGCTGCAAGCGGGTGATGTGGTGGTACTAGTGGGTCAAAACCGTGTTCAGCCGGGTGCAGAAGTGACGGTGAAAACCCTTGAGAACGGGGAGCAATAATCATGCGCTTTACTGATCTATTTATTAAGCGCCCGATCTTATCGATCGTGGTCAGCTTAATGATTTTATTAGTGGGGATCACCGCCACCAGCAACTTGCAGATTCGCCAATATCCGCAAATGCAAAGTGCGACGATCACCATTGATACCTCATTACCTGGGGCAACTCAGGACATGATGCAAGGCTTTGTTACTACGCCGATCGCCCAAGCGATCTCAACGGCAAGTGGCATTGAGTACATCACTTCGACTTCCAAACAAGGCAAGAGCCACATCTCGGCGAAATTGGTATTAAACGCCGATGCAGACCGCTCGATGACCGAAATTTTGTCGAAAGTCCAAACCATTAAATACAAATTGCCAGAAGGTGTAACCGACCCAGTGATCGCAAAAATCACCGACGGCGCATCCGCAATTCAGTATTTGGCGTTTGTGAGTGACTCATTAACCGGTCCACAAATTGCTGACTTTATCTCGCGCGTGGCAGAGCCGATGATCACTTCCGTTCCGGGTGTGGCATCTACCTCTGTTGTGGGCGGCGCCTCTTATGCGATGCGTGTTTGGGTTGATCCCGTGAAACTCGCCGCTCGCGATTTGACAGCCAGTGATATTGCGAGCGCACTACGCAGCAACAACATTCAAGCTTCTCCGGGTCAATTAAAGAGCCAAAATACGTCGATCAACATCACCGCAGGCACCGACCTTCGTGATATTGACGCGTTCCGTAACATGGTGATCAAAGAAGACAGTGCTGGCATCGTGCGTCTGCAAGATGTGGCAACCGTTGAACTAGGCGGTCAAAACTACGATTCCACCATGATGGCATCGGGCAAACGTTCGGTATCTATGGCAATTTCGCCAACGCCAGACGGTAACCCGCTCGACATCGTGAGTCAGATCAACGATCTGATCAAAGAGATGTCGCGCACTGCTCCTCCGGGCTTGAGCATTGAAAGTCAGTTCGACGTGGCGCACTTCGTTGATGCCTCCATCGAAGAAGTGAAAAACACGCTCATTGAAGCTGTTGCTATCGTTATCGTGGTGATTTTCCTGTTCTTAGGCACGTTCCGCGCGGTGATCATTCCGATTGTGACCATTCCATTGTCACTGTTGGGTACGGCGGCATTGATGCTGATGTTCGGCTTCTCATTGAACCTACTGACCTTACTTGCCATGGTACTGGCCATCGGCTTGGTAGTGGATGACGCCATCGTAGTGGTGGAAAACATACACCGTCATATCGAAGAAGGATTAGAACCCTTTAAAGCGGCTATCGTCGGTGCACGTGAAATCGTCGGTCCCGTTATCGCCATGACCATTACCCTTGCGGCGGTGTATGCGCCAATCGGTATGATGGGCGGCTTAACTGGTGCACTGTTCCGTGAATTCGCCTTTACCCTAGCCGGCTCGGTAATCGTATCGGGCGTGGTGGCGCTCACCTTGTCACCAATGATGAGTGGTAAGTTACTCGACTCACGTCAGTCTGAATCGAAATTAGCTCAAGCCATTGAAAAATACATGTCAGGCATGACACGCGGTTACGTGAAACTGCTCGACAAAACCCTGACTGCTCGCGGCGCTGTGCTACTGGTTGGCGTGGTGATCTTAGCGGCTATCGTGGTGCTGTTTAGCGGCGCCAAACGGGAATTGGCTCCGGCAGAAGACATGGGTTACATGTTCGCGCAAACCAAGGCACCGCAATACGCCAGCAAAGAGTACACCGAGAAATACAGTATCGAAGTGGAAAAGAGCTTCCAGAACTTACCTGAGTTTGAAAAGAGCTTCTTCGCCATTGGTCATGAAGATGCCAACGTCGGATTCGGCGGCGTTATCTTCAAAGAGTGGGATCAACGTGAGCGCACTGCGGACCAAATCCAAGGTGAAGTAGCAGGTTACACCAGCCAAGTTACGGGCGTGTTTACTTCGCTATTCCAAGACAGCCCCCTTCCGGCTTCAACGGGTGGTTTGCCAGTGCAAATGGTGATTCGTTCTTCAGGCGAATTTTCTGAACTGTACAACACCTTGATGGGCTTGAAAGGCGCAGCTTGGGGCAGCGGTTTGTTTGCCTTCGTTGATTCCGATTTGGCGTTCGACAGTGCCGAAGCACACATCAGCATCGACCGTAACAAAGCGGGTTCAATGGGCATCAGCATGGCGGAAATCGCCGATACGCTGGCAGTCTTGGTGGGTGAAAACTACATCAACCGTTTCAACTGGTTCGATCGCTCATACGATGTGATCACACAGGTTCCTCAGGCCGATCGTCTAACGCCGGATAACCTAGGCCACTACTACGTGCGCACTAACAGCGGTGATTTGGTTCCACTATCAACAGTCGTTGATGTGACCATTAAGCCACAGCCAAACAAATTGCCACAGTTCAACCAAATGAACTCAGCAACCTTGTCGGCAGTATTGCTACCGGGCGTAACCATGGGTCAAGCGGTTGAGTTTTTACAAGCGCAACCTCTACCAGATGGCACCACAGTAGATTGGCTATCGAACAGTCGTCAGTTCGTACACGAAGGCAACCGCCTAACGGTCTCGTTCGCTTTCGCTATGGTGGTGATCTTCTTAGTATTGGCAGCGCAATTTGAAAGCTTCCGCGATCCATTGGTTATCTTGGTGACCGTACCGCTGGCAGTGTGTGGTGCATTGGTGCCGATTTACCTTGGCTACACCACCTTGAACATCTACACCCAGATTGGTCTGGTAACCTTGATTGGTTTGATATCCAAACACGGTATCTTGATGGTGTCGTTCGCCAACGAGCTACAAATGCACGAGAAAATGAGCAAACTTGACGCGATTCGTCACTCAGCTGCGGTACGTATGCGCCCAGTATTGATGACCACCGCAGCGATGGTTGCAGGCTTAGTACCACTGCTGTTTGCTTCAGGCGCAGGTGCGGCAAGCCGCTTTGCTATCGGTATTGTGGTGGTAATGGGGATGTTGATCGGTACGCTATTTACTCTGTTCGTACTGCCAACCATCTACACCTTTATCGCAGCCAACCACCAAAACGCTCATCACCATGATGAGGAAGACGATTCAGCATCAAAATTGGAGGTTCCACATGCGTAAACTTCGTCCTCTTACTCTCTTGATGCCATTGCTACTTGGGGCGTGTTCAACCGCCCCAGATGCGGAGCGATTTGCTGCGCATCCAGCATCAACAGATGCTTTTATTAACGCCAATCAAGAAAGCGGGGATGCCCTTCCCGCTCATTGGTGGCAACTGTACAACGACAACACGTTAAACGAGTTGGTCGAACAAGCATTAAATGCCAACAAAGATCTGCAAGTGGCTCAAGCGAACTTGCGTAAAGCCCAAGGCGTATTGCGTGCGTCGGAATCGGAGCGTTTACCAAGCACCGATTTAAGTGGCGGCGCGACCTACGGCGATGCACAAACACCGGGACAAGATGCCCAGTGGAACCGTTCTGCTGGTTTGTCTTTAGCTTGGGAAGTGGATATGTGGGATCGCATCGATCAAGCCATTGATGCGGCTGAACAAGACATCGAAGTGCAACGTGCCGCTCGTGATGCGGTGCGTGTGACGGTGGCAGCCGAAACCACTCGTTCCTATTTGAATGCTTGTGCTTACGGTTTTCAGCAAACCATTTTGAAACAGTCACTTACCAACAGCCAAGCGCAGTTGGATATTGTGAACGCCAAGGTGAATGCTGGCACTGCGACAGAGCTAGAGCGTGCCAATGCGGAATCGGTCGTCGCGACAGTAAAATCTCGTTTGCCAATGGTGAAAGCGAACCGTCAAAACGCGCAATATGAACTAAGCGCCCTACTCGGTTTGCCACCAGCGCAAGCGCCACAAGCCGTGGCAAGCTGTGTTGCACCGCCACAATTAACGGCAACCTTGCCTGTGGGTAACGGAACTGAGCTATTAAAACGTCGTCCTGATTTGCGCCAAGCGGAATACCAAATCAAGGCAGACATTGCGCGTGTAGGTGTGGCAACAGCGGAACTCTACCCAAGCGTGACGTTAGGTGCATCGGCGAACTATTTGGCGAACGATACGTTAAGCGGCTCAGATCGTTTCTCTTACGGTGTAGGTCCATTAATTTCATGGCACTTCCCGAACATTGCAGCGACTCGCGCACGTATTGCACAAGCCGACGCGCAAGCCGATGCATCGGTGGCGCAATTTGAAAGCCAAGTGTTAACGGCATTAAAAGAAGTGGAGCAAACCCTGACCACACACCATGCAGTACAAGAGCAAAACCAGCAATTGCACACCGCATGGGAACGTTCGGAACGTGCTTATTCGATTGCGAAAGCTCGATACGACGTAGGTGCGATTGCCTACAACGAACTGCTGAGTAACCAACGCGCCATGTTAGATGCCCGTGAAAGTTACGCTGCCTCCATCGCTCAATCGACGGATGCCCAAGTGAACTTATTTAAAGCCCTAGGCGGCGGTTGGGAAACCGACACCCAAGTGCAATAAACCAAATCCACTGTTTTTCATCGTATTTCCACGCATTTCTACGTTGAAGTTTGATTTTGCCTCTCGCTGAGGGGCTTTTTTGTGTAAAGTTGGATAAGTTATCACTAGTAATTAATTTCTTCATATTCCAATTCAAAGAAATTACTCTCACATAATTTTGCTTTACGAATAACTATCTTAGGTTGAGTCGTATCATTTGAATTAAGACCATTAACGATATTAATGATTAATTTTTCCAAACTATCAGGAAACTTATATCCAAGAGTAATACTTCTTATACATGCGTCAGCCTTATCATGAACAATGTTAGGATAATTGAACTTTTTATAGTAAATCTTATCTTTACCATATGAGAAAATCCTGATCTCTTTTTCATATTCCCAATCTGAGTTTTTTGTTAACAGGTATTGATTAAATAAAAACTTATTTTTATCCTCTTTTCTTTTTAGTACATTAGTGTACTCTATATCGGCAATTCCAACACCATCAGGCAATTCACGAAAGAAAGCATATTCAACCATTATTCCACTATGATTTGCGGCATAATGAGACCACATTAACATCGAGTTCTTATTTTTTGAAAATGATGCAATTCTAAAATTTGGTTGAATATATACATACTCTTTATTTTCAACCAGCTTATCAAAAGGCATTTCAATTGGATCATTAAGCTGTTCAGCTAATGGTAAATAGAAATATCCATTAATAAGTGAATCTAAAGTAAAATTATTAAATGGGTAATACTTATAAAGCGAATTATATCTTTGAGTTAACACTGCACATGAGTACTTATCAATAATAGAAAGGTTATATTGCTCTATACATTGTTTCCGAAATGAAGAATCTAGCTCCTTCCCTAATAAATCCGAACTTTTTAAGTAGGAACCTATTACTTCGTAGTTACGTTCCCCGCTATCATTCATTATTTCTGATGCTTTTTTAAAATGAGTATGAGCGCCTACCTCATCACCTAAAGACTGACAACACAAGCCTTTCAAATGACAAAATTTCATAGAATTGTTATCTAGCGTATTTAGAATATTTAATGCTTCATTAAACTTATTTAAGTTCATAAGAATAATTGACAATTCAGTTTTATCTTCTAGGTTTATTTCTTTATCATTTATTTTTTCTATCTTTTTAGTATAAAACAATGAATTCCATCTTTCTCTAACTTTATTCAAATCATTTATTAATTGCTCGCGAAACCAGAAAGATAATAGAAAGTCATGGTTAAGGTAATTTTTAGCATCAATAAAAATACCCATGTTTTCAATCATACATGGTAAATTATTATTAGTTATATTTTTCTCAAGCTGGTATAAGTTTTTTAAAATAAGATATGAAAAATAATACATTAATAAGTCAGGTGCTTTTTCTGATAACAAATATTTACTAAATTGATGTTTATTTATATCATCTTCATAGTTATTATTTATTTCCAAGTTAAGTTTTAATGACGATATCACATAGTACAGTTTAATATTTATCGTTACCTCATTATCATTGGCAGAGTTAACTCTATTTATAACATCATTATATTGCTCTGCATTAAAAGCAAATTTAATTAAAGTTTCAAAATTAAATCCAAAATCACCTTTACTATCTATTAACTTTATTTTCTCATATAATAACTTTGGCTTATCTTCCAAAAACTGGACAACATTAAAATCAAACATTTTATCTATTGCAAAGTCTAGGTCAATCAAACCACCATCAAAGTAAAGACTTACAATCTCTTTATTAAATTTACCTTCTGACTTAAATAAATTTATTCCACTCTCTATCTCATTCAGATAAAAATAGCAATAAGCTAAAATATTTTTACTATTTTTTAAATCACAAGACAAACAAATATTTTTTAAAAAAAGGAAGTCATCATTATTTATTTTTTCTCTATTTAATCTATAGATGTTACAGTGACACAATAAATTATTTAATTGATTAATATTGTTTTTTTGATATTCAATTTTAATTGCATTAATGAAAGCATCCCAATCTCCTGAAAGAAGGTAAATTTTAAATTGTGTGATAGTATCTTGAGTCTCTAACTTCAAGGATTCTTGATAATAAAAAAGAGCAATATCTCCATTGTAAGTAT
Organism: Vibrio porteresiae DSM 19223; assembly: GCF_024347055.1. NCBI lineage: Bacteria > Pseudomonadati > Pseudomonadota > Gammaproteobacteria > Vibrionales > Vibrionaceae > Vibrio > Vibrio porteresiae. The sequence continues at coordinate 1,385,336 of NZ_AP024896.1, forward strand.
TTCCAAATAAACTCTCGGCTATCTCACCTAAATATCGATAGGCAAGTGCTTGATTACCTTGTTTCTCCACAATTTGATCAAACATTTCTTGTGTACTGTTACCTTGAGATTGAAGCACAAAATATGCTAAACCCAGATATTCTGGGTTTTCTTCCCAACGTGAAGAATCGAATAAAAAATCAAGCTCAGAGTAACGTTTATTTTGTAGGTCATATTTTATTTGTACGTTAATCGGCATCATTAGGTCCTTCAACAATAATCTAAGCTAAAGTTAATTAGTTATTGTTAAAGCGAATTACTCCCGCCTTAGGCAACAACTTTCTACAATTGCCTTCAAAATACCACATACTAAACAACACACATAACTATCAGTTACATTTAAAACAAAAACGCCTTCCCCATAGGAGAAGGCGTTCATTCAATTCTACTGGAAAAACCAGCGGTCAATAAGATCGGAAAAATCTTAAACCAACTCTTCAATCCACTCCAACATTTGCGGCCATGCACCGTAGCCGGTATCACCGTTGATATGTCCAGCTTCGTTCAGTACGTGCACCCTTCTGCTGCCCCAGCATTCTGCAAAGTAAAAGGCTCTATCCACATCAATATGGATATCATTATCACTGCACACGACAACACTTGGGAACGGCAGTTTTGATAGCATCATTGGACGTTGGACTTTGATGGCTTCTAACGCGTATTCATCATCCACATCCGCAGGGGCAACCAGAATCGCACCTCGCACACGAGGATTTTTATAGCGTTCTGCCCATTGGGTAATCGCGACCGAGCCGCAGCTGTGACCGACAAAGATGATCGGACCTTCCACGCTTTCGACCGCACGTTGCACACCTTCAATCCAAGCATCACGCTCTGGTGAAAACCAATTGATTTGTTGGACACGAACACTATTAGGGAGAGTTTCGTTTAGCCACGTTTGCCAATGATCAGGGCTTGAATCGCCATAACCGGGAGAAATAATCACGTTGACTGTCATTCTGTTTTTCTTTTTATTGATGAACGAGTGATCATTATATTAGGTGTGACTATTTAAAATTCAATGAATTACAGCACAAAACTCCTTTCCTATTTTGGTGAAGGCGTTTTTATGTTCAATTTGAGATCTATTACATACTCAACCGTTCTTTTAGATCGGCTGGAGACATCGCCCTGACAGATGGGTTTTCATCAGCAATTTCATATCTCGTTTAGCTTCGAATGCAAATTGCCTATTCGATACATAAGATGAATCACCGCCGCCATCCTAGCAATGTGTTGATGTTCTGAGTGAGCAAAGCCCCTAATCAAGAGGCTTTGTGATGGTTTTGTTCAATCAAATATTCACTAACCTTTCACGATATTCCCGTAATGAATTTTCATCGTTGTCGGTAAAACGTCTTAGAGTGAGTTCAAGCATAGAGGTGAGTTCTTGGTAATCTTCTGGTAACGAAGCGATGAAATTGACGGGGTTTGCCACACTTTGACCAAGCAGCACAATCGGGTTTTGCAGTTGCTTAATCAAGGATAAGGTTTCGGCGATGCGCTCGTATTCGCTGGCTTCGGTGAAACGGCCATCTAAAACATCTTGGTATAGAGCCGATTCCATTTGCACCGCGACTGACGTCATGTACATATGAGTTGGATGCAGCTGATTCAACACATGCGCAGTATTACGGGCGTTACGTTCGCCATTGTCCTTGCCCGCCAATCCACCTAGAAATATCACTCGATAAGCGATTCCTGCTTCTTCTAATTTTAGACATTCACGGATGATATCAGCAGACGTATAGCCTTTGTCCATTTGGCTTAGTACTTCGTCATCGCCACTTTCAATGCCAATCACTAAGTCATTAATCCCTTCCGCTTTTAATCGCTTTAGATCCTCTACGGTTTTGTTGTACATGCTATCGACACGGGCATACATACCGATGTTGATATTGGGGAAATATTGACGAATCAATTGGGCCAAATCGATCAGCTTGGCGGTTCTTAAGGTGAAAGGATCGCCGCCAACGGCATAAAGGCGTTTGGCAAAAGGGTTTCGACGTTTTGCTTCTTGTAAATCGTGTTCAACTTGCTTTTTCGGGGCCACACGGTACGGAGTGTCATAATAGAAAGTACAAAATCGACATGAATTGTGCGTACAGCCCACCGTCACTTCGAGCAAAATGCTGTTGGCTTCATGAGGCGGACGAATAACTGGACCAGTGTAATGCATAATGTTTCTCTTTGTTCATTTCATAATGTCCTGAATAAGCAGAACATTATGATGCGTGTAACGTGAGGCAGATCATTACTTAGTCCTCTGGGTCGATAAAGACCTTAATAGTTGTATGAATATGGAATTCTATTCCGCAATTAGCGCTTGATGCTCTCCTCTAATCATTCTCTAATGATAAAGAGCGATTGCTATCATTTAGCGATCCAACAAATCAGGTAAAAGCACGTTGTTTGGGAAATTCTGCCGGTCCACCATTCAGCTCATCTCGCCATAAAAATAACAATTGTGACTTTTCGAAAATGTCGCTGCGCTAAAAATTTGATATGGTAGTCAAAGAGATAAATGGAAAGCATTTTCTTGCCCATCACACCGTTAAGGATCATAAAAGGATAGGAATCATGGCGAAACAACTAACGATTGGTTACATCGGTAATGGCAAAAGTACCAACCGTTATCATCTGCCCTTTGCTTTGAAATTGGGTGACAAAATTAAGGTTAAAACCATCTTCACCCCAAGCGGTAAAATGGATTGGGCTCAGATAGAGGGTGTTCACTACACTACCGATCTCTATGAATTACTTAACGATCCTGACATTCAGGTGGTGGTCATCACGACTCCATCGCAATATCACTATGAGTTAGCAAAGCAGGTCCTGATTGCAGGTAAAAACTGTGTGGTGGAAAAACCGTTTACCGAAACCGTGGCTCAAGCCGAAGAGCTATTCGCCCTAGCTAAAGAGATGGGCTTGATGTTGCAGTGCTATCAAAACCGTCGTTTTGATAGTGATTTTCTCACCGTTCAAGAGGTGATTAAAAGTGGCAAGTTAGGCGACTTACTCGAGTTGGAAATGCACTTTGACTATTTCCGTCCAGAAGTCCCAGAAAACACAACATCGTTTAGCCGAATCAACTCCTATCTCTATGGGCATGCTTGTCATACGTTGGACCAAGTGATCTCACTGTTTGGTGAACCCGATAGCGTGCATTACGACGTTCGACAGCTGCTCGGTAAAGGACGAATGAACGATTACTTTGATATCGACTTATACTATGGCGTGTTCAAAGTGTCGGTAAAATCGAGCTTCTTCCGTATCAAATCGCGCCCAAGTTTTGTCATCTATGGCAAAAAAGGCATGTTTGTTAAAGAGACGAAAGATCGCCAAGAAGAGCATTTAAAGCAGTTTTATATGCCGGATAACGCTGACTTTGGTCTGGATAAGCCTGAGCACTACGGTGTTTTGACTTACATGGATGAGCAAGGTATCTATCATGAAGAAAAAGTGCCTTCCGTTGCTGGCGATTATTCTCGCTATTATCAGGCGTTATACGACACTCTCATCAATGGTCAGGTTCAGGAAGTCACAGCCCAGCAAACCTTGCTGCAAATCCGCTTGCTTGAAAAAGGGATTAAGACACTTTCTTAGTCCAAATTTTCAATAGGTTAGAGGTAGGCACCACTGTATGTACCTATCTCACTTATGCTTTTGGATTCTAGATAGTAACGGATGTGACTTTGAGGATAATGCAACTAAGAGCACAATGGCGATAAAACTATCTTTCTAGGAGCTATTTTATGTCAATGCTGTCGCGCAAACTGATCACTGCATTAGTTGCAGCAACGTTATTCCAAGCGCCATTGAGTTACGCTGACACCGAATCCCATTTGGTCACTCAACAAGCCGGTGGCTATGCGGTTCAAGTGGGGCAAGTTCGCGTCACTGCTCTTAATGATGGCACTGTCCCTCAAGATGCCAAAAAATTGCTGCGTAATGTGAGCCCAAAAGAGATTGACCAAGATCTCGCCCACCATTTTCAAACAAACCCTGTAGAGGGCTCTATCAACGCATTCCTAATTCAATTACCCCAACATAACGTGTTGGTTGATACTGGCTTAGGACAAGTATATGGTCCAAATGTCGGTGGCAAAGTAGTCGCAGACTTAGACGCATTAGGTCTTAAACCCGCTGATATCACAGACATATTGATCACCCATTCCCATTCGGATCACACTGGAGGTTTGATTAAAGATGGTAAGCCTGTCTTTACCAATGCCACCGTGTATATCGGTAAGCCTGACATCGATTTCTTCTTTAGCGATGAAGAAATGAAAAAATCTCCTTATGGGCAAGGCTACTTTGATGGAGCTCGTTCCACTCTTAAACCCTATTTGGATGAGCACAAAGTGAAGACCTTTAGCGGTAGCCAAGAAATTCTGCCTGGAATCACAGCAACTGTACATCCGGGACACACTCCTGGTGCCGCCTTTTATCGCTTAAACAGCAAAGGAGAAAGTATTACCTTTGTTGGGGATATCATTCATATCGCTGCAGTTCAGTTTGCTGATCCAAACGTGACGATTATTTACGACCAAGATCAATCAAAAGCGCAAACTGTGCGTAAAAATGCCTTTGCTGATTTTGCCAAGCAAAAAGAGTTAATTGCAGCACCCCATTTGGCGTTTCCGGGCATTGGACACATTCGTGCTGACGGTAAAGGATACGATTGGGTGCCTGTCGATTATGTTAATCGTACTCCTACAAATAAATAGCAAGTGAGCACTATGATAGGTAGTTTTCGTGCGTCTTAATCTGATGCTTTGACCTATCTTATTCAGCAAGGGGCGAATGATTCGCCCCTTTGTTATTGGTGTGTTCTTTATTCCACAAAATGACTACAGCGCCAAAGTTAAAATCGCTACTGCATCATCTGGCGTGATGTCTTTGTGTTCGCCTAATGCCACTTGGCCATGCTGTTTGAGTTTATCCGCAACCGCCTCGATATCACTAGCGTTTAGGTCATAAGCCGAAAGCCGAGTCGGATTACCCATCGTTTCAAAAAAGCGCTCAGTTTGCACAATCGCCTGCTCTACTTTTTCATCATCAGAGCCTTGAGTGATGCCCAATACACGCTCTGCGTATTGCAGAAGCTTTCCTTTCTTTTGTTCCTTTTTGTAACGCCATAGCGCAGGCATCACAATGGCCAGTGTTTGCGCGTGATCTAACCCATAAAGCCCTGTAAGTTCATGACCGATGGCGTGCGTTGACCAATCGGTTGGTACACCATTTTTCAATGTTCCATTCAGCGCCATGGTCGCTGTCCACATGAGGTTGGCTCGCACGTCGTAATCTTCTGGCTTTTCGAGTGCAACAGGACCATCTTCAAACAGATTTAGCAATAAGCTTTCGGCAAAACGGTCTGAGACTTTCATGTTCACCGGATAGGTCATGTACTGTTCCATGATATGCACGAAACTATCGACCACACCATTGGCGATTTGACGTGGAGGCAATGTATAGGTGGTTTGTGGATCGAGAATCGCAAATTGCGGACGAACATAATCCGAACCAAAAGACAATTTATCTTGCGTTGCAGCACGAGTGACTACGCTATTACGGTTCATTTCTGACCCCGTTGCCGGTAATGTCACCACACAGCCCAGCGGAAGGGCTTTTGTCACACAGTTACCGCCCGTGGTAATGATGTCCCAGTAATCGCCCTGATAACAGGCGGCGGCCGCAATAAACTTACTGCCATCAATCACTGAACCGCCCCCGACGGCCAGGATCAAATCGATATGGTGTTCTTTAACAAGGTCAACGGCTTTCACCAAGGTTTCGAAATGCGGATTCGGCTCAATACCGCAAAATTCAATCACAGTCATGCCAGCCAATGCCGCCATCACTTGGTCATACACACCATTTTTCTTAATGCTGCCACCACCATAAGTGACGAGAACGCGGCTATTGAGCGGAATTTCATGTTTCAACGCCGCAATTTGTCCCTTACCAAAATGCGCTTTGGTCGGGTTGAAATAGGTGAAATTGAGCATGGGTGGGTTCCTATTCGGTTTCATGTTTTCTTTGGAGTAAGGCTATCAATTACGCTAACGAATTCAACCCTCTATCCATGGCTTATCCAAAAGTACCTCACGCTTTGCAAAATCAATAGTGACATGCGCACCAATCGGTGTGGTTAACATCGGGTGGGTATGGCAGCTATCAAAACCATTGACGATAGGGACTTGCTGACCATTAAGCACTTCAAGCAACACATCATAAGGTGAACGATAGGTTTCTCGGTGATCGAACCCTTCGTGTTTCCCCAAAATAACCGCAGCGACCTTATCAAATACGCCACACAATTTAAGGTGAGCGAACGACCGTTCGACGGTTTCAATGCCTTTGAGACTGTCTTCAATAAGCAAGATGTCTCCCTGTTTAATCTCAGGCATGTAAGGCGATCCCCAGATCCCCGCCATGGTATTGAGGTTGCCGCCAATCAATCGCCCTGAGATCTTACCTTCGCCACGAAATTCCCAATGGTTAGCACTGACAGGCTTCTCTTCGACTTGGTTCTCCCAATCAACTCGAACATCCGTCCAGTATCTTGGCATGGTATAAGCGTATGGCAGTGCAGGTACATCACATAGCAAATCCTTAAACGAAGCAAAGGTTTGATCCACCAGCGGCGGCAATTCACCAAAAGAGGCAACCAAGGCGGGACCATAATAAGTGACTAACCCCGTTTGCGCGTAAATACCCAGTAACAGCGCTGTGACATCGGAATAACCGATGATGATTTTTGGATCGTTTTTGAGTGCCGCGTAATCAATGTAAGGCAATATGGAGTTACTGTTACTGCCACCGATGGTTGAAATGATACAGCGAACTGCAGGGTCGCGAATCAATTGGTTAAGCTCTTCAGCCCTTTGCTGTATTGACCCAGAGCGATAGTTATCGTCTTTACCCGTTAGCAAACCCGCTTTGAGTTTAAAACCTTGCTGTTCCAAATACGCTTTGGCTCGAGCAAAACGACTCGGGGCGAATACAGTCGCAGGAGAAGAGGGAGAAAAGAAACCGATGGTATCACCCGCTTTAAGGCGTGGCGCTAAACGAATTGTCATAACAGAATTGACTCTTTTTATTTGACGATACTTAACCGTATACCATAAAAAACAATAAGATAAACAAGATCAGTATCACAACGATCAATAAACAACGATAAACAGAATAAGCAGGACACACACCTTTATAACCACGAAAACCGGTCTTGAAGCAATAAGCTTTGTTCGCCATGTATGGACAAAAGTGTGTATTGAATAAGGGGGTGTCTTCGTAAATTTAGTAAATTTCTCACGAACGATAAGACCGATGTAGCAGTATGTTGTTGCTATGGTATCTTTATTTCTGAACATTTTATAAAGACAATGTCTGCTGAAAAGGCACTGCTATAGCTCAGGGTTAACATGAAGTATAAGTCAATAAAATCAATGGCTCACAACTTTGTCCACTCGTTTGTTGGTGGATGCAACCGTATTGATGGGGAATTTGTATTCGAAGAACTATATACGTTAGCTCGGCTAAACAAAGGTAAGCCTATTCAGATTTCTTGGGTTCCAGTTCGCACAGAGGAAGTGTTTCGGCTCACCCCTAGAATTAGAAGATCGATATTTCATTATCGTGAATGGCTTCCAAAGCATGCCGCTAATCACAATGTTTCCTTGGATTGCATTTTGGAGTTTTACCTTCGAGTTTACATGGATAAAAATCACCAGATTTATGTAAAAGCAGTCACCGTTGATGCCCAAGGGAAAAGAGTTGAACAGCACGTTTACACTTGAGCTACACGTTACCCGCCAGCAGAGTTAACATGTCCAACTATCTGTACATATTTAAATAGGATCTATATACTTGTTCTTTAAATTGTACATGTGGAGATTTCTATGAGAATCGTATCTTTTACTGAAGCTCGTAATAGTCTAAAAAGTGTCTTAGATGGTGTAGTTAATGATGCCGATACAACAGTTATTACCCGTCGAGATGCTGAAGATGCAGTGGTTATGTCCTTGGATTATTACAATAGCTTAATGGAAACCGTTCATTTATTACGTTCTCCAGCAAATGCTGAGCATTTGAACCGTTCAATTGCCCAGTACAAAGCAGGTCAAACAACACCAAGGGACTTGATCGATGAATAGTCGTTTGCTGTCATGGACTGACGAGGCATGGAGCGACTATGTGTATTGGCAAACACAAGATAAGAAAACATTAAAACGGATTAATAAGTTAATCACAGATGTTAAGCGGTCTCCTTTTGAAGGTATTGGTAAACCCGAGCCATTAAAGGAGAACTTAGCTGGTTTTTGGTCACGGCGAATAGACGATACAAATCGCTTGGTTTATGCAGTTGATGATCAAGCAATAACAATCCTGTCATGTCGTTATCATTATTAACTTCATTATTGCCGCTTAACTAGGAGGTGTTAGGAGCACTAGGCAATGAGGATATTTTAATGGATGATGAGGAGTTAATGGACGCATTTGCGAAAATAGTAAAAGAGTCCATATCTAATACAGCAATAAAAAATAAAATTCTTCATGAAGTGAAATCTAGGCTTGAAGTGAGAGGCATATTTTCTGCTAAAGGAATACTGGCTGAAATCAACAAGCATAGTGACTTAAAAATTTCGGAAGAATCAGCACTTCTTATTAAAAAAATATCGTATTACTTTGGCTAATTGCGTGAAAATATACGGCATCTCAAATGAGATGATTTCACCTTGATTACTAGAGATTTTCTGGACAAAATTTATTATTATCCAATGACATAAACGCTATGATATTGTTAATCTTTGGCGTGTTAAATACTAAGGATTGTCATGACCAACGCAGAATCTCATTTGAAACAGCATATTGCTCAGCACCTAAAAGCGATTCGTAGTGAACGTCAATTAAGCCTCGATGCAGTGGCAAAATTGACTGGCGTTTCCAAAGCCATGTTGGGTCAAATCGAGCGTGAAGAATCGAGCCCCACCATTGCTAAGTTATGGCAAATCGCCAGTGGTCTGGATACCTCTTTTTCTGCGTTCCTTGGGCAGATTTCGCAAGAGCATGAACGGGAAGAAACAGAGTTTCCAGACGATCCTAACATGCAAATCACCACCTTAATGCCTTACGACCCACGCGTGAAATACGAGATGTTCGACATTTCCCTATTCGCTCACCACGAGCAACACTCGAGTGCCCACGCCCATGGAGTAATGGAAACTGTTTGGGTTATTGAAGGCACCTTAGAGCTTTTTTTCGACAACGAATGGCACACACTCAATCCCAATGACACCGCCCGTTTTTTTGCCGACCAACCCCACTCCTACCGAGCCAAAACCAAACAAGTGAGATTTCAGAATTTGGTGCATTACACTTAAACAATAACGAACAGAAAGCCCCAGCTCACCTCATGATAAGCCGGGGCTTTTTCGGTGGCTAAATTAAAGCAACCAGTCTACCTTTGACTTTACCCGCTTTTAACTGCTCTAGCCCATCACCAATTTCTTCGAATTTGATGGTGGTTAACGTTGGATTAAGCTTGCCTGTGGCAAACTTGGCGTAAACCCCAGCGATATCTTCATTAGTGCCCCCATTACTGCCTTTCACCGTAACTTGTTTTTGAATCATGGTCATGACATTTAACGTGGTTTCCAATTTTCCCATACCGACGATAACTACTTTACCTTTGAAACCAATCGCTTCAACGGCATCTGCTGTGGTTTGGCCAAACCCGGCGTAATCGACAATCAATGGCAATTGATGCTCAGCCAAATCTAGAACATTTTCATAGACCGCTTTACAGCCCAGCTCCAACGCCAGTTGACGTGCCGCCGGATTTTTATCGACGGCATACACTTCACAACCTTCAATCAGCGCCATTTGGGTCGCGAATTGTCCCAAACCACCAATGCCTACGATACCCACTTTCATTCCAGCTTTAGCGCCACCTTCCGTAAAGAGCGCATGATAGGACGTCATGCCAGCATCCGTGGCCGCAGCACCTTGCACAAAACTGACGCCATCTGGCAGTGGAATCAGTTGACTGGCAGGTACTGCCAATTTAGTGGCATAGCCTCCATCGCGACCATAACCAATCGTGATCCCCGTTTCTGGGTTAATCGGACACACACCCACACGATCGCCCACTTTAAATTGGGTTACGCCTTTGCCGACTTTAACCACTTGTCCTGCGCATTCGTGGCCAAATATCACTGGCTTAGGGTAATATGGCATCCAAGTTTCGTCTTCCAACGCGCCCACATCGGAGTGGCATAGCCCTGCAGCCTTCACATCCAAAATCACTTCGTTGTCCGCCGCAATCGGGTCTTCTTTTTCAATTAACCGTGGAGCGACATGTGTTTTTGTAAATAACCAACCTTTCATTCGTTTTCCTCCCAGTTTCTTTATTCCATAATTCGAATGGCGTGCCACGCTTCGTGTACCGCATCAAGGATACGACGTGAATGCACTGCGTCACCAACCACCGCAAGCTCTTTCACCTTGCCTTCCAATTGATCTTCCAAGCCATTTTCCGCGCGATATCCGGCCGCAATAATCACAGTGTCGCAAGGCAATTCCTGTGTCATGCCCTCTTGTTCGTAGATAACGCAGTCGGCGGCAATCTGTTTAACGCGTGCTGAGGTAAGCAACTGAATATCGCGCTTGGCGAGCATATCTCGCAGCGACAGATCGTTGTTTTTACTGTGCTCGACTGTGGTAAGAATGTCGTTTTGCATCTCAATAATCGCAACATGGTCGGCACTTTCTGCCATAAACGCTGCCACTTCACACCCAACTAATCCGCCACCAATCACCACAACACGTTTGCCACACTGCTTTTTGCCGGTGAGGTAATCATTAGCAACCCCTGCATGCTCGATTCCAGCAATCGGTGGAATTACGCTACTGGAGCCTGTGGCCAAAATCACTTTGTCATATTGTCCGGCAATGACGTCTTCCGCTTTGGTATCACAATGATATTTCACCGGAATATTAAGCTGAGCAATACGATGACTTTGATAACGAATCAGTTTTAATACGTCATGTTTAAAGGTAGGGAAACCCGCTGCATGAAGGTTCCCGCCAAGTTGATCGCTTTTTTCCCATAACTCGACTTTAAATCCACGTTCAGCTGCCGCGATAGCCGCTTGCATTCCACCAGGGCCGCCACCGATCACCAGCACCGAACGAGGCTCTGGAGCTGGCGTTAATTGATACGATTTTTCTGCGTAGCACAGTGGATTGACCGCGCAGTAATAGTGTTTACCACTAAAACCACTGTGCAAACATTCGTTACAACCAATACAAGGAACAATATCTTCGTTAAGCCCCGCTTTGGCTTTATTCGCCCAATGGGGATCCGCCAAGAGTTGATGACCGAGGCCAACATAATCAAGATGTTGATTGCGCAGTTCAGATTCAGCCAACTCAGGTTCGTTCAATTTACCCTGACCAATAACCGGAATCGAAACCGCTTCTTTCACCGCAGCGGTCACACTCATTTGATGAGCGGCGGGTTCGTAAACGGTCGAAATGGCTTTGTACCACACTTCATAACAACCCACATCAACGTGCAATGCATCGACATGAGGTTCAAATAATTTCGCCATCGCGATGCCTTCATCCAGCTCGCGTCCACCTTCAACCCCATGAAAAGCGGTGTATTTCATGATAATCGGAAAGTTGGGGCCGCACGCTTTACGAATCGCAGCAATCGTTTCTAAAGAGAAACGTAGGCGATTTTCCAGTGAACCACCATATTGGTCTTGGCGTTTATTCCACAATGATGAGTGGAACTGATCCATCAAATAGCCGCCGTAACCATGGATTTCAACCGAATCCGCCCCAGCCGCTTTCGCTAAGGTTGCCGAATAGGCCATACGCTCGGTTAAGTAATGAATATCGTCAACAGAGAGCTCTTTACACTTAAGCTGTGGAAACCAAAAGGAAGTCGTACCGCTACTTGCCGAGTATGGCGCATTAAACGGGTCGGTAAATACCATCCGGCCTAATCCCGGCGTAAGCTGGACACACACCTTAGTGCCATAGTGATGACAACGTTCAATCAGCACCGCGAGCTTTTCCACATGATGAAAGCTTGATAGCTCGTTTTCAGGTCGATCTTCGTATTTCGTCGTAACGATGTTGGCACCAGTAATAATAAGCCCAGTACCCCCTTTCGCCCGCTCCACAAAATAGTCAATCGCTTCATTACTGTAGCGGCCATCGGGTTCGGGTTTAGTTCCCATAGGTGCCATCACTACCCGATTTTTTAACCTCATGTTACCGATATTGCCTTTCGCAAAGAGTTCCATGTTGTTTCTCCAAGTTATTAAAAACTTTACCTGAGTAAAGATTATTCTTACTCCAGATTTAAGATTGTGATCAGGCGTTACTAATCAGAACATTTTTTAATCCTTACAAAACAAACAAGATTAGAATAACTTGTTGAAATATTGTTATATTTACCAAATAATGAACGCCAACGCTGATTCAAACGGGCTTGGAGAGTTAGGATATCGGTCATGATTAAAGAGACAACAAAAGAGAAAATCACTCGCACGGCTTACGCTTTGTTTAAAAAACAGGGTTTTAGCCAAGTCAAAGTCACCGATATTTGCGATGCCTGTCATATCACTAAGCCAGCGTTTTATTATCACTTCTCATCGAAAGAGAGTTTGCTGGAAAACTTCTATGCAGGCGTGATTGAGAAGATCCAAACCCAGAGCATCGATTTTGTCTTAGCCGATAATGTTTGGCAGCAACTCTTAATGGTGTTTGATGAACTGGCGGAAGCCGGTAACGAACTTGGCGTCGATCTCAATAGTCAGTTGTTTGTCATCAACTTAAAGCAAGACCGCGGCACTTTTAACTTCAGTCGCCCGTTGCGAGAACTGTGTGTGGCTTTAATTACAAAAGCGCAAAAGCAAGGTCATATTCGTAATACTTCAGCACCTGAAGATCTGTTTCTCTCCGCTGCATTTATGAGTGCCGGATACGAAATGTTTTGGTGCATTAAAAACGGTCAATTCAACCGTAAAATCTTGGTTCATCAATCCCTTGAAGCCCTATTTGACCTCACTCCAGAACTGAGAATGAGCAATAAAGAACAAGTGCAAAACGAAGTACAGCGTTTAGGTGAATGAGCGAAAGTCGAACTAAACAAACTGAGAACATGACATTAGACAAGCTACTTATCGTCTTTGAAGGAGTTATCTTCGGTCATATCCTCTTGGTAAAACTTAAAGCCGTTGCGACCGTGAGTTTTGGTTTGGTAGAGCGCCAAATCGGCACGCTTTAACGCTTCGTTTAGTTCTTTGTCTTCTTCATCAATCCAACTCACACCGATGCTGACTCCGATGTGAATCTCTTTACCACCAATATCAAACGGCTCACAGATTGAATTAACAATCCGCTCAGCCATCTCTTGTGCAACGTGGGTAATATTGTGATTACCAGTGAGCAGAATGGCGAACTCATCACCGCCAAAACGGCACACTAAATCGGTTTCCCTAACGGAGCTTTTTAGCCGCACTGCAACGTCTTTTAATACCGCATCACCGGCGCTATGGCCATAGTGGTCATTTACGTCTTTGAAGTAATCAAGGTCGATCAGCATCAACATATGGTGTTGATTGGCCTCTTGAGTATGCTTAGTGAGTTTTTCAACGTATTGGTTAAATTGGGTTCGGTTGGCTAAGCCGGTAAGCGTGTCATGGTGAGCTGCATGCTGGATTTTCTCGCGGCTCTTTTCTTGCGCAGTGATATCTTCTGAAGTACAGATCCAACCTTTATCAGGCAATTGGTTATAGAGTGCTTCAACGATTTGTCCGGTTTTAAGATGATAGATCTTACGTAGCGGCTGACCTAAATCAAACGCATTGTACATCTGTTCTAACACGTCATCCGGTTGTTCAATGGTTTCTTCACGTTCAAATCGCGTACGCAGAAACTCCCTAAAGGAGTTTCTCACCTGAACCTGAGATGTATTTTTCTTATATACATCAATATATTGACTGTTCCAGTATTTGAGCAATCCACGCGAATCATAGACAGCAACCCCTTGCGGTATGTGGTTCACGATTGCGCTCAATTCATTGTTTTTTGCCTGCATCAAGCGTTCGTTTTCACTCATTTTCTGTTCAATCAGCTTACGTTCAGAAACATCCTGGAACGAGCCAATCAAACGGTACAGTTTTCCGTCTTTATACATGCCCTGTCCGGTGGTTTTTACCCACATGTGTTTTCCTTGGGCATTAATAAAAGGCAATTCACTAGCCCAGATACCATCGGTAACCAACGCCTTATTAACGGTATCTTCAATGATTTCGCGCGCTTCGGGCGCAAAATAGGAGAAACCACTTTCCATGGTAGGAACAAAATCAGGCCCCACACCAACAATTTCCCGTGTCTGCTGAGTCCATACTAACTCGTTGCTTTCAATATCAAATTCCCAACCACCGACTCCAGAGGCTGTAGCTAACTCATCAAACAGAGCGCTTTTTCGTTCCAATAACACTCGTGCTGACTCAACTTGTTCAAACGCAAGTTTGGCCTGCAGCCAGTTCAGATTCGAACGTAATAATCCTTCGACAACTTGAGCAAATGCCTTGAGTCGGAACTGATCCGCTTCACCAAAGGAACGTCGACGGTCATCAAAGATACTTAACGCTCCGATAATCATTTCGCCGTCGAGTGAGATAGGGCACCCCGCACAAAACTGAGTTTTCTTTTCGATGATAAATGGACTGTTACATGAGCGTGGGTCTGATTGAGCATCTTCCACGATGACCATGGATTTGTTGGTATAAATATAACGGCAAAAGGAGTCTGGGCTATCAATGGAGGTTTCACATAAACCAACCGAAGAGATAAACAGCTGTGGAGAGTTTTCCTGATCATCATCATTCAGCGACAACACCGTCATTGGACAGTCGAATGTCTCTGATATCAGCTTGATCAAAGCATTAAGCTCAGGGATGCGATCAACCGTGGTACGCTTTAGCTGAGTAAGCGCTTTATCAAACATCGCTGAATATTGGGAGTGTTTCACCATGTATCCGTTCACCGTACCAAAATCGTTGTTAATTTTTACGTTAGCCAATCGAATTAGCTTAATTTTGGCACAAGAACAGAATCTCATCGAAAAAAGAACCATAAATTGGATGAAAAATAAGGGGTTGATCAGCTAAATCATCCCCTTACTTTCTCTATTTTCACCTAGGTTAGTGTGATAACCAAGACGAACTACGGCTGACTAACACTGTTTACATCAGCAGTTTGATGAGATTAGTCTCTTCGGAGAAACATAAATAATAGGCCACCACAGTCGCTACGACGGTGATTGAAATATCCCCAGCAGACCACAGCATAGAGTAGTTAGGCCATTTTTTGCGTAAATCGACAAAAGCGGGCAACAGACAAAAGGTAATCAATATGGTACCCAAAATAACAAACAGTAACCCATCCACCAAGTTACTGCGCATATTCAGAGCAAACTCCATGTATGCAAAAGTAACTAGAAAGGCAATAAAAGAAGCTCGGTTCAATATGGTCGAATACTTCTCAATTTTGTCGTCGCTTACCAGTTGATTCTGATGTGTGTGGTTAATCATAATTACGCCCTCTCGTCAGTTGGAACGCCTTTACCGCTTAGCCCACATGAATGTAGAGAAGATTATTTCGTGCGTGCAGAACCTTCGTCACAGTGCCAAGAAGTGATACCAAGATTTACACTATTGTGTGATCTATTTCTAAGCAGCGTGAGAGCGACAAAATAGCGTTTCCTTTTTTGTTTCTTACTGATCTCACAACCCAATGCATAACAGCGTGAACCACCTAGGCGATCCCCCTTCCATAAGCCTGCATAAAATCTGGTTAATTGATACTCAATATGCATATGATTTCATTTTCATTAGCAGTCAACCTATCCACCACAATGATTGAAGGATTATGCAGAATGGTAAAAAGAATAGTGTTGTTCATCGTGAGTATCGCCCTCTGTTTTAGCGTACAAGCGCGAACCGACGTATTTCCGCAAAGTGATTTTGATGAACTGAGCTACGGCTTATATTGGTTTGGTGCGAATAACCAATATGAGAAAGCGTCAGCCGACACCAAAGATGGCAGTACTTACTATGACCCAAGTAAGCCAACCTTGATATTTATTCATGGCTGGCAGAAAGACCATATTACTGAGTTAGAACGCCAAACCTTTTACGAGGATGACTCAAACGGCTGGCCAGACATGGACTTTGCCAACCTATGGATAAGTGAAGGCTACAATATCGGTATTTTGTATTGGGACCAATTCGCCGACGAATCTGAAGTTAAAAATGCAGAAGCCAAAATCTGGTCAACCGAAGGGAATAAAGCCATGCGTTGGCTAGATAGCGCTGGCACTTATCATGATGGTCCCGATCAAACCGTCACTGAGCTGCTGCTAGCCGCCTATGAAGACGCGATGGCGGGTTATCAAGGTAGTGACATTCGTCTGGCGGGACACAGTTTGGGTAACCAACTGGCTCTGCGCTTAGCCGATGAGTTAGTCACTCTGGCAGCAAGTGGCTCGGTTAATAGTAACGAAGTGCCACAGCGTGTTTCGCTGCTCGATCCCTTTTATTCCAACTATGCCAAAAGCTATTTAGACGGAGCTTGGGTTGGTGAAAAAGCGCGGGAAATTGTCGCTCGCCTTAAAGCAGCTGATATCGCCATCGATTCTTATCGCACCTCTGTTGTTACCTCTTCCATTTTTGTTGGCGATGAAAATAAAGAACTGCAAAACTCAGTGGCATTTGCCGAAGAAAAAACCGGCTTCTTTAATCAAACGCAGCAGTCACAAAAACACAGTGCTGCTATTTGGCTCTATCTTTGGTCGATAGCGTATTCCACCCCTACCGTTTCCGATAATACTCTCGCTGGTCTTTCTGCCGCGACGACGAACGATGAAGTGAAAGAGTGGATGGCAACAACCGATCACCTCGTGCAATCAGAAGGCGGCAGCACCAAAGACCCACAAGACAACGTATTTGAAACCGCTGACGCGCTGTAATCGTCAGTTTTTTTTTAAAAAAAGACACGAGACCATTGGCTGCATGGCTCGTGCCTTTTGGTTGATTGTGATTAAGAATTGGTCGAAAGCAATGCCCCAAAGGTGATTAAACCAATACCGCACAATTGATTAATACGCTGACCAAATCTGTTCATTAGTGTCGATGCTCTCTTAGATGTCATGATGTAGGCTACCAGCGCAAACCAAACCACATGTAATGCCGCAATATACACCCCATACCCGAGCACAAAGAGCGAGTGATTACCCTGCTCCGTCGAGATTAATTGACTAAAAACACTTAAGAAAAACAGCATCGTTTTAGGATTTAGTAAGTTGCAAAAGAACCCTTGTACCAGATATTTGGAATGTCTATCTGGCTTGTCCATCTCGGCGTTTTGCTCTGGCTGCTGCAACTTAAACTTAGAATGAACTAATCCATTAATACCTAAATAAACGAGATAGCCCGCTCCAGCGTACTTGATCATGGAGAACAACCAAGCGTTGTGTAGCACTAGCTGGCTAATACCCACAATGGAATAAGTAACATGGATACAGACTCCAATACCAATGCCGAACGCTGTAAGCGCCCCCGCCTTACGACCAAACAGAACACTGTTTTTGAATACTAAAACGAAATCCGCACCAGGGCTAATCACAATCAATAACCCGAAAATTATAAAACTAAACCATTCCATTTTTTCTACTATCCTTCAAGAATCATGGGATAAATTGTATCTATTTTTTAGTACGTTATAATCGAAAAGAACGGACACTAACTGTGAGAAAAATTCACGGATGAGACATTTAAAAGCCTTTTATGTATTTCACATTACCGCTGAATCGCTAACGTATAGTGATGCTGCAGAGAAATTGCACATCACCCATGGGGCGGTGAGTAAGCAGATCAAACTGCTAGAACAGCACCTCTCGCAAACGCTGTTTTATAAAAAAGGCCGGAACATGTTGCTTACAGCAGAAGGTCAGTTGCTTAAGCAATATACCGATAAAGCCTTTGGCGCTTTAAGTGACGGCGTTACTGCGCTGACGAGAAAGGATGATGCACATTTAGACATCTCCTGTGAACCAACGTTAACGATGCGCTGGCTTATGCCAAGACTGGCTAGCTTTTATCAACAAACTGGTATTGATGTTCGCCTTTCCACCGCAGGGGGTCCTGTCACACTGAGTGAGGATGGAATATCACTGGCTATTCGTCGTGACGACTTCGAGCTTAACCCTGATTACGTGTCTCATCTTTTAACCCCTAAGTATGTTGGCCCAGTCACCTCACCAGAGTATTGGAGCAAAATAAAAGAGACTCTAGATAGCTGTACTCTGCTTCATTCTAATACTCGTCCGACCGCTTGGTCTGATTGGCTCGCTGCGACCAAAACCCAGCTATCCCAACCCAATGAGAAATCGTTTGAGCACTTTTATTTTTGTTTGCAAGCTGCGTCAGACGGATTGGGAATCGCGATGGGATCCTATCCCTTAGTGGTCGACGATATAAAACGTGGCCGACTAATTGCCCCGTTTGGTTTTATCGAGTCTGGACATAATTATGTGTTGATAAGTCAACATGATAGTTGGAACCAACATGAACAAGCATTTGTGAATTGGTTACAGCTTGAGTTAGCCCAACTAAAACCAACCCTTATTGAAGATTAACGTACGTTGATGCCATAGGAGCTAAAAATCCCAAATGCCCATTCCAGCATCGCACTGCTTGGTACGGTGAAAGAATGAAAATCATCGAGCATTTTGAAAGCAGTGTATTTAGCTTTACCGAGTTCATGATAAGGCAAGAGTTCGATGGCGCAACCCGCTAGATTTTGCTGCATAAATTCCGCGGTGGCGCGCAGGTTGGCTTCATCACCGTTCACTTCGGGGATAAGGGGAATTCGGATTGTCATGGGCACGCCGAGAGCGTAAATGCGTTTGACGTTCTTTAAGATTTGTTCATTGCCAAGCCCAGTGACCGCTTTATGTTTGGCGCAGTCCATCACTTTGAGATCAAAGAAAATATGTTCAAAATAAGGAAACAGATCAGCGGCGCTGCGCCAATTAAAATGGCCGCAGGTCTCTGCCCAGAAACTGATACCTAAAGGTTCGCACTGTTCAATAACAGCACGGATAAAATCGGGCTGCATAAACGGCTCGCCACCCGAAAACGTCACACCGCCATCGGTATAGCGAAAGAAGAGCTCATCCCGTTTGATTTTCGCCACCACCTCATCGACCGATGCGGGCGTACATGCCAGT
This sequence comes from Vibrio porteresiae DSM 19223, assembly GCF_024347055.1. Classification (NCBI taxonomy): domain Bacteria; kingdom Pseudomonadati; phylum Pseudomonadota; class Gammaproteobacteria; order Vibrionales; family Vibrionaceae; genus Vibrio; species Vibrio porteresiae. Next base: position 1,404,696 of record NZ_AP024896.1, read on the forward strand.
GAAAGTGCCCTTGAGGGGCAGGCTTTAACACACAAGCCGCAGTGATCACAGGCTTGGGTTGCCTGAGTGACTGCTCGGGGATCAAGCTGTTGCGGACATTGCCCAACGCAGGTTTGGCAGCCTTTGCATTTGTGTGGGTAATAAGCCAATTTGGGCTTAGCAGTCCATGTTTCAGGGTTAGCACACCACTGACAACGCAGTGCGCAACCCGCTAAGAAAATCGTGGTACGCACTCCGTCACCATCATGGATGGAATAATCCTGCATCTGCAGGACGATTCCTTGAGTGGCTGGTGCAGTATTGTCCACGTTCATTAACAACAACTTTCGTGTGCAGAACGGGCAATAATCGCTTCTTGCATCTCAGGTGACAGGTTCACAAACTGAGTACTGTACCCTGCCACGCGCACCAATAGATCACGGTATTGATCGGGATCTTTTTGCGCTTTACGCAATGTTTCGGTAGAAAGCGTATTGAACTGCACATGGAAAGCACCTAAAGCAAAATAAGCACGGATGATATTGCCTAAATCGCGGCGTCCTTTCGCTGTTTTTACCACATCTTCACTTAAACGTAAGTTGAGCAACGTGCCACCAGTGTGAACATCGTGGTTCATCTTCGCACTTGAGCGCATCGCGGCCAGTGGGCTGCACACATCACTGCCAGCAAATGGCGAAACCCCTTCGGTAATCGGTTGACGAGCCAAACGTCCGCATGGTGTTGCCCCCACCACTCGACCCGTTGGAATGTAGTTAGAAATCCCCATAAAGGCACTGTTAAAACGCGAGCCAAAAATATCGTGATATTCACGGGTGGTGCGATAGTAATAGTTAGCAATAGTGCGAGCGATACCATCCACATAATCATCATCGTTGCCGTATTTTGGCACATCCAACGCTTTGGCTCGCAGTGCTTCAAAGCCTTCCCAGTTAGCATCTAACGCTTTATTAAGCTCTGCCATCGTGGTGACTTTGTCTTCAAATACCAGCTTCTTAATCACAGCTAATGAGTTAGCGACAATCGCCAAACCAATCCCAGTTAACACCGGCCCAATATTGTATTTCGCACCGCCTTTGGAAAGATCGGTTGCGGTTTCAATACAATCTTCAATACAAGCAGACAAGAACGGACGTGGCACCATCTCTTCGTGCAGACGCTGTGCTACCAGAGTAGAAATCACAGAGTGACGAATAAGATGGCCGATTTGTGACAACGTCGCATCTTCCACCGCTTGGTAGCTAGCAAACTCGCTGACCACGTCGTCACCCAACTGCTCGCCAGTTAAGCGGCTTTTACCATTATTGAGTGCGTATTCCATCGCCGCTGCAAAGTTCACATTCACCGCCGACGTCCATTGACCTGTTTTGCGAAAATGCGGAACAACACAGCCGCAGTTACTCCAGTCTCGAGCATCTTCCGCATCATAACCCGCTTGCAGCAGCATTTGCGTTCCCGCTTGGTCATTATGAATCGCGGGGAATCCAGTACCAGTACTGACCAAATCGGTAACGGCTTGCAGAAATTCAGGCGGACAATCGGAATGAATACGCACACTTAAACCCGGCTGGTGAGTTTTCACCGCGTCGGTCGCTTCTAAGCACAGGTAAGTCAGTTCATTGGTGGCATCGGAACCATCGCGATTTTTGCCGCCCACAGTGAGATTTTGGAACTGGTTATAACCGGCAAAATAGCCCGCAGTATTAGCTGAAATAGTCCACACCCATTCAGAGAATTTAAGCCATAACGCTTGAATAAGCTCCCTTGCATCATCTTTGGTGATAATGCCGTTTTCCATATCACGTTGATAATACGGATACATATATTGGTCGAATCGACCAGGATTCAGCGCCAATGGGTTTTCAGAAATGATCCCGCCTAATTGGGTAAACCAGACAAACTGAATCGCTTCATGAAAAGTTTGTGGTGGCAGCTCAGGTACGCGGGCACACACTTTAGCAATCTTGTGTAACTCTGCTTGTCGAGCTGGATCGGCTTCTTGCTCGGACAACCTTTCAGCTAATGCGGCATAGCGCTGCGCAAAACGAATAATCCCTTTCGAGGTTAAAATACTCGCTTGGCAGAACTGGATTTTTTCAATATCCCCACTGTTGGCGTAATCCAAACTCGCCATCTTAGCTTGCAGCTTTTCAATCACGCCTTTAAATCCGTATTTAAACAGCACATCTTGATAATCCGGGGTAATTTCCCCCACCGCCTGACGCCATTTGGAGTCGTTATCGACCACGCCAGTATCCACGGCAATTTGAGCAGTTCGAGCAGGTAATGCAGCCAAAAAGTGCTCTTCTAACGATTGTCCTTTCCAATATGGAAACACATTAGCTCGAACAAAATCACGTTGCTCATCCGTCATTTGATAAGGGTCTTGTGGACGTTTATCGAAGTTGTCCATCTCCTTATCGACCCATTGCCAAGAAAACTCAGGGGTTAAAATACCTGTGCGACGAAATTTTCCTGCCGTGCCAACGACCAGTTCATCAGCAAAGATCTGAATATCAAATTGATCGCAAAAATCATAAAACGCCTGTGCTCGGCGTAAGATCACTGGCTGACCTTCGGTGTGTTTATGTGACTCGGTGTAGATACGAGCGCGCTCGTAACAAATGGAAGGTTTTGAATTAACGTAGTTTTGTCTTAATCGTTCGATTCGTTCATTCACTGACATAATAACTTCTCCCTATCGACCAGCTCTGTTTTCCCCTGTCTGGATTACTTCAAACCAGAGAAAAACCCAGCGGCAACATCCGTTGTTGAAAACTGTTTGTATGCTATAACGCACAACTTGAATTCAATCTAACACGGAGCGAAAAGGTCAAATTTTGTTCTAGCGCAATAAAGCGATGAATTATTCAACTATTTGCACCACCATAAGTACACGGAGCAAACAATCGTCAACGTAGCTATTAATTTTTGGTTAAAAGCCTGCTATGGTTCATCGACGTAAAACGGGGCATTGACGTAAAGAGAGCGACAATTAACTCATTGAATGCCTGCCATAAAATAGCAAAGAGAACAGCAGTGAAAAGCGAAGAGATTGTGTTAGCCGGCGGTTGCCTATGGGGCGTACAGGAATTTATCAAATACGTACCAGGGGTCATCAGTACCGAGGCGGGACGAGCCAATGGCACCACGCATACCACCCAAAGTGAGTACGACGGCTATGCCGAGTGTGTGCGCATTGAGTTTAACCCGCAACAAATCAGCGTGGCAACGCTCATCGACCATCTCTTTGAGATCATTGACCCTTATAGCATTAATCAGCAAGGCGTGGATATCGGCTTAAAATATCGCACGGGTATCTACAGCACCAACCCTAATCATTTAACCATCGCCAAACAGTACATCGCAGCAAGAGATGATGCGGCGAAAATTGCAGTAGAAGTACTGCCACTGACTAACTTTGTACCGAGCGATGATGAGCATCAGCACCATTTAACGCATCACCCTGAAGACCATCACTTATGCCATATTCCGTGGAATATTTTGCATCGCTATAAAAAGTCCTAAACACCGCAAACTGCTGGTTCAGCCCCATTTTTTATTTACGCATTTTGTTATGAATAGTTAAATAGAAACAAAGGGTTAACCGATATAACATGTTTTCCATTAGTCATGCCAGCTAAGCTGATATCAAAAGATTGGTTGAACTGCAAACATTAGCTTTTGCTGAAGATAAGAAGCTGTGTGGCTCTGGGCCACCTGGTTACGATAGTGTTGAGCATCAACTACAAGCTTTAGAAAATTATACCTACTGTAAAATCAATCAGTTGAATGAAATTATTGGCGGGTTTTATTATTCTAAAAGCGAGAATACAATCCATTTGATCAGGCTATTTATTGCGCCTCAGTTTCATCGCCAAGGTGCCGGACAGGCTGCTGTGGAATATCTCACGGCTAAGCTGAAATCTAACGGTATCATTGAACTTGAAACGCCAACCTTTAGCACTAATGCGCAACACTTCTATGAAAAAAATGGATTTGTAAAAATTAAAAGGATTGAGTATCGGGATGAGAGCTCATACTTGTATAAAAAATATTATTAGATTCAATCAATTAAAAAGGACCAGACCTAATGCAAGGATTTAGCGTTTCAACTGACCAGACAAAGCTCGATTTTGATGTGATTTATCCCTTCATTTCATCCACTTATTGGGCAAAGGGTATCCCTCAAGCCACACTAAAAAAGGCAATTACCAATTCACTGGCTTTTGGGGTATACACGGATGACAATCAGCAGGTTGGCTTCGCCCGTGTCATTACTGATAAAGCGACCTTTGCTTACCTCTCCGATGTGTTTATTTTGCCTCAGTTTCAAGGAATAGGCTTAGCGAAGCTCCTCATGAAAAACATTGTCGAACATCCAGACACGCAAGGACTCCGCCGTTTTATGCTTGCCACCAGCGACGCTCATGGCCTCTATGCACAATTCGGTTTTGAGCAGATAACCAATGCCCAATCTTTCATGCAAATTTGGCAGCCTACCATTTATCAGTAGATGAAGGGACAGTATATGGGGTAGCTCTCGATTAATGTTGGCCGATTTGCGCATAACATGTTCGGTTTCTATTGAACTAAAATTCATTAAGAAAATGTAAAAGCGTCTAGCCCTGCACAAAGAATCGCCATAGGTTCGCGCATAATTGACACTTCTTGAGAGCATTTATCCCATCCTTGCTCATCAATTATTCGCTGCACACTCTTCTACCTTAACGCAGCTCATCTTAGTCCTATGGAGGAAATGAACATGGCATCTAGCTCGATCAAAAACGTAGTGTTCGATATCGGTAATGTGTTGGTACGTTGGAATCCTATTGAGATTACTCGACTGACTTTTACCGATACACACGACATTGAGAGCTTGTGTGAATCCATTTTTCAATCAGAAATTTGGTATAACCTCAATAAAGGGCTAATTTCAGAAAATGAAGCGAAATTACAGCATCAAATTCTGCTTGGCTTATCTGAAGTCGAATGTGAACGCCTGTTTTACTATGTGAAGCAAACTCAGATCCTTATCTACGGTTCGGTAGACCTTGTCAAACGTGTAAAAGCCGCTGGCTATCGAGTGTTTGCCTTGACTGATAATGTCCATGAAATCGTCAACCATTTAAAATCCACTTACACCTTCTGGGATCTTTTCGAAGGCGCTGTTGTGTCTGCGGATGTCGGCATCCTTAAACCTCAAGCCGAAATCTACCAGCATCTGCTTAACCAGTTTGATATCAAAGCTGAAGAAACCATTTTCCTAGACGATATGCCGCACAATGTAAAAGGCGCACAAAATGTGGGTATCACCGCAATAGAATTTAAAAACGCAGACCAAGGCGAACATGCACTAAAAGAATTGGGGCTTGTTTTCTAACTATCTGCTTACTCGGCAAAAAAACGTTCAATACAAAAACAAAGGCGAGAGTTTCCCCTCGCCTTGTCAGTTACCCTTTCGCGGGCTGCATCTGTTGCTCTATCTCAGGCTCACCGCGCAGAAAATACAGCGCCAGTGCAGCAACAAGTGAACACAAACCCATAAGCAGAGCCACATAGGCAAGCACATCTAACAGTGGGTCGCCTTTATCTAATCCCTGCTGCATTAAGAGCCCTGAAAGCCAAGGCGCAATGACGGCACCAGCGCGTCCAACACCAATGACAAAACCAGTTCCAGTTGCGCGTACGTGGGTTGGGAATACGTAGGCAACTAACGTATAAATGCCTGAAACACCTGCATTAGCGAAGAATCCCGCACCCGCCGCCAGTAAACTGAGTTGAGTAAGATCAGGTTGAGATTGACCAAACAGCGTCACCGCGCCACAAGTGAGTACCAATACACCCACTGTTAAACGTTTTAAGCCAATTTTACTGCTCAGTACCCCAAACAAAGCACCACCTAATACGCCACCAACGTTCACCCAAAATAGCACACCTGCGGCAGATGCTGCGCCAATTCCCATCTGCACTACTATCGTTGGCGTCCATTTCAGAACGTAGTAGAAAGTGATCATTTGGAAGAGATAAGCCAAGGTCATCAATAAGGTGGCAACCAACAAGCCTTTGGCACCGGTGGAAAAGATATCCAGTATTGAGGTTTTGCTTTCATGCTGCACTGGCACTGGCAATTGCTCAACACCCTGATGGCCAAGTTTACTTAAGACAGTATTGATTCGAGATAAAGCGTTACGTGGTTGAATGCGGCTTAACCAATGCACAGACTCTGGGAGTAACAAATAGGTAATCGGAATCATGATGCCAGACATTAGAGCACCAGCCCAGAACATCGCGCGCCAGTTCACTGCTCCCGCATCCAAAATAGCGTGCCCTATGGCACCGCATAAAATGCCTCCCATCGGATAGCCGATGACCATGAGAGAAATGCTCAAGCTGCGATAACGTTGGTTAGTAAACTCGGCGACAACGGCATTATTGGTCGAAAGCAATCCACCAATACCAAAGCCGGTAAAGACACGCCAAGCACATAGCGCACTCACGCTCGTCACTTGCGCCACCATTGCCATCCCAAGCGCCATCACTGCGAGGCAACCGAGCAGCATATGGCGTCGGCCAATTTTGTCAGCGATACCTCCCAGCAGTACAGAGCCAACCGCCATGCCCAGCAGTTCCATCGAAAGCACCACGCCCAAGCCTGCCCTATCAAGGCCGAACTCACTCATTATGCCTGCGCCTGATACCGCAATTGCCAGAACATCAAAGCCATCAACCGCGCTAAAAGCCACGGTAATTGCCACAATCACTTTTTGTAGCCATGTCATTGCCGAGTGTTCCAATATTTCGCGAGGGTCCGCCGCTTGATTTGTCATTCACTTACACCACATTTCCGTCTAGATGGCTAAATAGTCCAATATTCAATGACAAGGAACAATTGAGGATTTTTAATTAACAACATGAATTTTATTCAGCTTAAATCATCACGTAGAGGAATAAAGCCCCTAAATGAGTAACGTGACAAGTTAATATGAGCAGACAAAAAAAAAGCCGCTACTGAACCAGTAGCGGTAGGTTAAAAGCCAGGACTGCCGCCCACGGCTGATTGCTTAAGGTGTTGTCAAACCACAGAATAACAAGCAGAGACCTTTCGCACTCGCGTTTCCCATTTCAGATTGAATAAAAGGAAACATGTTTGCGATCAGTTAGGAAGCGAGTGGTGATTGAAAACAAGATGACCCCGAATGAATCGACTCAAAGCGTCACCACTCTCTTAGTAGACGCAGACTATTTTAGGCTTTCAGAAATAAATATCGTGCCCAATTTTCCCTATTCATTGCCTATTCGTCTTGTTTTATATGGAGAGGCGCATTTTCAACGCTTAATGATTTCATCAGAAAAAGAAATGGCTCCTAACTGGAGCCACTTTATCGTGTGTTAAAGCACTAATCATTTAATCGCAAATTTTCAATCGATTCCGATACATCGTTCGCGCCAGCGTGGATCTTATCCATGATCATCGCGACCTGTTCGATACGTTCGTTGGTTTGCTCAGCCACCGTTGAGGTTCCCTTGATGGTCTCCACAACTTCATTGGTAAGTTGGATGTTACGTTGTACTACATCGTTAATTTCATTGGTGGAAGAGGAAGTTCGAGTGGCAAGCTGACGGACTTCATCCGCCACCACCGCAAAGCCTCGACCATGTTCACCTGCACGTGCCGCTTCTATCGCTGCATTGAGCGCCAATAAGTTGGTCTGATCGGCAATCGAGGTAATGGTTTTTACAATATTGGATACATCCGATGACAGTGTCACTAATTGATTAAGTTGGTTAATCGCAGAGTTGACGGTGTCGTTCATTTTGTCGGACAACGCGACACAAGCTTTAAGGTCTGCCTTACCCGATTCAGCGACGCGTGCGGTTTCCACTGACGTGTCTTGCGCAATATGAGCCGCTTCACGCAGTTGCACACCTTTTTGCACGTGACTGGTAATATCGACGGCAAATTTAACCACGCGATAAACTTTACCTTTATCGTTAAAAATTGGGCAGTAAGAAGCTTCAATCCATACCTCTTCACCATAGCTGGTACGGCGTTTGAAGCGCCCAGAGTTGGCTTTACCTTGGCTTAAATCGCGCCAAAAGTTGGGATTAGCTTTTACGTAGTCGTCAAAACAGAACATGCGATGATATTTACCAATCACCTGATCACGTTGATAACGCAACGCTCTGAGGAAGTTATCATTGGCATTGATGATGGTGCCATCGGGTTCAAACTCGATCACCGCATAGGTTTTATTCAAAGCTGTAATCAGGTCTGCCGCACGCTGAGCAGCTGAAAATTTCTCGGTAATATCCGCCCCAACTTTCATCACACGTACAACTTTGCCGTTATCCATGATAGGAAAGTAAGTGGCTTCCATAATCAATGGTGAACCATCTTTTCTGATGCGGAAAAAGTTTCCAGCCTTCTCTTTGCCACTGGCCAAATCTTGCCAATGTTTACTGTATTCAGGGCTGTTATAGACCTCTGGGCTACAGAAAATTTTATGATGTTGGCCCTTTAACTCTGCAAGCGTATACCCAACCGTGGAAAGAAAGAGTTCATTGGCATCAAGAATGTTGCCTCTAGGGTCAAATTCAATCATGGCAACAAATTTGCGCATGGATTCAAGGGCGCAATGAGCTTGTCGATACGACTCATTCACTGCTGAATTATCTACAGACTTCTTAAAAAACACGTATCTTTCTCCCCAAATAGGTACGCGCTCTATCCACAAGAGCATTTTTTGCAACTAAATGCATTTCAATCACGTAAATATAGCAGACCTTTTTTAGTCAGCAGACGCGATAATGTGTGCTACATCATTAACATACACTAACTATGGCATTGAAAGCACAAATATTCTTCCTTATCAATTGGATCTAAATCACACTTTGCAGTAACATGTCGTAACAATAAAACACTGTTCATAAGAGTAATTGCCTCATTAGTGAAACAGTGAATATCATGGTGTCTATTCATTAAATGACCGTATGGTCATCTACTCGCCCCCTTTGGGGAAGGTTTATTTACGAGTATGGAAATCCATGACAATGCAACAACGAGAAAATCAGTTTACGAAACGCGTTATTGATGGCGTTTACGAAACCAACAAAATGTTACTGCGCATCGGCGACAGCGAAGTCGTTAAGATGTTCAAACCTAAGAAAAGCAGCCCTCGTCGCTACGGCCGAGAAAAAGAGTCTCTACAACGTATGCACGATATCGAAGGTGTGCCAACGCTAATTGCCACCAATGATGAGCAGCACACGATTCGGATGTCACGCTTACCAGGGCAAACGGCGAAGACGCTCTCGGTGGAAAATGCGGTAATGCTGTCAAAAATTGTCTACCAAATGCTCGCGGCAGGCGTAGCGCGTCATTCGTTACCGATTCGCGATATTGTGGTCGACAGTAAAGGCAACTTGGGTTTGGTGGATTTTGAGCGTGTGACCTTGTGTCGCCATGCTTGGAGCCCCATCTGGCGCATTGCACGTAAGGTATCGATTTACCATTTGTACCGACTAATTAATGAACACCAACCACAACTACTTTCGCCAAAAGCGAAAATGGTGGTGCAATTAGGTGGCATGATTCGGCGAATCGGTTTAGTCATTCGTGCTTTTAAATAACCCCGCCAATTTGAGTTGGTTACCTTTAACCTCACCTTCTTAATCAAACTTGATAGCGGTTATCAGGGAGCTCTTGCTCCCTGACTTTTTACTCATTGTTTATTGATCGCTTAATTGAGTAAATCAATGCTATCAATACTAATACCTGCCGATAAGTAATCGCTTAACCCTGAACCACTAATGACCGTTAGGGTCAACGTATTCCAACTGCCGGAATCCGCCCAAGCACTGGCGGGAATAGTGTATTCAAAGGTCGTGTTATTACCTCGATAGGTACCGACCGTTAAAGAGCGTGTACTTGGCTGAGTCGACGCAGAAGGATTAGAAGAGGTCCAATCGTTGACCGACACTTTAGGACGCCCATTGGCATACGCCGTAGTAATGCCGATACGCAAAGTGTGGGCAGACGCGCGCTGCGCATCACTTAGTTTGAAATAGATGATGTGGCTATTATTAATGTCTTTCCAGATATAGGCTGGGAAAGATTTAGTGGTCGAGGTACCGACAATAAAATTGCCCGTATCCCATTCCGACATTCTTGGATCTGATGGGTGCATGGTGGTCAATAGGTCACCATTGAGAAACTCTTGTGGTGAACCATCCCATTTACCGATACGCCAAATCACGCTGTCATCACCGGGATCGTTATCAATGGTAATGGTATTTAAAATCGTCGTATCGCCAGCAGACACGGTCACGCTTTGGCTTTCAACCGCTAACTCATTTTTGTAAATGGTCATGGTATAAGTGCCTGGCAACATGTCATCGCTACTAAAATAACCACTTGAAGCGTTAGCACTGGTCCAATATTGAGCCGAGCTATTGGCAAAGCCAACCGTGTAGGTGTAATCACTGTTCATGTTATCAATCGCCACACCAGCAACTCGCCCACGACCACTCTCAGCGACATACCCAGTCAGCCCCATATTGGCAAACCATGAGGTATCAATATCGCTGTCGGCAGGCGGCGTTTCTCCGTCATTGACCACCAGCGTGTAATGATTAAGGATGCCAGTGCGGTAATCTTCGGTTTGCGCTTCAGCGTAGTTCACTATGTAGGTGATTTCTTGGTCGGTTGCGCCGCCTTGGTTAAGCAAACTGCGATAGAAAGGGCCGCCAGAACTGCCTTCTTGGTTATCGCGCACAATCCAAATACCGACATTGTCACCGGTAGCACCAATGGCACTCCAATCGATAGCACGTTGATTCGAATAGTGTTTAGAACGAGTTTCACCATCAGACAAGGCGAAAATATCACTCGATTCAACGGTAGAAACGGTATCAGAAATATCCGACGCCTCAGGTCCATTATCCAATAGCGCGCGTTTGATGCGAGCAATGTAGCGCACATGACCATGTTGATCAGGTTCAGAAGTAAAATAGGTCGCCATGTAAATATACGGATAACCATTACGTGCCATGTAGTAATGGGTTAAATCACCTGCTTTTACGGTGATTTTAATGTAATCGCTATTAATGGTTTGGGCACTGACTGTCACATCAGAAGTGGAACTGTAGAGCCAGTCAAAACCCGAGTTGAGCTGTGAACCGCGGCTTTGATCTTGATATTCTGTGCCATCAATCTTCAATGAAGCTAAGTCACCCGCGGACTGAGTGCTTACGCCGTTATCAGTACGACGAATACTAAAGACGACTCCTGCATTAGTATCGACAGTGTAAAAATCTGTGGTGGTGGTTAATGAAAAACTGGCGTATGCAGGCAGGCCGACACACGTGAGTATCGCTCCAACGGCTGACACCAGTTGGCGTTGCAACCTTCTTTTTAAATTCATGATTTCCTCTCTTGTTATGCAGTCCGACAGCCGAAACAGAACAGCCAAACGACATAAGAAAGCTGCGCGGGCCATTGGCTTTAGTCACATCAAAACGATCCCATTGTGAACAATAAGCCACCAACTGCATATTGAAACAGGGTGAGAGTGTTACCTTGACTCCTAAAAAGGTGGAAACGTTTACGCGCTATCAATCAATCCCATGGCGCAAATCAAATTTTGCTATACAAGTAGACCCAAAATAAAACAAAGAGGCATACCTAAAAATAGGCAAAACAACTTATTAGTATAAAAATGAGTGAGTTGGTTTTCTCCCTTCAACAAAACCGCTACCCTACGGGCATGACACTTTGATATCGACATTTTGCTATGACCCAATCAACAACCATTCGTATCGCTGCCGCTCTGATTACCGATCAACATGGCCATGCGCTTTTAGTCAGAAAGAGAAATTCCGCCTACTTTATGCAGCCAGGTGGAAAGCCTGAAACGGGAGAAACACCCGCTCAGGCTTTGATTCGTGAACTACAAGAAGAACTCAACATAACTTTAGACGAACAGAGCCTTATCCCGTTAGGCACCTTTACCGATAGGGCGATTAATGAACCTGGCTGTGAACTGATTGCTGAGGTTTTTCGTGTCTCTTTTACTCAGAGTGAATTGACCCCTGCGGCCGAGATTGAAGAAGTTATCTGGCTTGACCCCGCGCTTGCCGCAACCGTGACCTTAGCACCGCTCACTCGAGATCAACTGCTTCCTTTGCTTAGCTAACTCTCTAATTGGGCTACTTATTTAGGCAGCGCACTTGCGCACGACCATCGAGTAACCAAGATACCCAACGTTGGCGTGAATTAAGAACAAAAGTTTCGCTCTTGTTCACGCCATTGAGAACCACCCCATCAGCTTGATGAGACTGAGCGTCGTAAGCAAACTGCCAGTTCGAACTCAGCACTCGCTCACCACTTTGCAACGCTTGATTAAGCTTGTCGCTGGTCACAGCAATGCTAAGTCCCTCGGTGTCACTGATACCTATCGAGTTGCCATCTCGACTGCCCACCGCCACTGGAATCAGCAGCTCACACTGCTGGTGATTGCGCGTAAAACGATATATCCCTTCACCTACCCGACCTTTAAGCCACAACAGTTGCCCTTGGGTCATTTTTGATACTGTAATCACGCCCAGTGGCTCGGTTACTTTCACATCACCAGCCCACGTTTGAAGGTGAAAGAGTCCCAGCCATATGATCAGCACTGTTTTAAGCCCAATTGCCGTACATTTATCAACTGCATTCATCATTCACCTTCCTTAGCCAGCATCTGCTTGGTGATATTGTTCTGCGCTGCAGGCAACACCAGCAAAATAATCACCCATATTGGACCAATCATAGGAAGTAGAAAGACCCACAACCAATGACCAGAACGACCTGAATCGTGCAGACGGCGCACCATCACCGCCAACATTGGAATGAAACTCAATAAGCTGTAACCGATATCTGCGCAATCCCCATGAGTCCATACAATATCAAGCCAGATACACAATAAGCTCACCACGAGATGCCAGAACATAAACAGCCAACACTCTTTGCGTGTTGATGCGCCAGCAAAATCACCATAGCGTTGCCACGCTTGCCAATAGGCGTTCATACTCTTTCCTTTTATTGATAACCAGTGGTCAAAGTATGCAAAGCTTGACTGAAGTTGGCGTTCTCAAACCGGTTTTAGGTCGTTCTCAATACGGTTTTGGTCCGTTTGGCGCTTCTTTACCCCGGTAATTACAGGTATGCTTTGGTTACTTGTTCAATCACATGCTTATCTAACTAAGGTCTCTATGCTGGCGATTCCGGTCCCTTTTGTGGTGTCTCTGTTACTGCTATTACTGGCCGTGACCTTGTATGTTCGACTCCCACAGCAGGCAAAAGCGGCGTGTGCTTTTCTGCTGCTATGTTCGCTGACTACCGCCACCGTGGGCCTTAGATGGACGCTTGATTGGTCATGGCTCCGATTTTTGCAACCCGTCTTAGCGGCAACCATTCCCGCGGCGGCATGGAGCTGCTTTTTTATCAAGCGCAGCAACTGGCGCAAAGTGTTCAGCCTGCATTGGCTTGGCCCAAGCGTGGTCGTGCTTGCTTTGCTGGCTCAGCCTATTTGGTCGGCACCACTCGATGAGTGGATTACCCTGCTTTATGTGGCATACGGCATCGCGCTAATACGGCGCAGTCGTGAAGATTGGGAAAACATTGCCTTAGGCGAATGGGAAGATGCGCGAAAAGCAGCACTGGTCGCTGGCGCGATGCTGCTCTTTTCTGCGCTGATTGATAGCGCTATGTCGATTGATTTTGCGTTCAGGGCAGGCAAAGAAGCGCTCTACATCTTAACCATTGGGCATCTGATTATGCTACCTCTGTTGTCTCTTGCGGTAGTGATGGTGGGCATCTCAACCCCAGTAGAAGAGGAAGAAGCAGAGGAAAGCCTCATTCAGCCCACCCACGGTTTGACCAGCATCTCAGAACTACCGGTAAAAGCAGAGCCACTGCTCTCTGCTGAACGGGCACTGGAAATCACCCAGTTGTTAGATCAACTGATGCTGGAGAAAAAGCTCTATCTTGACCCAGAACTCACGCTCAATAAGCTCTCGCGTAAACTGGTGATCCCCGCAAAACAGATATCAACAGCCGTGAATCTGGTTCACCAACGCAATATTTCCAAGCTGATTAATGAGTATCGTATCGAGCATGCCAAACAAGCGCTGCGCTCTTGCTCCGATACCATTACCCAGATCATGCTAAGTAGCGGTTTTCAAACCAAATCCAATTTCAACCGTGAGTTTTCTCGCATCACTGGAACAACGCCCAGTGACTATCGCGAGCAAACTCAAAGGTCACCTTCATGAGATTAAACTGCTTGTTCTGGCTTCAACGTTAAAGAGTTAGCGGCACGCTTTTTCGGATAGATCACCACGATAATCCCGAGGAGAAACAGTGCACAAGAAACCCATTGCACCGATGATAGCTGCTCACCATAAATGACATAACCACCAATCAAACCAAATACCGTGGTCATCAAGGTTGTCGGCGCCAAGAGTGCCATCGGGTATTTCAAGGTCATCTTATTCCAGATCCAGTAACCAAAAATGGTGGTGGGATAAGCTTGAAAGAGCACCGAGAACCAAGCATTGCCATTCCAATGGCTAAAAGTAGAGACCAAACCTTGGGTGCCGTGCATCAGCAAGCTAAGCCCAATTAAGGGAATGGGAGCAAACGCCATTCCCCACACGGTAAACGCAAAGGGCGTCGTCGTGCCCGATTGGCGAATAATGATGCTTGCCAGCGGCCAGCAAATCGCACAAATCGTAATAAAGAACAGCCCTGCAGCAGTAATATTGCCGTTGGTATAGAGGATGGACACCGTTAGTCCTAACATGGCAATCATCATCCCTGCCGCCATGCGTTTAGTAATGGTCTCTTTATAGACCAACGCGCCAACTAGTACACTGGTTAGCACATCCAACTGAATCAATATTGCTTCCATCCCAGCCGAGAGTCCAAACGCGATCGCACAAGCGCCCATTCCCCATACGCCAGTACCAAATACCGTGCCATAGGCAATAAAATAGCGCACTGATACGGGAGGACGTTTGATAAAGAACACCAAAGGAAAGGACGCGAGAAAAAAGCGGATAGCGGTAATCACAAAGGGATCAAACTCGCTAGCGCCCATTTTTATTGCGGTAAAATTGATGCCCCAAATCACCATCACGGTGATGATGAGTAATAGATCTCGTCCCTGCATTGCGTATTCCTTGTGAATTTATTATGTCAGCAGTATCCCTTGCGTCGAGAAAACAGTACAGATACAATTTTTTGAAATTTCACCAGTACAATTTTCTCATCATGCTGAAATACAAACAGTTAGCCGATAAAGTTGCCCAAGATATTCAAGCGCAGCGACTCAAAGATGGCGACCGAATGCTATCGCTACGCCAATTTGCCCAGCAGCACAGTATCAGTGTCTCCACGGCGGTGAGCTGTTATGAAGAGTTGGAAAAGCAAGGTTGGATCAGCGCTAGACCGCAAGCGGGATTTTTCATTAACGCTCATACCCTATCGCTGCCTTCCCCTACTTGGCCACGCTTTGATACCGAGCGCACCACACCTATAAGGGCACTGGAGCCTAAAGTCATTGCACAGGGACCACTGGGTATGGCGTGTTTAGACCTTGATGTGCAAACACAAAAAGGGATCGAAAAGAGCCTGCGCAAAGCCATTAGCAGTAGCCAACGCCAGTTTTCTCGCTACCCCGATAAACAGGGAGAGCCACTGCTGCGCCAAGCTCTGGCGGATCATTTCGGAGATCAGGGTTTTGCGCTCAACAGTCAAGAGTTAGTGATTACCCATGGCTGTATGGACAGTGTGAAAACCGCGCTCACGGTGTGTACCCACAAAGGTGACACTGTCGCGGTGAGTTCGCCCTGTTTTAATGGCTTGCTCGATCTGCTTTCGCAACTCGAACTGAATGTGATTGAAATTCCTTCGCGGGAAGATGGTATTGATTTAGAGACCTTAGAAGCGTTACTGCAGCAGAAGCAGATTCAAGCGGGGCTCTTTTGCACCACGCACATGAATCCGCAAGGCATCACGCTCTCACCTGCGCAAAAGCAGCGCCTAGCCAATTTGGCTGGAGAGTATCAGGTGCCCATTATCGAAGATGATGTCTATTTTGAACTCAACCACTCCGATACTCTGCATTTGCCGACCGCTTACTACGATGTGAGTGGTTATGTGATTTGGTGTAGCTCTATTTCCAAAACGCTGTCGCCCAGTTATCGCTTGGGTTGGTGTCGCCCCGGTCGTTATTTAGCGGATTTTCAGCGCCACTATCAAGGCGTGCCTGTGCTGATTCAAACCGCAATTGCAGACTTTATTCGCAGTGGCGGTTATGCCAAACACCTTAAACGGGCACAATATCAGTTAGCTAACCATCGTCGCGACTACACGCATTACCTTGCGCAGCGCTTGCCTCAAGGTAGTCGTATCACCCAACCCGATGGCGGATTGGTACTGTGGATTCAAGTTCCTTATTTGCAAGCGACGCTGCTTAAAAAAGCGGCCGCCGATGCCAATTTGGATATTCGCACTGGCGATATCTTTACTGAGTCTGAGCGCTATCACGACTGTCTACGCATCAATATGGGATATGCGCTCAACCACCAAACAACGCAGCTGCTCGAACAGTTACTCACCTTAATCGACCAATGTCGAACCAAGGTGTCTCATCAGGCCGAGTCTAATATCTAAATTACCGCTTAGAGATAAGCTGTATCACAAACAAAAATGCAGAGCCGGGTTCTCGCTCTGCATTTTTGTCTTTAGATGATCTATTCTCGGTTAACGCTCGACGCATCATTAACTAAGTAGCGTTTTTAACTGAGTATCTTTAGCACTTGTTCTGCCAAGGCTCGCCCAAGCACTGCGTTACTTTCTGCGGTTATATGAATACCATCACAGCCATCGGTTTTGATAACTGAGCCCGCATCAAAGAAATTCACTTTTAAAAAGTTCGCCATCATCTGGTAATACTTTGGAAGCTCTAGGGTTTTCTCGTACCCGCCATCGTACATAACTTGAAACCATGGGTCGGGCATCTCACCTAAGGGCGGTGGTGACACCACCAAAATTTTCGGCGCCGAATACGCCGCCCCAACACCACCAGCACAGCGGTAAGCCTGAGTGACCAATAACGACATCCCCTCAGCAATCTCTTGTGCGCTCTGATTAAACGCCGCTTTGGTATTGTTTGATCCAAGCATGATGATGACTACATCTAAGGGCAAATGACTGGCAAGTGCTGTCGGAAAATAAGCGGAACCATTAAGACGCGGATCAAGCGGATCGTCGATATTGATAGTGCGAGCATTCAGCCCTTCTTCGATCACATGAAACTCATCCCCCAGCACCTTCGCCATCACCCCCGTCCAACGCACCTCCGGCGCATAACGCTGCGACGGTACGCTGTGCGGCTGCGGAATCCATCCCCATGTTAACGAGTCACCAAAACATAAAACGTTCTTTATATTGCTCATCCGGTTACTGCCCTGTTATCAATACATCGATAAACCACTATAACCACCGATTCACGAATGCGATAGAGCATTTAAAATAACGAAGAGGCGCTAAGCCTCTTCATTATTTAAACATCAGCTAAACACGACCAAAAGCTATGCGAATTTCTGACCAGTTGCCGATTCAAATTCAGCGACCATCATTTCCCATGAGCTATGAATATTGTTAGCCAAGTTGAACAATCCGCTGCGGCCAATCACGTAAATATCGGGGTTAGAATCGTGAATCACTTTCCAGTGTGCTTTGTTGGTTGAGCCATCCATTTCAATCAGATAGTGATAGCCATGTTCTTCACGCAGTGCGCGAAGTTCCGTGATTTTATCTAACATCCGTACTAAGAAGCGCTGCCCAGCAAAGCCAGGATCCACCGTCATAATAGTGACTTTATCGAGCATATCGATGTAAGGCAGAATATCGCGGACAGGGGTTTCTGGGTTAAGAACTACACCAGCCTTTAAACCAGCAGCATGGATTTGATCGATAAGACGAAACGCGATGCCGTTGATATTTTCCGCGGGCATGCAGATAACTTCGCATTTGATATCAATCAGTTGTTGCACCCAAAATGTTGGGTCGGTGACCATAAGATGCGCAGACATCTCTTTATGGGTGAGCTTACGCGTTTGTTCAATAAACCAAGGAGACAAACTTAGGTTCGGTACAAAATGCCCATCCATAATATCGATGTGAAATGAATCGACATGATCATTAAGGAAAGTAATTTGCTCTTTAAATTGATCCAGATCCATCGTCATTAGCGATGGCGATATATGAATATGTTCACTCATATTTTAAAATCCATTATCGAAGATAAATAGATATTAGTTGAAAGACTATTTTGCTCTTTCAACTAATATACTCGTGATATAACGATTCCCATCAAATTCATTATCTGGCGATAATTTAATAGTGATGTCTATTGATGAGAAAATAGTTTTGAATATTTAACTAGTGGCTTAGCTAATTTTAATATCGTCTAAATCGATCTCTTCCTCTTGATCGTCATTATTAATGACTACATCTCGAGGAACTTCTTTTTTGATGATCGCATAGACAATACCAGTAACCAAGATATTGACCACTAACGCCATCACGCCAGCCATAGGGTGTGACATAGTAGGAATCATCAGCACACCGCCAAATGGGACAGTTGCATCAGCGCCATACACCATGGTAACTGCACCGCCACAAGCACCACCAATCGCAGCGGCTACAATACCGCGAATAATGTCATTCATAACAATCGGAATAGAACCTTCAACAATATTGACGACGCCCATTGGCACTGCTGATTTTAAAGTTTCAATTTCTTCATGGTTATAAATATTCTTGCGCATTAAACTACTGATCCAATACGCCAAGCCAAAACCAATGGGGGTTGCAGTATTGACTAATTGCAATGCCGTAATCGGTTCATTAATACCTTGCGCTGAGGGATCCCCTCATAATTTCCCCAAGGCGCAACCATATTTGAATAGATTTTGAGCAAGCAGGGTTGCAGCTGCGAGCAAGTCTTCCCTCGTTATTGTGTAGCCAGAATGCCGCAATACTTCCATGCCTAAGCGTACTGTTGAGAGTACATTTCGATTTTTAACAGTGTTCGCTTGGAAGTGCTTATCCCAACCTTGTTTCTGAGCATGAACTCCAGCAAGCCAAGAGGTCAGTTGAAGCATTAGGGTGATTAGCAGCATGATATCAAAGCGCTCTGAGCTGCTAGTTCGGCTATGACGGAGGCCTAATCCATACGCAGGGCTTTTCAAGTCTCGGAATGTTTCTTCAATCTGCATACGCTTCGAGTAGAGCCTAACAAGTTGCTTTGGCGTTCGAGTGTCAGCGGGTAAGTTAGTGGCAAGAACCCATGCTTCTTTTGCCGAAGCAGAGTAAACTTTATGAGACGGATGATGACAATTCGTCCGTGTCGAACGCTGATTTTTTCGGCCTTTAGAACGAGATTTATACAGTGTAATTTGACATGAGATTGGATTGCTCTTGGTCAACCTCTTATAGCCTAACGTCTTTGAACGACTTGAGGATGTGTCATGTAAGTTACTGATAGGTTGCCAGTTTTCTGCGCCAATATCGGCATATTGCACTTTCCCTCTTACTCGACTTAACCAGTACCAACCCAATTTCTCAACGGATTTATACCATGGCACTTTAAAGCCTGCATCACTGACAATGAGCGGTGTAGTGTTACTCGGTAGAATGCTTGCAAGGTCGGCTAGAAATTGGTCATGAGCCTTCTTTGAACATTGCTCTGAAAGCGGAAACGCTTTCTCATAAAGAGTAATAGAACGGCCCTGTAGCGCCACTGAAGCTCGCAATACCATAAGCCGTTTTTGCTCACGAATATCAGACCAGTCAACAAGAACAATGGGCATCGAATTACCCGAACAGATAAAGCTAGCATGCCAACGGTATACCGCGAGTCGCTCTTTGTGCAAGTGACGATTAGCTAACAATCGGTCGATTCGTTTGATGTTATGTTTTGTTCTAGCTTTCGTTGGCAGGTTACGACCAAGCTCGGTAAGAGTGAGCGTTTTACATTCAAGTAATGCGTGGCAAGCTAGCGTTAAACTGTTAAGTCGTTTTAAGTGCAATTCAGGGCAGAATTGGTAAAGAGAGTCGTGTAAAATATCGAGTTCGCACATCTTGTTGTCTGGTTATTGATTTTTCGCAGAACCATTTGATCACATGACAAGATGTGCATCTACCTTAACTTAATGATTTTTATCAAAATCATTAGGGGATTCCTCAGTACCTTGCGCTTGCAGTGTTAATACAAAGGCAAAACAGGTTTTATTAATTGGACCACCAAAATCGACAATACATAGCGCACCAATCACTGCCCCCACAATTAAGTTAGAGGATGTACCCATACTTCTTAAGAAAGAGGTCAAACCATCGGTGAAAATACCAATTGGCGTACCAATGATATAAATCATGATAAGACCGCTAGCGAGTGAGGCAAAAAATGGCACAATCAAGGTTGGCATTAAACCCTTCGCCCAATCAGGTACTTTGACATTTTTGATGATGCCAAGTGCGATATACCCAGCAAGATAGCCACCGATCATACCACCGATAAAGCCAGCGCTAATCGCATTGGCTGCAAGACCCACCACAAATCCAGGTGCAATACCGGGCTTACCTGCAATTGAACCTGCGATCCCACAGGCGATAACAACAGGCAATAGTCCAAGCGCTTTTGCGCCCATAGTGGCGAGTGACTGCCATAAATCAAACTGCCCCGACACTAAGGAATCTTGCGCCGTTCCTCCCATTGCCATACCGATAGCAATAATAAAACCAGCACCACAAACAATTGGAATCAAAAACGAGATAGCGGTCAGCAAATGGCCTTTGGGATTTGCTGCTTTCCATATTTCTTTAATAGTCATGAATAAACCCCTATTTGTTATTGCTTATTAGATAATTAACCCATTATTGATTAATCAATTCGTGCAATTTTTCGATCAGTTTATTCGGCGATTTAATCGCGGTTTGGGTAGGAACTTTAACGACTTTCTTACCTTCGAAGCGTTGCTCTCCGGAAATATTGACATCACAAGCCAAGATAACGATATCGGCATTTTTGATGTCTTCATCGGTCAACGCATTTTCGATACCGATTGTGCCTTGAGTTTCAATTTTTACATTGTCACCCGCCTTTTTGGCTGCATCGACGATTTTCTTTTGTGCGATATATGTGTGTGCAATTCCGACTGTGCACGCTGAAACACCTACAATATTCATAATCATTCTCGAAAGTTAGGTCCATTATCTCTGCAGCCGACATTGGCAAGCAGAAATAACGGAAGGTTGGTATTAGCACTCTGCTTCAGCATATTGGCTAAAGAGGTTCACGATGTTCTGTGGGTCATTTTCTTTGAGTAATTGGTCAACGATCTCTTCATCAGCGAGAGCGGTGGCTACTTGGGTTAATAAGCGAATATGGGTGGTATTTTGATCTTCGAGACGCACGGCGAACAAAATGATGCAACGAATATCGCTGCCATCGAGACTCTCCCAAGGAATCTCATTGTCAGTTCGTCCAATCACAAGCGCAGTATGGTTAACCGCTGAAGACTTCCCATGAGGAATAGCAATGTGATTTTCAAAACCGGTAGAACCTTGTTCTTCGCGCTTCCACACATCGCGAATGAAATCTTCACGATTGCTGATCGAACCATCCTTCCAAAGTAAATCGGTGAGCTCTTCAATCGCTTGTGCTTTCGTTGTCGCGACCATATCCAGTTTTACATGTTTCACTGTGAGAATTTTCGTGATGTCCATAAACAACCTTCGCTTACATAAAATTAAGATCGAGTAACAGCATACGCATCGCACGCCCGGTGCAGCTTTTCTGTTATCAGTTTATCGGTAACCCTTTGTAGATCGGCGTCATTAAGAAATGCCGTGACATACACCACAGGCGTTTCAATTTCAGGAACATGAACCGTCGAGATCACCAGGTCTGGAGCCAGTTGCTGGCTCACGCTTGGCAAACTATCGGATGGCACGGCCGCAACAATTTCCCAATCAGGAAACGCACGTAAAATCCGACTTTTCAGTAAGTGAGATGTGCCAACTCCGGTAGAACACACCAGCAATACGCGCTTATGTGTGATTTGCCGTTCTATCGCTGCCTGAAAATGCACAGCAAGATAACCAACCTCATCGTCTGAAACAGACTGTTGAGCATTCGTAATAAAAATATTCTCCACCGCAATTCGAGTTAATTGATAAACATCGGCTATTTCATTTTTAATATCATCCAATAGCGGATTGCGAATAATGATTTTATAGTGGAGACGATTAATAAGAGGCCTGATATGTACAACTAAACCTTCATATAATTGTGTATCGATGCCAAGATTAATATTAATTAATTGCGAAAAACGATCCACTAGCCTTAATGTAATATCTCTTGCTTGATCACTTAATAATTCTGCATGGAGTAAACTGTGGCTATGATTTTCTACCACTAACACGCCAGAAGAAATAATATATTGGTATATAAACCATACTTCATCGTCTGGTAACGACAAATGAATATGCCGCTCTATTTTTTCCACCATTTTTTCGCCACAATAAAGGCCGAATCTTCTGGGGGTTGTGCTGCTACATGGTCTGGATTACTCAATAAATTGCCCCGAGTACGACGGTGCATCATGATCAAAATATGAGTAAATATATTGATGTAATATGGCTCACCTAGTGGGTAAGACAATTCCTGTTCCATCTCCTGCAATAACACTTGCACGAAAGCGACATCATCGACACCGAAATACTGGACCAAGCCTTTATAGCTACCTGGATCGAGGCGTGAATGGTTCACCGTGCCTGGGTCTTGATGGTTCATCAAGCCATTAATTAAGGCAGCCATCGCTTGGCGGACATTGTTTTCATTGCCCTTGATGCGCGTACCACTTTGGCTACGTATCAGCTGCAATCCAAGCGGTGTTATCCAGTCTTCGATAATTCTTAAGTCATTAACAATAGATGCATTACTAATAAAGTAACGTTCAGAAAGCTTGTTGATCGACGTTTCTTTGGGCGTTTCACTCAGTAACCAAGAAGCAATTTTTATCCGACGAGCATGACCCATCACACCATCAGCGTCGTCTGTTTCGCCATTGATCTGTTGTTCTAATTGCAAAAGATCTGTGGTGTTTTCCGCCACCAGCAAAACACCAGCGCCCGCTTTCGTATCCACATGAATATTTGAATCGGATAAATATTCATTAATAATATTTAAATCACGCTGTATCGTCTTCTTCGATACATCAAGCCGCTCAGCCAAACTGAATAATGTTGAATATTCACGTTGCTGTAATAATAAACGCAATAATCTATGCTGTCTTGAGGTAATCATTTTCATTGTTATCTTTATTTTTAGATTAAATTAATAAATATGATTAGCCACTTAATATTTCTATTTAATAGGCCATTTAAGTGCGCATTCTATGATGATGAATATAGGGAGAATCGTATGAGGCCACAATACTATTTTATGTCCTTAACTAAGGACAACTAACAAACACTGAGACAGTAATTCCATTTTTAAGATTTGCACAAACTTCTTAGTATAAGAAAAGACAAATATGGAAAATGATATGTTGTTCGCGACAAATAAAAATAATTAGTACATTAGATGAATAAATTGGTATTACGTGATGAAAATCACATGGATTGCCTATTTATGTCACAGCAGGTGAATATTAAAAAGCAATATTACCATTGAAAGGCATTTATTCTATGAATAGCTATTTTTTACTGGAATGGCATAAACTGCCCAGAGGACACGGCTAGTGTACACTTCTCAAGGTAGCGATAGGCTTGATACAGTCTGCTGACCTTTATGGAACATCTTAAGCAAGCCATGGAAGAGGAATTGGACTAGTCGCTTGTGGTTATCATGTTGATTTTTGCAGCCATCTCACATGCCAAACTCATGATAACTGAATATTTTATATCAATATTTTGAACTAATCTCTGATAAATGATAGAAAAGTCAAATAACTGTAAAAATTTGTAACGCAACGAGCCTATATTACGCATCGAATTGAGCTTAATTGAAATTAACTTCATAGGTTTCAATTGATTAGAATGATGTATTGTTTAAAGGGAGATCACTCTTGCGTATTCAAAACAACAAATTGGCGGCGTTAGCATTAAGCATTGCGGCGGCATGCTGTGCCATTCCCGCCATGGCCGCCGATACCGGAGGTTTTGCCACAACCACAGGTGGTGATAGTGCCACCGCCACCACAGTAACCACACTTGCCGAACTAGAAGCGGCGATTACGGCAGGCTCACATCACATTATTATCGATGGCACAATCTACGGTGGTTCCACTCTTACGACGTTAACCTTTGCTACCACCGATTGGAACAACACCACCATTGAAGGGGCTTCAGGTGGAAAAGCTGTCCTAGAAAACATTCAGCTGAAGTTTGATGGTGAGATGCTTACCACTGGCACCAATATCGAGAACATCAAGATTGCGAACATCACTTTTCGCGGCAATATCTCTGATTTGCAAGCCTTACCGACACAAGTGTACGGTACCAGCAATGATGTGGGGATTAACTATGAAGGGGTGTCGCTGCGCCGTATCACCAATGCCTATATCACCCATTGTACCTTCTACGATGCCAGTGACGATTTGATGAGCGTGACGCTGTCATCGGATGATGTCACTATCTCTTATAACCACTTCTATTTCACTGACGACTGGGTCAGCATGAGTCCAGATCCTGTATGGAACTGGGTGGGTTACAACACCGATTTAGCAGGCGAACGTCTTGCGATGGTGATTGGCGCCAACTACAGCGACTCTTATGTGGCTACCGGCTATTTACATGTCACCCTTCACCACAACTGGTTTGGTCCAAACCTGCGTGGCCGACCTTTGTATCGCGGTTGGGTGCACCAGTACAGCAACTACTTTGATAACAGTACCGCCCCTTCTGGTTACAACACGGCAGAAGACGGCAATAGTTATACCAAACAGCAGTACGAAGCGTTGCAAGTCAACAGCGGCAGTGTGGTGTATTCAGAATCCAACTACTTCTATCGCACCAACTACACCAACAAAGTCTCTACCGATTCAAGCGGTTATGACTATCGTTTCTACGAACAAAACAACGTTTACTCTCAAACCACAGGCACCTCTAGCTCTGGTGATGATTACAGCAGCGACCTGAGTGATTACTCTTACACGGTCACCTCTGCCAGCAACGTTCCGAGCGTAGTAAAAGCGAGTGCAGGTCCACAGTAGTCAGGGCAAAAGCATGAAGGTGCCCATCCCTAAAGGGCTGCAAGTACCTTCTCTAAATACGCTTCGCTCATCCCAGCCATTCTCCTTTTGCGTTTCACTCCTCCTTT
Organism: Vibrio porteresiae DSM 19223; assembly: GCF_024347055.1. Lineage (NCBI taxonomy): Bacteria > Pseudomonadati > Pseudomonadota > Gammaproteobacteria > Vibrionales > Vibrionaceae > Vibrio > Vibrio porteresiae. The sequence goes on from NZ_AP024896.1 coordinate 1,430,132, forward strand.
GAACGTCTTTTCATTCGAAAGTAGTGAAATACACATATGGCGGATCCTAGCAAAATTTTCTGATCCATCGTCTGCTCGTATCCGACTTTGGTCTTCGTTGAACCCCACATCCAACTTGTAATGCAGCTTATTTTCTACATGCCAATGACTACGGATAGACTCGGCAAATTGCTCTGCACTCAATGTCCTTGAGCTGATGTAATAACGAATAAATATCTCATCTGCATTCGGTTTTTCTCCAGGATTGCTGCGCATGTACATCGAGACTCCCAATGTCTTCATGCCTCGCCATTCAAAGCCTAAGTCTATAAAATCATCAAATAACTCACTGGTGATATATAGTCTCTGCTCTTGCCGTCCATGCTCGATTTTGTTCGTAGTAACGTAACTGTCTCCGGGCCATGTCAGGATTGCTGGCATCGGAAAGTGCTTTATAAATGCCTCTTCCAGTCGACCTTGATTCCCTTTGACCGCCAGAAGATAGTCCGCGCCGGACTCGATGATTTTATTGGCTATTTTTGTTTGGCAACCCATCGCATCTAACGTCACTAAACAACCGCTTATATCAAGTAGCTCCAATAACTCTGGGATGGCGGTGATCTCATTCGACTTCTCTTCTGTTTTTACTTGTCCTAACACAATCGAATTTTTCACCGAGAACGCACTGACCATATGAATGGCACTGTGGTCTTTTGAGAAAGAGCGCCTCAAGGTCTTACCATCAATGGCAATAATGTCACCGCCCGTTAGCTCATGACACGTTTTCATCCAAGAAATGAAGGCTTGTTGCAACTTCGATGGATTAATCTTACTCATCACCCGCCGAATGGTATCTCGACTCGGTATTCCTTGCTCAAACTCTCCTCTGGCTCTAAACCAAGACTCGTGAATTTGACCAAAATCTTCTATCTCATCCCAACCATCTGCTCCGCCAATCACGGCACAAACGGTTAGGAACAAAATATCTGTCAATTTATGGTCGACTTTCCAGTCTTGACGAAAATCTCTTACGATAGAAAGATGCTCAAACAACGATTTTTTATCCATGAGTTAAACTAAGTGATTGATAGTGAGGCTATCAGATCACAAAGTCATAATAAGGAACTTGTTGATCATCATGATCAATTAACTTATTGTGATTTAAGGTTTATTTGATGATGGTAAACCGAACGGCTCTTCCAAAAATAACCTTTTCTACAGGCCTTTAAAACCAAGGGGTTTCATGCGTTTGCCCTGCCACAGTAGTCCGACATTTTGTCTTGCTAAAAGATCAAACATGGCGGGGTTCCCCGCCATGTTTCACTCTTCCTATTGAGCATCTCTTTCGTTCTAGACACCAACGGAATGACTACGCCAACGGCATCACCAACAAAGTCACACTGAGGTAGGCCATCATCAGCGCAATCAAACCATCGAGAATGCGCCACGCATTGGGGTTGTGAAACAAAGGTAGCAGCAGCCTTGCTCCATAGGTGATAGCGATAAACCATACCGCGCTGGCTAACATTGCACCTGCGCCGAAATGCCATTTTTCATCTCCATCGTAATGCAACGATAAACTACCAAGCATCACCACCGTATCCAAATAGACATGAGGATTCAGCCAAGTGTACCCCAAGCAAGTGAGCAGCACTTGTTTGAGAGTGCCGCCTTGAGTGGCACTTGGATCGAGCACACCACTTCCCTGCCATGCTCGTTTGGCTGCACCATAAGCATTAAACATCAAGAAAGCCGCTCCAGCGTAACGTACTACATCAATGACACCTGGCCACTGCTTGACAATAAATCCCAAGCCAGACAGCCCACAAAAAATCAAAAATACGTCGCTTAAAATACAGACCGTCGCCACCATCGCGGTATGACTGCGCAGCAATCCTTGGCGCAGCACAAACGCGTTTTGTGAACCAATACAGGCAATTAAACCCGCTCCAGTTGTAAAACCAGTGGCAAGTGAAGAGACCCACATACAGCACCCTTTTATTGTTATTTAAGTCGTTATTTGAGTTGTTACATCTTCCTTATTTATCAGGTTGATAAATAGGCATTAGTTTCTATGGCAGTGAGTATGCCGAACTGGCGTTGTTTAGAAAATCGATATAATCTTACGCTTATTAAGAATTTCTAATGATGGTATTGTCCATGAGTTTGCTCTCTCCCCAAGTCGATGCGTTTATTGCGGTAATTGAAGAGGCGAGTTTTGATAAAGCCGCCAAAAAGCTAAACGTGACACCTTCTGCTATCTCACAGCGGCTGCGGACTTTAGAAGATAGGATTGGGCAATTATTAGTGGTGAGGCAAACCCCATGTCGCCCAACACGAGCGGGAGAACAGCTCCTGAGTCGAGTGAAATCGATGGCCCTGCTCGAAGCAGAAGTGATGGCGGACTTATTGCCCGAGCAGCATAGTCAATTACATGCCAAGCCCTTTCCTATTGCGGTCAATGAAGACTCTCTCTCCACTTGGCTATTAAATGCCTTGACCGATTTACATCAAGAGTATGGTCACAAGTTTGATATTCGTGTTGATGACCAAGAATACACGCTTGATCATCTGAAAAATGGCGATGTCCTAGGGGCAATTACCAGCGAGAAGACCCCGTTACAAGGATGTGCGGTGCATTTTTTAGGCAACATGCGTTACTGCGCCATTGCCTCACCGCAATTTGCCGCGCGCTATTTTGCACAAGGGTTAACTGCAGAGGCTTTTCGCAATGCCCCAGTGATGATTTATAACCGTAAAGACCCACTGCAAATGCGTTTTATGCAAAAGGTAACGGGTTCACACATCACACCCCATCACATTCACTACCTGCCGGATTCAGTGAGTTTAGTCGAAGCGGCCAAACGCCATATGGGTTGGTGCGTTAGTGCTGATGGGTTGTTTGAAGAGGCGATTGAGGCAAATTCATTGGTCAATTTGGCCCCAGAAGTGTGGCTAAATGAACCTCACTATTGGCAGCATGCGGCAGTTAACTCGAAAGGACTCACACAAATCACCAATGCGTTTTTCCAAGCATCAAAGGGGATCTTGTTAAGATAAAAAAGGCTTAGAGAACACGCCCTAAGCCTTTATGTCTGAGTCAGCGTTATAGATGATTTGAGGTTACGCCAGTAAAGACTGGTAGACCTCATAAGCCGCTAATACCGTCGCCTGTTGCACGTTATGCCCTGCGATAAAATCGTCACCGTAAATGGTTTCATCCGGGTATTCAGTGATGAGTTGTAATGGATAATCGGCCTCTTCGACTGCGGAAATCAGACAAGGATATCCGTTGATCATCCTAAATCCAGTTTCTCCCGCGTGAATCTGATACACGTCAATCTGCGCCTGATTCATCGCCATGACTTCGGGATAGAGATTGAGTTTTAAGGTCACTTGCTCAATAAATTGCTCAGCCAACCGCGCCCACTGAGGATCATTGAGATGCCGCACCACCAAGAAAAAACCTTTCGGAATCGTCCACATATCAAACCCAGTCGGCACGTAACCAGATAATGGCCGCGTCCATTCATGACTTGGATAGCCATGTAAGTTGATATGCAGATTCGCACCACTTAACTGTTTAGCTTGTTTACGCATCCCTTTTTCATAAAGCGGTTCAACGGTGCGATATTCAAGGTCATCCCCCAAGGCGGTATAACGGGCAGCGTGATGCATATGCAAAGGATTATCTTGAATGTATTGCTGATGAAGCGCGTAACCATCAGGGTTGCTCATTGGCACTACAACGAAGTGACTTTCCGCTTGCTGCTCAAGCACTTTCGCTGCCCGCAACGCTCCGACCACGCCAGTGGTTTCATTCGCATGCTGACCACCGCAAATCAGCACTGCTTGATCCTTGCCGCGTTTGTACTTGGCTTCCACTTGGCGTCCTGTTGGGGTGTCGACTGCTAAGGCCTCACCAGCAACGGTGGCTAAGTGCTGCTGCACCATGGTCATGCTCATCGGCTTAGCCGCGACATCCAACGCAGACTCTTCATCAGTAACACCAACATCCACCAGCGAGTAATCGGCTAACGTCATCTCAAGGTGATAATCACTGTCAGGGGAAGCGGTGATCAGCGGCACGATCTGCCCCGGCTGACTGTTTCTTGCTGTCAGTGCTTTGCCTTCTTTGAATTTAAACCACTCTTGGATTGAGAAGTAGAGATCTTCATGCAGAGCCTCTTTAAGGCTAATCACTTCATGAGCATAACCAACCAACTCGTCTTCTACAGGCATCTGCACTTTAAGTTGTAACTGCTTAAAATAGGGCGACTGAGTTGGCCATTCATAGCTCGTCACTGTGTCGATCATTTGGCTAAAGCAGTGCTCAAAATCTGTCGCTAAGCGTTCATCACGCTCCAATTCACCGACATGGTTGTAGGCTTTTACCCAACCTGTTGGCGTTAATACGCTATCTTGGGTGGCATTGACATAAGTATGATTGGGCACAAATACGCTGACGTTTTCGCTAACCGTCGCCGGCTTAGCCCCATCTGGGGAGGAGCGATAAATCTCAAGCTCATAACGATCGGCTTGCGTACCCGGAGTAAAGACGAGTTTACTTGGGTCAATCAATCCCGCCAGTGGATAAGCTTCGAGTAAAAAGCGCTTATCTGATGCAGGCGCGCAGATCGGATAACGAATCTCAACGCGCACCAGCTCTTCTGGTACGGCAAAGCGTTCATCCAAAAAGAACTCTTCCAAAAAGTAATGCACCAGCGGTTTATACGCACTGCGTACTTTCGCTTCAATGCCAAATTCGGCCAAAGCGCGCTCTGCTTCTTGGCGTGTGGCAAGATCGGCAAACACCCACACATCGAGCGTTTTCGGGCGATTAGCTTGTGTACTGTAGTGTTCAATCAGTTCTGCCAAGGTACTGGCAATGGTTGCTTTTAAGATGGGTTTCATCGTGACGTTCTCCCTGTTGGATCTAACAGGTCGCGTAACCAGTCACCCAATAGATTTAAACCTAATACCGTTAATAAAATCGCCAAACCAGGGAACACGCTCACCCACCATGCGGTTTGGATATACGTTCTGCCATCGGCTAACATGCCGCCCCAACTTGGGGTAAGAGGATCAACGCCTAAGCCTAGAAACGTTAAGCTACTTTCTAACAAAATGTTATTGGCAACATTGAGGGTCATGAGCACGATAACTGGGCCAATTAAGTTCGGCAGCAAATGTTGAAAGAGGATTTTAAAATGGCTCACGCCAATGGCTTGTGCCGCTTGAATGTATTCACGATCGCGCAGCGACAGAACCGAACCGCGCACCAAACGTGCGTATTGCACCCACTGTGAGATGATCAGTAGGATGATCATGTTGGTTAACCCACCGCCAACGATGGCGATAAAGGTGATCGCGAGAAGAATAAACGGCATCGCCAGCTGAATATCAGCAAACCGCATCACAATCACATCCCAAAAGCCGCGAAAATAGCCTGAAATAAGCCCCATCACCACGCCAAGCACCACCGCGCCCAATACGGAAATAAAGCCCACTTCTAAAGAGACGGCACCACCAGAAATAACACGAGCAAACACATCGCGCCCTAGAGGGTCTGTCCCTAACAGGTGCTCAGGATGGGAGAATGGCGCAAGTAATCTTGCCATCAAATTGATTTTGTCTGCTGCCCCTTGGAAAATCACATCGGACAACAACACCATCGCAATCATGCCGACAGTTAATACCATACCGAGGACAAACTCTAAGCAGAGATAACGAGATAATCGTGGTGAACGAAGAATATTGGTTGTCATCGTCATTACTCCGTTCTAATTCGTGGGTCGATGAGGCCATAAGCAATATCGACCAATAAGTTGATGCCAACAATCAGCATAGAAAGCACCGTAATCACCGCTTGTAGCACCGGATAGTCGCGGCTACTCACCGCATCGAAAGCAAGAGTACCTAACCCTGGCCAGTTGAAGACTTTTTCAATCACCACAATACCGCCCAGCAGACCGCCAAATTGCAGACCAAAATAGGTAATCAGAGGAATCGCGCAGTTACGCAGGGCATGTTTATACAGCACTTTGCTCTCACTGAGCCCTTTAGCACGCGCCACCATAATGTATTGCGATTGCAGTGTTTCTAGCATCGATGAGCGCACCAAGCGCACATTGGTTGCGGTAAGAATAATCGCCATGGTCACCGCTGGCATGATAAAGCTTGCCAAGCCATCCATCCCGCTTGGCGGCAACAATTTGAGGGAGATAGAAAACACCAGCACCATCATCAGTGCTAACCAAAAATTGGGAAACGACAGACCAATCAGGGAAGTGATGCGGATCAGTTGGTCGGCCCATTTGCCTTTCGAGACGGCCGCCTTGATCCCCAGTGGAATTGAAATGGCGATCGAGACCAGCATCACCGCAAAAGCGAGCGACACCGTGGCAGGAAATGAGAGCCCAATCAATTGGCTCACTGGCGTCTGGCCCATAAAGCTGCGCCCTAAATCTCCCGAAAAAATTCCTAAAATAAAGTGGCCATATTGCACCCAAAACGGTTGATTCAGACCAAGAGATTCGCGGATCAAAGCCAAATCGGCCTCTGTTACGCTACCCGCTCCTTGAGTGAGCATCAGCGCTGGGTCGCCAGTCAGACGAATGGCGTAGGAAACGATCAAGGTAATCGCAAACAAGACAAAGACCGCTTGAAGCAACCGCTTAAGCAAAAAGTGAGTCATGACGTGTCCTTACGTACAATCTTTACCTAAAAAGTGCAGCTTTGCGCAGGCAAAGCTGCATGGAAGTTTACTCAACTGTCACATCATTCAAGCGCAAACGGCTATCAGGAACAGGAGTAAAGTTTTTCACGCGCTTAGCTACACCAAAGATGGCGTTTTCACTGTACAAAGGCATCTCAAGTGCTCGATCAGCGGTGTAGTGCGCAATCTCTTGCAGCATAGAGAGACGTTTGGCTTGGTCGGTCACTGAACGCTGCGCTTCCAACATCTGGTCTAACTTAGGATCGCTATCGTATGGGTTCCATTTTTCACCAGAGTGATACATAAAGTACGCAGTGTTGTCGTAATCCAGCGTCCAACCACCCCAAGACTGTTGGAACATCGCGCCCGTTTTACCGGCAGGTACAATGTCATTCAGCAATACGTTGGTTTCGTAAGGCTTGATGATGGCTTTTAAGCCGATGATCTGTAGATAACTAGCCACCGCTTGAGCCACTTCATTGAAGGTTGCGTTGTTACCACGAATATCGATTTGTACTTGCGCGCCCGGTTTCACGCCTGCGGCTTTCAGTAGCTGCTGCGCTTTGGCTGGGTCATACGGTAGTGGCTTCATTTTCGGGTCGTTACCAAATGAAATGGCACTTTGGAAACTGGCAATCGCTTCGGCTTGACCACCTAAAATGGAATCGATGATCGCTTGGCGATCAACACCATAAATCAGCGCCTTACGTACACGCTCATCTTTGGTAATTCCATTTTTGGTGTTAAAACGCAGGGCATACACCGTTGGACTGGTCGCCGACATAATCGTCAGCTTAGGATCGTTTTTAATGGTTGGGATCATCGCGATCGGAATGGTTGGCGGAATCACCACATCCACGCGGCCCGATTGCAGCTCAGCCACCGCGGTCGATGGTTCAGAGATAAAGCGATATTTAAGCTCAGAGAGTTTTGCTTTATCACCCCAGAAATTCGGATACGCTTTTAACGTGATGCCGACTTTAGGCTGATACGACTCAAATTCAAATGGACCAGTACCCACTGGGTGAGTATTAAAATACTCTTCCCCTTTCTCTTGGATATATTTTGGCGGCACGATCATCGCACCATAACCCGCCAACTTAGTTAGCAGAACTGGGTCAGCCGCTTTAAGGAAGAAATCCACCGTGTAATCATCCACCACGGCGACATGGTCAATCGCAGAATAGTTTGAACGTTGTGGCCCTTTTTTACCTTCATCGCCCAGCAGACGATCAAAGGTAAATTTCACCGCGTTGGCGTTAAAAGGCTCGCCATCATGGAAGGTCACGCCTTTACGCAAAGCAAAGCGGATTTTCTTGCCGTCATCGGAGATTTTCCACGAGGTCGCCAGCGCTGGCTGTAACTTAAGGTCTGGGCCGCGATAGGTCAAACCATCGTACATATTGGTGGCAACCGATGCCCAGTTAACCAAAAACGTGTCAATCGGGTCCCAACTGCCGGGATCTTGCGGTGAAGAAACGGTCAGTGTACCCGCTGCCATTGACATGGAGGAAAAGGTCACGCCCGCTGCCAGTGCAAAGCACTTAAGCCATTGTTTTTGCTTCATCATTGAAATACTCTCCATTTTGTAAATTGTAAAACGCCCCATCCTTTGGAACGCTAGCAACATAGTGCCCTTCACTCACCTGCGTATACTCTAGCTGGGGTGGTTGATAACCCACTTCATGCACAGGACTTGGAATATCACCATTGATCAAAAGGTGTTCTTTACGTTGAGTCGGGTCAGCAACCGGAACGGCGGACAGCAGCTTTTGTGTGTAAGGATGCGTTGGTGAATCAAACACTTGTGCACGCTTACCTAATTCAACGATTTGTCCTAAGTAGAGCACAGCAACGCGGTGGCTCATCTTCTCTACGACCGCCATATCGTGGCTGATAAAGAGATAGGCAATACCAAACTCTTGCTGTAACTCCATAAAAAGATTGATGATCTGTGCTTGAATCGACACATCCAGCGCAGAGAGCGCTTCATCTGCGATGATTAACTTCGGCTCAGAAGCCAATGCCCGTGCGATACAGATACGTTGCCTTTGCCCACCCGAAAACTCGTGGGGATAGCGTTTGGCATGTTCCGCTTGTAAGCCGACTCGTTCCAGTAGCTGCGCCACTCGTGCTTGAATCGCTTTCTCATCACGGATCAAGTTGTGCGTGCGAATCGGTTCGGCGATGGAAAAACCGACGGTTTTACGCGGATCCAGTGAAGCGAACGGGTCTTGAAAGATGTATTGCACATCGCGCTTTAAACGATGCTGCTCTTGTGGGGATAAGCGATCGAGCTGTCGCCCTTCAAAGCAAATTGAACCGCTCGTTGCCTGCTGAAGCTGCTGAATTGTACGACCAATAGTGGATTTACCAGAGCCCGATTCGCCCACCAGCGACAGCGTTTCTCCAGGATAAATATTGAAACTCACACTTTCAACTGCGTGTACTTTATGGGTTGCACGTCCCCAGAAGTTTTTCTTGGTAATAAACTGAGTGACCAAGTCATTGACTTGCAACAGCGGCTCTTGATCGTAGCGAGCCGTGTTTTGTTCCACTTCTGCGCCAATACTCACCAGCTGGTTATCGCGCATCACCGTCACCGGAAATTGATAGGGATTTGCGCGTCCAACCATACTGCCTAATTTAGGCACAGCCGACAGTAGCGCTTGGGTATAAGGGTGCTTTGGCGCGGCAAACAGCTGCTTCACTTCACCCTGCTCGACCTTATTCCCTTGCCACATCACCACCACATCATCAGCGATTTCAGCAACTACGCCCATGTCATGGGTAATGAAGATCACCGCCATATTCAGCGACTTTTGCAAGTCAGCAATGATAGACAGAATTTGGGCTTGAATGGTTACATCCAGTGCCGTGGTGGGTTCATCAGCAATCAGCACTTTAGGCTTACATGCTAAGGCCATAGCGATCATAACGCGCTGGCGCATACCACCCGATAGTTGATGCGGATAGCGCACTAACATGTCACGAGCATCTGGCATTCGCACCAATTCCAATAAGCGCTCACTTTCGGCCATGGCTTCGGCTTTGGTCAGTTTTTCATGCAACAAGAGCGCTTCACTCAGCTGGTCACCAATGGTAAACACTGGGTTGAGCGAGGTCATTGGCTCTTGAAAGATCATCGCAATCTCTTTGCCACGTACCTGAAGCATTTGCTCTTGAGACAAAGCAAGCAAATCGAGCGTATTTCCCTGATGGGTATAAAGAATTTTTCCAGAGGTATAGCGAGCACCACCGATATCAGCCAAACGCATGATCGATTGAGAAGTGACGGATTTTCCTGAACCCGATTCCCCCACAATAGCGAGAGTGCGCCCCGGCGTCACATCAAAGCTTAAATCGCTAATCACTTGTGATTCACCAAAAGAGACGGAGAGGTTCTTTACAGAAAGAATTGCGGATTGAGTTACGTCTGCCACCTGTTCATCCTTGATCAGTTCGGTAAACACGCTGCTTTAAACCAGCGAAAATGACATCCGTTCATTCTCTTTTTTTGCGGTTTAGCGGCTACCTAAGGTTATGTCTAACGTTCATCATGAGAAGATTTAGCAATGTAATCAACTTATATTAATGCATAGTTGATAACTAAATGTTATGGTTTTCCGAACTGAATTTCTGCTGTAAAAAGCAGCAATCATCGTTTAATGACCAGCTAACACACCAGCAAGGATGGCTATGAAATTTCGTCAGATTGAAGCCTTTCGTTACATCATGTTACGGGGTACTACGTCTGCAGCCGCGAATGAAATGCACGTGACCCAACCGGCAGTAAGCCGCTTGATCAGTGACTTAGAAGATTCACTGAGTTTTCGGTTGTTCGAAAGACGTAAAGGCCGACTTTATCCCACCGATGAAGCCGTCGAATTTTTCAGCTCGGTTGAAGAGAGCTTCCTAGGGCTAGAAAAACTCGAATCGGTCGCCAATAACATTCGCACCCGCACCCCAAGAGAGCTGCGTATTGCGGTCACTTCAGCTATTGCAAGTACGTTAGTGCCCATGGCACTGAAAGAGCACAAGAAGTTTTATCCCGAAGAACGGGTGGTGATTTTAACGTACAGCTTGTCAGAGATGGTGACCAAACTGCAGACCAACTCGGTTGACCTCGCCGTTGGCTTACAACTGCCGCAATTGGTCGGCATCGAGCAAGAATTTATCGGTAACGCTCGCTATGTCTTTGCAGCAAAAGAGGGTCATCCATTACTCGAAAAAGAGGTGATTACCGCCAACGATCTCAAAGGACAAGAGGTGCTTACGGTATTGGACTCCTACCCTAAATATTGGAGCCATCTTGAACAGGCGACCGATTCCGTGCGCGCTGAATTGGGTAAAAACCTGTATATCGATACCTCACACACTGGCTACGCCATGATAGCCTCGGGCCTTGCAGTCGGCGTATTAGAACCTTTCGCTGCGCGCGTGTGGGTTAAAAATGGCGTTGTCACCAGACCTTTTGAACCGCAAATCCGCTATCCCTACGGGTTTGCTTACCCAACCAACACGCGTCACCACACCTCATTGCACCAGTTTATCCAGTCGATAAAAAATGTCGCACAAACGATGCCTGAGTTTTTTGATAGATAAGCAAAAAGCGCTCACCAAGCGGAGCGCTCTTTTCTACTCGAAAGTCACTATAAATAAAGACACTATAAAGAGAGACTCTACAAAATAGTGCCTTTCATCTGATAGAACTCACCAGACATAGTGGTGTAGTAAGCGTAGGAAATGCGGGAGACAAAATTGTCGCAATGAACCACGGTGTTCTTGTCCGCTTCTTGCCATGAGATGAGAAAATTATTTCCATCCAGTTCGCGCCAAGAGAAAGGCACTTCCATTACTGTGCCGGTAAGATCACCGGTTAAAAATTCAATACGAATGGTTTTGCCATCGTGAAGATAGCCATTTTTAACTTCTAAGCCGTTATCCATTCGAATGGTAAATTCCTGTCCTTTATAAGGAAAGACATTGTCAGTCACAAAATACTCCTTGCTTTGATACATCGTTCTTAAGTTGCCCATCTATCGAATGAACGTGCCACCCGCCATACAGCGTTTGTCTTTGATCTCTTTGGGCAGAGAATTGACTTGCACCACCAGTACTTTAGCCGGTTCCTTACCCAACGTGCCTGAGATATGACCAATCTTGCCATCTTGTTGGACTGCGTCGATATCGTAACCAAATGAGAGATCACCTGGGCCAAATTTCACGCGGTGATGATCCATGGTTTCGATATACCAATGTCCTGAAACAGGAATCACCCATTGAGCACTTGGGCTTTTATGCCAAGTTCCCGCCCAGCCTACAGGCATGATGTTGAACACGTAACGTGTGGTTTTCATGTCGTCAGTTGATACCAACTCTGGAGCACCACCCACACTGAAATTCTGAAATGACAATTTGTCTAATTCACAATAAGCTTGGTGAGTCACACCATTGGCATCGTTATATAAACTTTCATACCCTATTTTGTTATTTGGTACGCCAGCCATTACGACACAAGGCGTCAATAAACAGGCCAAACCTAATACACGAATATTCATTTTTATCTCCTAACAACCTGCTGATAATATTATCTTTTCTATTTAGCATAGTTAATCTACAATCTGTATTTTCTTAATAGACAGTTTGTCCACAATCTAAATTACGATTATGTATTCGATTAGAGATCTCAGTGTTTTCGTTCAAGCAGCAAGAAGCAGTAGTTTCGTTGAAGCGGCAACCGCATTAGGCATCACCCCCTCATCCGTTGGCAAAACCATACAAAAAAATTGAAGAAAAGCATAATATTATGTTATTTGCTCGCAGTACGCGCAGTATCTCGCTTACCGAGGAAGGGCAAATTCTGTATCGCTATGCAGAAAACATCTTGCAAGAACTCGATGCGGCAACAATTACCCTAGAAAAGATGAAAAATAATTGTCAGGGTAAACTAAAAATTAGCGTTCCCAATATTGATGAGATTTTTGATGAATTAATCGCTGGTTTTATTCTTGAACATCCAAATATTGAGTTAGATATTTCCCTTAGTGATGACTATGTGGATATTATCAAAGAGAGTTACGATGCCGTTATTCGCTTTGGATATATTTCCGACTCTCGCTTATTTGCCAAACGTATTGGCGATATTACTATGAACGTCTTTCATTCTGCCCAATATGTTTTACAAACTGATCTGTATGCCAATCAGTTTTTGTTTTATCGCTATCCCGCCTCAGGGAAAATCGAATCTTGGAACAACGTGATGCCACTAAACATGGATAAGATTGGCATTTATCGCACCTTCAACTCTATCCCATTGATTAAGAAACTGTGTATGGCAGGCCAAGGTTTGGCTTATCTACCAGAGAGAGTCTGCTTGCATGAGTTAGCCAATGGTCAATTGATCAAAGCAAGCGGCTCAGGACAGAGCATTCGGGAAGTAAGTATTGTCTGGCCGCATAATAAAAACGTCAGTTCAAAATTGCGGGCTTTTATTGATTATTTTTCCACACATTGGCAATCGAGTTGAGCTTTACTAATCGGCTCATCTAAGCAGCTTTACTACTCAACTTGACTAAGAGATTTGTTAGGTGACGTTACTATGAAGAACCCCGCTCGGCGGCGGGGTTTCAAGATGATTACAGCGGCAAAATCGAGATTTCAACTCGGCGATTACACTTTCGACCAGCTTGAGTATCGTTGGAGCAAATGGGCTGACTTTCACCCGCACCTTGAACTTGAATGCGGTTTGAAGCCACCTTTTGACCAATCAAATAAGTACGAACCGAGCTCGCACGTTGCTCTGAAAGCTGCTGGTTATAGCTAGCGCTTCCCGTACTGTCGGTGTGCCCAGTGATCAAAAGTTGGGTTTTAGGGTATTCCACTAGGATACGAGCAACGCCATTCAGTGATTGATAGATACTGGCATCGAGGTTGTGAGAGTTGGATTGAAAGCCAATCCCATTTTGCATCACCAACACCAGTTGACCATCTCCGACGCGCTTCACTTGCACACCAGAATCAACTAACTCTTTGCGCAGTGCCGCTTCTTGACGGTCAAAATAATAGCCCACACCAGCACCAACCGCCGCTCCACCAGCAACCCCGATCAAAGCATGTTGGCGTCGCTCTTTCGCACTGCCGCCCGTGGCTAAGCCGGTTAATACACCCGCTACAGCGCCGATCATGGCACCTTTGGTTGCCGAGTTAGTTTCTTGCTCGCCTGTTGTGGCGTTTTGTCTTTGGGTGGCTTCACAGCCCGTGAGCACTAATGCCACTGCCAATAAACACGACAATTTTTTCATTGTTTTTCCTACTCTCATCGTTAGCGTTCACTTAATCCAGTTTAGAACTCAATGGGATTAACTGAGCAATTTTCAGCGATGATAAAGAGAAAACGTAAAGGAATGTAAAGAGAAGAAAGGGAACAGGTAAGCCTTATGTGAATTTTGTCAGCAGTGTGATGAAAGGAAGCAATAGATAGGTGATTTATACTGTCGGGAAAGAGCGCGAAAAATGCAGATAAAAAAAGTCCCCACAGTCTAAACGTGAGGACTTCATACGGGGCTAGGATCACAATTGTCCTTCAGAGCCACCCTTTGCGTTTGAAGTACACATATGGGGCAAAGCCTGAAGCCAACATCAATCCGAGCGCGAATGGATAACCACCTAACCAGTGCAACTCCGGCATGAAATCAAAGTTCATCCCGTAAATACTCGCAATCACTGTCGGTGGGAGAAAGACCACGGAAGCAATTGAGAAAATTTTGATGATTTGGTTCTGCTCAATGTTGATAAAACCTTGGGTTGAATCCATTAAGAAGTTGATTTTATCGAACAAAAACGTGGTATGAGACATCAAGGCTTCAATGTCATGCCCAACCTCGGTTAAGGTTTCTCGATGTTCATTACGTGACTTGAGGTTTCTTAGCAAAAATGAAATGGTTCGCTGAGTATCCATCAAACACAGGCGCACTTTACCGTTGCTGTCTTCAAGACGGGCCAAACGGCTAATACACTCTTCTAAATCCGCTTCTTCATTCTCCAAAACATCATGGCTCACTCGCTCCAGTTGGCGATGAATGTCCTCAAGAATATCCGCATGATTTTCGACTTTCTGCTCAAGCAATGTCACCAATAGGCTATCCACTGTATTGCAATGAATCTGCCCTCGGCGGGCCCGCAAACGCAGTAAGCGAAAGTCAGCCACATCACCATCGCGTATGGTGATCAGACGTTCGTTTTGTAAAATACAAGCCACGGTCACTGAGTTGTGTCGTCCTTCCGTTGGGGAAAGAAACAGTGAGTGAACATGGATTCCTGAACGATCAATAAAACAACGCGCTGAAGTTTCAATTTCTTCTACATCAGTAGATTCAGGCAGTTCGATGCGCCAAAGAGAGCTAATCAGTTGTCGCTCTTCATCGGTGGGCTCGTGTGCATCAATCCACTCGGCCTGCTGAACAAATTGCCTAAGATCGCTGCTATCATCGGTTGGCATTGCAGTAATCACGCCATTTATGATTCTAAAAAAACGCAGCATCGCACACTCCTCTCCATCGTTACGAGTCGGCTCGTAATCTATCTTTTTTATGTTTCAGTTTCTTAATAACTGAAAAAATACTCTATACTTTTCCTTAAAGTAGAGTGTCGCTCCTTGCGCTCGCCGGAGTATACAGGAAGAATGGGGAGACACTCAAAATCTGGCGGTTAGACCAGTTGAGGGCATCGCAGTTCATTGAAAACCCAAACAGAATAATTCTCGGTAAATTTTTTTATGCCGCTGTAGGATTGATTCTGCTCACAAATTTATTCAATGAGTAAATTTATCAAAAATAAAACTAGTCATTATTCAAGCAACGTGTATACTCTGACCAGCTCTAACAAATGAGTTATATGTGAAACATTTAGTACAAGTTACCTCTCAGATATCTTTCGAACTTTTTCGTTTAGCTCCTGCGACAACTCTTCCTGAAAATCCATCTAATCCAATTTGTTAAAAGCGTAACATTAAATTTTAAACGTAAAAAAGAAGAAATATCTATGTCTAACAAAGCGACTGGTTCAGTAAAATGGTTCAACGAAACTAAAGGTTTCGGTTTCATCAGCCAAGACAACGGTGGTCAAGATGTGTTTGTACACTTCAACGCTATCGTATCTGAAGGTTTCAAAACTCTTGCTGAAGGTCAACGTGTAAGCTTTGACGTTGAACAGGGTAAAAAAGGCCCTCAAGCAGCAAACGTTACAGCGCTGTAATGAATTTATTGGCGTGATGGCTCTCCATCGCGCCAATTCCTCCCTTCTATTACCCTCGCTCTACTAGATACAACTTACTTTTTTCTCTATCTACATGAAGGAAATATATGTCTCGAAGAACTACGCGTCAGCGTCATTGGTATCAATTATTACGTGATAAAAAATTGAAAGAACAAAGCACTCCTCAATCTGAATATCAAATTTAATTCCTTATCTCTCGCGCTCGTTTACTCAACATCATTTTGAGTTAAGCGGTACAAATATGTGTTCATTAATTATGAACAACACCAAAACCTTATTATTTATTCACACAAGATCTCATAATACGTAGGTATTACTTTTCATTTTA
Source organism: Vibrio porteresiae DSM 19223 (assembly GCF_024347055.1). Lineage (NCBI taxonomy): Bacteria > Pseudomonadati > Pseudomonadota > Gammaproteobacteria > Vibrionales > Vibrionaceae > Vibrio > Vibrio porteresiae. The sequence goes on from NZ_AP024896.1 coordinate 1,446,433, forward strand.
TTCCTAGTGATTATGCTCTTGTGTTTTAAAAAGGAATGAATCTCTATGTCAAAAAAGACAAAAGCTACTAAAGCAAAAACTGAGCAAGGCGATACTCTTGAAAAGAAATCGTTAAGCGAACATGAAACTCGCAAAAAAATTGAAGAACTTCTAGAACAAAGAGCATTTGATCGTCAGTTCGAGTTATAAGATTTACCTCATCCCGTTACTCTCTATGGATGGCCCTCACCCATCCAACTTGAGACCAGCACTCCCGCGCCTTTCTTGCTTTTCTTCAAACACACGCCTAAATCTGCTCAAATTTAAGATTTTTCGACATTTCAGCCACTTTGTGCAAAGTAGTAACTGCTAATATAGAAAACTTCGTATAGAATTCACCCAGTCTGTTAATCGCACGATTCTCATCTATGCTTGAACTCTTTTTGCTGCAAATAGCTCTGTTTTCGATTTTCCCACTCTACTTCACTGTCCTTGATGGTCCACTACGTCGCGTCTCTTATTACATCTACATTGCGTTGGTGTTATTGATTGGTGGATTCTTTGGTAACGTTTATTCTCTGCCAGTAACTGCTGATATTACTGTATCCGGTGGCAATATTTGCTACGGCGCTTTTATGATGTCGTCGGTCTTATTTGTTTTAGTTGAGCGTGACCTATTCATTCTGCGCCACTTGGTGCGCTTAGTGCTGTTTGTCGATTTATTTAATGCGCTATTTTCTGATTTGGCTGCACGCAGTTTGTCACACCAAGGGATAATGAATCCCCATAATACTTCGCCAGCCCTGTTTGATATCTCCACCCCTTTTATTATTTTGGGTGGCGTGCTGATTATTCTTGAGTTGCTTACGCTACTCTACAGTTTTGAAAAACTGAAAAAATGCCATTTCAATCCAGTGGTAACCGCCTTTTGTTATATTCTGCTGTTTATTACGGTGCTCTGTATTGATGGCATTCTCTTCCCGCTGTTAGCCTTTGGCTTTAGCCAAGAGATCATCAATATTGTGTTTGGATCGTTGGATGGCAAAATTCTCACTGCCAGTGCCTATGCGCTGCCACTGATTCTCTTTACCCTCATTCGCCGCAAGTCGTTCATCAGTTATTTGAGCGCGGATGATTTTCGCTGGACGCTGCTCCTTAAAACCAGCACTCAATTGGCCGAAGAAATGTCGGCACAAGAGACTTATCGTGAGCAAGCCGATACCGTGTTTAAACACACGGATGAAGGCTTAGCCATTGTTGATAACCAAGGAAAAGTGCTAAGAGCAAACCAAGCCTTATGCGAGGAGTTGGCGTTGCCACTTACCCAATTATTAGTGCGTACAGATTCGATCTTTGCGCTGTTCACTTATCAGCAGCACGCCTTAGACCTAGAGATATTACGCAAGCTTCCTTGGCGTGGCGAAGTTAGCTTTGGCGCTGAGCATCATGGGCTACTTTCCATCGCCAAAGTTGAGTCTGAGTCCAATAAGCCCGTGACCTTTGTACTGTCACTGGTCAACATTGATGAACAAAAGGCGATTCAGGCCAAACTCAACCATCTTGCTCGCCATGATCAGCTTACCCAGTTACCTAACCGTCGCGTGCTAGATGATGTGATTGAAAGCCTACAGGGTAAAGCCTTTGGGCTATTGGTCGTCGATTTGGATCATTTTAAAGACGTCAACGATAGTTACGGCCATGCGGCGGGCGATACCGTGTTGTGCACGCTGGCTGATAGACTGCGCTTACTGCATGACGAATTTCCCGATGATGTGCTCGGTTTATCGCGAACCGGTGGTGATGAATTTGCGATTTTGATCGCCAACTTGCCGCTATTGAAAGTCACCCAATTGATCAATGCGATTCAATACCGTCTTGCCCAAGTAATACCACTTAATAATCAAGTTGAGGTCTACATTTCCGCTACGATTGGGGCCAGTTTCCAAGCGCAAGGAGAGAACCGAGATTTGCTACAAGAGGCAGACGCAGGGCTTTATGAAGCCAAACGTAACCGCCGCGGCAGTTATGGGCTATACGAAGAACGTCTGACGTTAGAAAGCCAACGCAAATTGACCCTAAGCAGCAAGCTCAAGCAAACCTTGCAAGAGGGCAAGGTGCAGGTCTATTACCAACCGCAATACTGCGCCAAAACTGAACGCTTGGTGGGGGTTGAAGCCCTTGCACGCTGGCATGATGATGAACTGGGTTGGGTTTCACCAGCCGAGTTTATCCCGATTGCAGAAGAGACGGGCCTAATCGAACCTTTAGGCGAATTCGTTCTTAAACGTGCCTGCGAAGACGGCGCCAAATGGATTGCGCAGGGGTTAGGCGAATTGAAAATGTCGGTTAACGTGTCAGCCTATCAACTGCGTTTTGGCCAATTTATAGCAACGCTCAACAATGTGCTCAAGCAAACCGAATTTCCCGTCCGTTTTCTGGAGTTGGAACTGACAGAATCGGCTTATATCGAACGAGAAAATGAAGTTCTACCGTTACTGCATCAATTGAAACAGCTCGGCGTTCGTTTAGCCATCGACGATTTTGGTACAGGGTATTCATCGCTCTCCTACTTATCCAAAATGCCGTGGGACACGCTGAAAATCGATCGTAGCTTTATCATCGGCATTCCTGATGATCAGGAGCAGTGCAAACTGACGGCGACCATCATCAAAATGGCCCACGCTCTCAATCTGGATATCGTTGTTGAAGGGGTTGAAACTCGTGAACAACTCGCCTTTGTTGCTCAGCGTAATAGTCAATTAATTCAAGGCTATTACTACTCTCCACCCTTAGCCGCAGAGGCATTGATCGCACGAATCAGAAAAGAGCAAAGCAGCCAGTGATTGCGACGCTAAGTGCTCGTCGTTCATTGAATAGCTTGCACTTAGATGCCTATCTGGCAATTAATCTTTCTAAAAAAGGCAAAGCTGTATTAAGAAATGAATAATTGTTTAATTGTGAGCGACTCCCTAGTATCGAGATAAATACAGGAACGTATTATTTACAGGGAATCAGTATGACCAACAGTTATGCGGCACAAAGCAGTGAGTCGCTTGCGGTAAGTAAACCGAGCGACAAGAAACTGTACAAATTGATCGTAGCCTCTTCCATCGGTAACGCGCTGGAGTGGTTTGACTTAATCGCTTACGCCTTTTTTGCGCGCACCATTTCAACGCTCTTTTTCCCAACGGATAACGACACCTTGTCCCTAATGATGACCTTGGTGACGTTTGCGTTGTCCTACCTGATTCGTCCTCTCGGCGCCGTGGTTATCGGCAGCTATGCAGATAGAGCCGGTCGCAAATCCGCCATGCTGCTTACCATTTGGTTAATGATGGCGGGAACTTTACTTATCTCCATCATGCCAACGTACGCAACGATTGGACTGCTCGCCCCTATCGGCATTTTGCTCGCTCGTTTACTGCAAGGTTTCTCTGCAGGCGGTGAATTTGGCAGCGCGACGGCCATGTTGGTAGAGCAATACCCAGATCGCAAAGGCTTTATCTCTAGCTTTATGTTTGCGAGCCAAGGGATCAGTGGCTTACTGGGTGCAGGGTTTGGCTTGTTACTCAGCGCGACGCTAACGCCTGAACAGCTTTCCGACTGGGGCTGGCGCGTGCCATTCATTTTTGGCTTGTTAATCGGCCCAATCGGCTTGTACATCCGTCGTCATATTGAAGAAACCGACGAATTTGCCGAGAAAAAAGAGACCAAAGTACCGTTAGTGGAACTGTTTGCAAACCATAAACGCGGTATCTTCTACAACATCGGCGCTATGGTGCTTTCCACCTCAGTGACCTATTCCATCATCTTTATGCCAACCTATGCCACCAAGTTTCTTGGCTTAAGCGGCTCAATTGGTTACGGCGGCACGCTCATTAGCTACGCCGTGCTGACGGTGCTGACACCGTTTATTGGCAGCTTATCGGATAAAATTGGCCGAACTCGCTTAATGATGAGTGCCGGTGGTTTGTTCTTGTGTTCTGTCTACCCCGCGTTTGTCCTGCTCTCGCACAACGCGACACTGCTGATGCTCGCGGCAGTACTATTCTGGCTGAGTATTCTAAAAGCGATGTACTTTGGTGGCTTACCCGCACTGATGTCGGAACTCTTCCCAACCGAAGTTCGTGCCACCGGCATGGCGCTCAGTTACAACATCGCCACCACGGTATTTGGTAGCTTCACTCCGGCGCTACTGGTTTGGTCTATCAGTGCAACTGGCGATTTAATGGCTCCAAGTTACTACCTCATCTTCTCTTGTTGTGTGAGCCTAGTTTCGATGATTGCGATTCGTAAGCACTTTAAGATTCGCTAAACCATCCCCAACGGTGATTAGATAAGGCTACTTCGGTAGCCTTTTTTATTTCTGCTCACAAAACGCAAAAAGAGCACCGAAGTGCTCTTTAACTGTTCAGCTAAATTGACTGACATAAAAAGCCAGTGTTAACGAGGGAAATGTTCCCCTAAGTCCCAGAACAAACCCGCTGCGGCAGCTAAGCCTTGTTTGGCAACGCTCGCCAGCAAGTGTTCATCCGGAGCATGTTGCTGACAAGATGGGTACGAATGAGGCATCCATACGGTTGGCAAACCTAATACATCGGCAAAACAGTGATTAGGAATCGTGCCACCTAAGTTTGGCAATACGGTAATCGGTTGATTGAGCGAGTGCTCCATCGATGTTTTAACAAAGTCCACCCATGGATGGGTTGGATCAAGACGAGTTGCGTTGTATCCCCCTTCATAAGTAACGTCGATATCAAGAAAATCGTGGGCGGCAAAATGCTCCAATAGGTTACTCACTAAGTTATCTAAATCCGTACCCGGAACAAGACGTAAGTGACACACTGCCTCGGCGGAATTGGGAATAGCGCCAATCGGTTTGGTGATATTACCCGCACCAAGCGCAATCACTTCAAGGGTGTTAGAGCCAAACAAACGTTCACCCACAGAGAGATGCGCCTCACCCCAATTCGGATTGAGTTCAGGGTCGCCAGCATTGCCGCCAACGGGCAGCTCTCGCATCATCTCAGCAGTTAAACCTTGCGGCGCGGGCGCTTTTAAACAATCAGCCAATAATTTGCCGTTAGCCGATACTAAGGTCGCCAGAGCATGCTGCAAACGAATCGCTGGGTTGGTCATCACGCCGCCCCAGTTACCAGAGTGTCTTGCACCATTGCCGGTTTCACAACGCAAACGGAACTGACACACCCCGCGCGAACCTAAGAAGATGGTTGGACTTTGCGCATTAAGGCGCGGACCATCTGATGCCAGGAACAGATCCGATTCGAGTTCTTGAGCATGTTCACGACAGAAGGCTTCCAGACCAGTAGAGCCAACCTCTTCGCTCATCTCAAACAAGATTTTCACGTTATAGCCTAGCTGACCTTCGCGCGCTTTGAGCGCGGCTTCTAACGCGATAAAGTTAATCGTGTGCTGACCTTTGTTATCGGCTGTGCCGCGACCAAAAATTTTGTCGTCAATTTGGCTAAGCTGCCAAGGATGCGTGCCCGCTTGCCAAAGCTCTTCTTGGCCGTTGGTTACATCGCCATGTCCATAAAGCAATAACGTGGGTAGATCAGTGCCTTCAATACGTTTTGCGACCAACAGTGGCGGCTTGCCAGCAACTGGATTGTCAAATTGCTCGCAGCGAAAACCAAGCGCTGCCAAATATGGCGTCATCTCTTCGCTAAGATAAGCGGACAAATGCGCAGTTGCCTCTGGATTTTGACTCTCGGTCATTAACGCAACCCGGCGGGTTAATGTTTGAATAAATTCCCCATTTTCCATGGTCTGAGTTGCCAACGTAATGGCATGTGAACGCCCAAAGGCTTGTGACTCACTCATCTAATCTCCCTATTTTTCTCTCGCAAAGGCTCGATTTCGTTATAGGGTTTAGCTTATGATGAGCTCAGGTTTGCAACAATTATTAAATAGGCAACTAAGTTTTGCCTTAAATAGAAAGCTAAACAATGCACGACATCAATCTTAAGTATTTTCACTCGGTAGCGAAAACCGGTTCGCTTTCCGCTGCGTCTGAAGAGCTGCATATTGCCGTCTCTGCCGTCAGTCGCCAAATCAGTCAGTTAGAAGAGCAGTTGCAATTAACCCTCTTTGAACGCAAAGCCCGTGGTATGACCCTAACGCCCGCGGGCGAGCTGCTGTATACCTACGCATTACGTAATGATGTAGAACTGACCAATGTGATTACCGAAATGCAAGGGATCACCAATCGCCAGCAGCAATCGATCTCGCTGGCGTGTCCTGAAGGGATGGCGTGGGATTTTCTACCGCATATTATTACTCAGTTTCGCCAAACCCATCCGCAAACGCTGTTTTCTCTGCAAGTGGTGGATTCAGCAAGGGCCACTCAGTTAGTCAAAGAAGGTGTTGTCGATGCCGCCCTAACATTCAGCCTGCAACCAGAGCAAGGTGTGCAAGTGGCACTGCAAGTCCCTTCACCCGTTTTTGCGCTGCTCAGTCATGACCACCCATTGGCAAACAAAGAGAAATTAACCGTATCGGATATCGCCGCTTATCCACTGGCATTGTCGGAATCAGGCACCACGCTGAACTATTTGTTTGAAATTACCTGCCACTTAGCCGGAATTAAGGTCTACCCCGCCCTCACTAGTAATGCCATGGGCGCAATCTACACGTTCACCAAAGATACGCCGCAAGCCGTCGCACTGTTCGGTGCCCAATCAATCCAGCGCCAAGCCCCTAAAGATGGCCTTATTTTGCGCCCAATGACCGAATCCACCTTTGTGCAACGCAGCCTGCAGCTGCAAGTCATGGCCGGCCGCCAACACCCAGAAAGCGTACAAGTGTTTGTCGACTATTTAATGGCAAAGTTAGTTGAAAACTGACACTCACCTCCAACCTGCCTCACGCTATTGATTCGAAATAGGGCAACAGCGTCATTCTAACTTGCTGCCAAGCTCTGTTTCCTTCTCTATGGTTAACGCACAACAATATCAGTGAACCCATGATTGTTTCTTCGGTATCCATCACCGACAAATAAATAGTTATGCTAATCGTTATCATTTAGATTTCATTATGTTAACATCCCTAACCAATTGCCGAATCAACACTGGACTAATTCACAATGTTTCAATTGGTTGATGCCACTTTTGACATCGATGGGAAAACGATTCTAGCCCCCACTAACCTCACATTTGATTCCCATAAAGTGACCACTTTATTGGGACATAATGGATGTGGCAAATCGACGTTAATGAATTTGCTTAGCCGACAAACAACGCCTACACAGGGCGAAGTGTTGTTTGAGCAACAATCGTTACAGCAATTTTCGCCACAGGAATTCGCCCATCGTGTTGCCTATTTGCCACAACATCCACCGTTAACAGACGGCATTACGGTTCGCGAATTAGTCTACTTCGGTCGCTATCCTTGGAAAGGTGCTTTGGGTCGTTACAATCAGACCGACCATCAGATCGTAGCACAAGCCATTGATCATGTTGGCTTACAACCTTTTGCTGACCGCTTTGTCGCAACCTTATCTGGGGGTGAGCGCCAACGTGCATGGGTCGCCATGCTGCTTGCTCAACAAAGCCAATGCATTTTACTTGATGAACCCACATCCGCTTTAGATGTTGCCCATCAGCATGAACTGCTCACTCTTATTCGCAGGTTGAATCTAGAGCTAGGTTTAACGGTTATTATGGTGCTGCATGACGTCAATATGGCAGCCAAATTCAGTGATACTTTAGTTGCACTCCATACTGGTAAAGTCATCGCGACAGGATCGCCAGAAGCTCTCATGACACCAGATACTCTCAAACACATATATGGCATTGATTTAGCTCTGTTTGTTCATCCACAAACAGGTCAGCCAATCAGTTACATTCCCTAGAACAAGAGTGAACATATGATGATCATCCGCTACTTTCTCTTTTTTATCATGACATGCTCTTACTCTGCTCAAGCGCTTGATATCCAACATGAGTTGGGCACGACTCATTTTAAAAGCAGCCCTAAAACCATCGTCGCTTTAGATTGGTCTTTAGCGGAAACCGTGTTGAGTTTAGGGCTACCTTTAGCTGGTGTCGCCGATGCTCAAGGTTACCGAGAATGGGTAGTCAAGCCTTCGTTAGCGTCATCAGCTATTGACGTCGGATCGCGGCGCGAGCCCAATCTGGAATTGCTGACTCGCCTCAAGCCCGATGTCATATTGATCAGTAAACCAATGGCCGCAGCTTACATGCGCCTGAGTAAAATTGCGCCTGTTTTGGTATACAGCTTTTATAATGAAGACAAAACCCCACTCGCTGCTGCACAAACAGTCACTCGTTCGTTAGGTCATTTATTCAAGCGTGAAGCTCAGGCTGAGCAAGTCATTAGCCAAACACAATCGCATTTAAAACGTAATGGCGAACGATTAAAAGCGCTAGGTATTTCCCCATCGTTACTGTTCGTACGTTTTATCAATGACCGAAACCTACGAATTCATGGCCAAGGTTCATTAGCTCAAGCCACTATTACTCAAATGGGGCTGCACAATGATTGGCAGGAGCGCACTAATTCTTGGGGATTTACCACTGCTGGTATTGAAAAGTTAGCAGAACATCAAGAGGCTGAATTAATGATATTCGGCCCAATGTCACCCGTCGTACAACAGAAACTGGATCAATCTCCGCTTTGGCAAGCCATGGCCTTTGTCCGTGATAACAAAAGTCATAAACTGCCCCCCATTTGGACGTTTGGGGGGCTCATCGCTGCACAGCGTTTTAGTGACTATATAACGCAAGAGTTGATAAGCCATCATGAACACTGATTTGACTCCAATCGTTGCTTGGCAAACACCTGTTAGACGCGGCATAGGCCTTCTTATATTGTGCGTGGCTCTACTTGCTTTGCTGCAGTTCACGGCCCCTTATGCTAAGGGATTGCCGTTACTATGGAATACCCTATTTCATTACAATCCAAGCAACTATCAACACCTCATTACCTATTTCACGTATCTACCACGGCTAACCGTCGCTCTGCTATGCGGTTTCAGTTTGGCAATCGCAGGGAACGTGATGCAGCTTGTCTTACGTAACCCTATCGCCTCTCCGACCACACTTGGGGTTGCCGCTGGAGCAGAGTTAGGCAAAGTTCTCGCGATATTAATTCTCCCCACTCAATGGCTTATTCCTGATTTTATTCCCGCCTTTTTCGGTGGAATTGGGGCAACCGCGTTGGTCTTTTTACTAAGTAAGTCAAGAGGATATGCTCCACTGCATATGGTGCTATCCGGTATGGTGATCAGCCTCTTTCTCGGTTCGCTGAATACCATGCTCTTAATGTTACACGAACAGCAATTATCGAGTGTATTCGTGTGGGGAGCTGGAATATTGAATCAAACGGATTGGTCTGTCACTCAACACCTTCTTATGCTGACTCTGCTACCCGTCTTGTTGCTTATGTGTTTACAGCGCCCTCTTGCGAGTCTGCAATTTGGCGATGCGGTAGCAAGTTCCATCGGGGTACATATAAAGCAAATTAAAATCATTTCTCTCTCGCTGGCTGTTTTTATGACTGCGGCAGTCGTCAGCGAAGTCGGACTCATTGGTTTTATCGGTATTGTCGCCCCTGCAATCTCTCGTATTCTTGGGGTCCGCTCTTTAAGTAGACAGCTTTTGGTGAGCGGTACACTTGGCGCCTTGCTGCTGCTTGTGGTGGATCTTATCGTACAACCTTTGTCTGGGCTGGGAGGCGAACAACTGCCTACCGGAGCCATGACCGCACTGATTGGCGCACCATTCCTATTATGGTTACTTCATAGTATTGCGCTGCAAAGCGATTTAAAAATGCGGGCATTGCCATTACAACACTATCGTTCGGTACATCCTGGTACACTTTGGACGCTCTTATCGTTGGGGTTACTTATCACTGTCAGTATTGCTTTGCTTGTCGGGAAAGATTCGTTTGGCTGGAGCATTGATTGGAGTCCTAGGCTATTTGACTTACGAGCCCCTCGAGTTGCGATTGCACTCCTAGCTGGAATTGGGCTTGCGATCGCGGGATTGCTCATTCAACGCATTTCATCGAACCCGATGGCAAGCCCTGAAGTCCTTGGTATCAGTTCAGGGGCCGCACTTTCTTTAGTACTGGGTACCCTTTTCAGCATCGCGATGACGCGAGAACAACAAATGCTGTTCGGCACCTTAGGCGCTCTATTGGCGACAGCGATTATTGCTTGGATGGGGAAAAAGCATCAATTTGCACCAACGCAAACCCTCCTCGCAGGCATTGGACTAAGTGCTGGACTGGACGCTCTGCTACGAATTGCTCTGGCCTCAGGACACGACAACGCCACAACATTGCTGACTTGGCTATCTGGATCTACTTATCTTGTCGAAAATCAAGACGTCTGGTTATTGGCCATCGGTGTCGGCATATTAGGAGGCCTAGCCCTACTATTGCACCGTTGGATAGACATCATTGGCTTGGGTAGCACAACGGCTCAAAGCGTTGGCTTGCCTTTGCCTTGGGTACGTGGCGTATTGCTACTTATTGTTGCAGCATTAACCACCTTATGCACTATCGTACTTGGGCCTCTTAGTTTTGTCGGTTTACTTGCGCCTCATATGGCCCGCACACTGCATCAATACCGAGCGAAACCACAGATGATCACTGCAGCCCTACTGGGGAGTCTCATTTTGGTGGGAGCAGACTGGGTTGGTCGAACCTGGTGGTACCCTTGGCAATTTCCGGCAGGCTTATTAGCCTCTTTATTCGGTGGCGGTTATTTCCTCTATTTGATGCGTCGGTAACTCCCTTTTTCATTTTCTCTTCCCGGGGCTATTCCAGCCCCACCAAAACCACACAAAAGATATTGAAATATAAGTATTTTTTTGTAAAAACGTTACCTATAACACCTAATAGCGAACAAACCATTGATCATGCAAATGATAATGATTACTATTTATAATTATTAAAAATCGGATAGGAGAATCATTCAAATAGACTCTTTCCTGCGTCATTTTGTTATTGAAACAAATGACATTTCACGGGTCGCATTCGCTCACATGTGACCAGCTAAGAAAGATAAATCTCGTTAGATAACGGTAGCAACGTCACCATATAAAGAGTTATTTATCAGTTACTTAAGACTAGAATAAGAGAAATATAACGATGAATTCATTACAAGGCAGTTTCAAGCTGTCGTCAATTGCGCTTGCAGTGGCTGCCATCGGCTTAGCAACGTCAGCGCAAGCAGCACAAACTTCAACGGAAGAAAAAATGGTCGTGGTGTCTAGCCGCACACCAAAAGCAATCAGTGATATTCCCGGCACGGTTTGGTACATCGATTCACAACAGATCGAACAAGAGTATCGTGGTGGTAAAAGCCTAGGAGAAATCCTTGCAGCGACTATTCCCTCTTTAGATGTCAGTAGTGGCGCTCGAACCAACTATGGTCAGAACCTTCGCGGTCGTAAGATGTTGGTGATGATCGATGGCGTTTCACTGCAATCGTCTCGGCAAATTAGCCGCTATATGGATTCTATCGATCCGTTTAATATCGAACGCATCGAAGTGTTATCAGGTGCCACATCAATTTATGGAGCTGGTGCATCAGGTGGTGTGATCAATATCATCACCAAAAAAGCACAGAGCAAAGATCTTAAATTTGAATCCTATGTGGGTGGGACATCAGGTTTTAATAGCAACGAAGATTTTGACTATAAAATCGGGCAATCCATTTCAGGTGGCAACAATAATGTTAAGGCTCGTTTATCTGCCGTGTATACCGAAACACAAGGATTTTACGATGGTGATGGCACGATCGTCACTCCCGATATTTCTCAAGGATCCTTACAATACAATAAAACTGTTGACCTACTCGGTAATGTTGGCATTGACCTTTCTGAAACTAAGCGTCTAAATTTATTAGCTCAGTACTATGATAGCCAGCAAGATTCTCCTTACGGCTTGTATATTATCAATCGCAATTTTATTGATGTGCGCAGAGGCTTTAAGTCCGATCGTGAGCATGGCACTAAACGAGTGATGTTGAGTGCATCTTATGTCGATGATGAGTTCTTAGGGCACCAACTTCTGGCCGAAGCGTCTTACCGAAAAGAAGACCAAACCTATACCCCTTACTATCAAGCGTCGGGACAACAAGTGACTGATGTGTATGCGATGAAATTAGCATTAGCTAAGCAGTTAGACCGTTTGAATCTGGTATACGGCATCGATGGTTATCTAGATAAATTTGATAGTAATCAAGCCCTCTATGACCCAACGATTGCCAGCAACTCAGGAGACATGATTAACCGAACGTTCGCCAAAGTTGGTCGCTACCCTAATATTGATGTCAGTTCTGTGGCGGCCTTCTTACAAGCCGACTACGCACTAACAGAAGATTGGAGCGTCGAAGGCGGTGTTCGTTATCAGTATCTGTATAATAAAATTGATGATTTTGTTGCCTACAATCAACAACGTCGAATCGCCGCTGGTCAAGGCGCGTCTGCAGATGCCGTACCTGGAGGTCACACCAATTATCATGTCGCACTGTTTAACTTAGGTACGATTTATCATCTCTCAGATGAATCGCAAATTTGGGCAAACTTCTCACAAGGGTTTGATGTAGCAGACCCATCAAAATACTATGGTCAAGGTAACTATACATTGGTAGGCGATCACTGGCAGCTCAACGATAGTATCAACGTCAATGACTCCAAAATGGAAGCGATTAAAACCAACAGTTTTGAACTCGGCTATCGTTACGATGATGGAGAACTAGCGCTACAAAGCGCTGCCTATTATTCCAAATCAGATAATTCAGCCACCTATAACCGTACCACTATGCTTATCGAAGAGGTAAGTGATGAAAAACGAGTATACGGTTTAGAAGCGATGTCATCATACTGGCTCAGCAACCATATTCAACTTGGAGCGTCAGGCCATTACGTGGTGTCAGAACTTAAGGGGGATAATGGCTGGGAGGACTTTACGGCGAGTGAAGCCAGTACGTCTAAAGCCAGTGCTTGGGTTGGCTGGCAAGATGACAGTCTCGCTGTCAAAGTGCAAAGCCAAACGATGTTCGATTATGAGGACGATCAAGACAACAAGCTTAATGGCTATACCGTATTCGATTTAGTCGGCAGCTATCAATTACCAGTGGGTAGCTTAGGTTTTGGTATACAGAACCTGTTAGACAAAGATTACACCACGATTTGGGGACAACGTGCTCAAATCCTCTACGCAGCGAACTATGCTGCTGGAGCTTATGACTACAAAGGTCGCGGACGCACCTATACTCTCAATTATCAAGTAACATTCTAATAGCAAAAGAAAAGAGGTCATCAATGAGATGGCCTCTCTTTGCTTAATCAATCTTCTTGGTCATATTGATACTGGTGGTTTGATAACCGAGGGATTGGTAAAGCGCGACGGCGCCTTCGTTATAAGTAAATACGTGCAGCCCGAGTTGTTTAATACCGAGTTTTTGAACGTAGTACTCCGCTTCTTGCAGCGCTTTTTTGGCGTAGCCGCGGCGGCGATAGGCTTCATCAACTTTGATGCTGTAGACAAAGGCGCTTTGAAATAGCGGCGTGACGTTAAGCCATAAATGACCGACTGGCTGGCCGATTTCGTCGGGAGTTAAATTGAAAAAATAGTGATGTGGCGTCTGTTGGCCCTCAGGGAGAATGGTGTCCATCTCCGATTCGGAACGTGCCAATGCGCCTTCTGCAGGCCAACGGCCCGAAGTCACATTTTCTTCTGCGTATTCGAGAGTAGTTTCTGCTTTAAAATGCAGAAACTCTGCTTCGGTCATTTCCGTGAGTAAGTCGATCATCATGATGTCCATGTTCGCCTTGCGCGTTAAGCGCTTAGCCATATTCTAAGCCACGCCGTTTTACCTGCGCGGCAACATGGTACTCTGTTTAGCAGATATCTTCTTGATTGGCTATGAATTTTACAGCGCCATTTCCGGTTCACATAACCAATCGACGGCCTGTTCATAGGTATCAAACGATTCGACTTCACCTTCTGCCATAAACCATTGGCCAACTCGCATGGCCCACCCGACCCAATCATGATTGCCGTAGACCGCGACTTTTTTATCGCCTGAACCGTATTTAATGGCGAGACGTAAATCATCCCACGCAGCGCGCATTTCCCAACCGGCAAACTCGGTGGCATCAAACAGCACTTTCACTTTAGGTTCATCAATTTTGGTGATAGCAGCTTCGAGCATCGGGGCTAAGTGTTGATAATCTTCGTGAGTTAACGTGCCAACCGCCTTTATCGACAGGACAAATTCACTGTTAATCTGTACTAACCCAATCGATACACCATGTTTGTAATAGCTCATCGTCGCCTCCTGGAATAGCTCCGTTGGGTGTACTGAGGCTAAGTCGTCTCTTTCGCTACTACCTAAAATCGTTGCACGCCACTAATTGCGCGGGTAAATGGCGCGGGTAAATCAACCTGCCAATTCACCTTAGACTCTACTCAATGCACCTTGCTCCTATCATTTGGCGAAGATTGACACACCTCTCTAAGCCAAATGCACAGCCTATTTCACTTATTTTTAACGTTAGATTGAGTATAGAAACAGGGAAATAGCGCTGATGTGAATCCGCTAGCGTTATAAAGGGAATGGCGACCTTGAGATCACAACTTGACGAAAAAGGGCGCTTACGCCTGACTTTCCTACACAAATCCCTCGATAAAAATTGAGGGATTTTTTTGAACTTTTATCTCACTGATTGATCTCAACAAAAACTGACAAGTTGAGGTAGGTTACTATGTTTTCAGCAGATACAGAGCAATGGGCCAGAGATACCTTTCACCACTCCGAGTTAGGCGATCGCCGTCGCTCCAAGCGCCTAGTACAACTTGCCTCTTCTTTGGCTAATCATTTAGGACAATCACTTGTGCAATCTTTGAAATCTCCCGCTGATATTGAAGCTGCTTATCGCTTTACTCGCAATCAAGCCATTGACCCTCAAGCCATTGCCGAGGCTGGTTTTGCCGCAACGGTCGAAAATACGAAGCACTATGAGTGCTTACTGGCGTTGGAAGATACCACTTCACTTGAATTTTCCCATTCAACTGTCCGGGGAGACATGGGGCATACGACCTCGAATAATTACTCCCGAGGGATGTTCGCCCACTCCGTCCTTCTTTTTGCACCACACGAGCAGCATGTCGTTGGTCTTATTGAACAAGAGCGCTGGACTCGAAATATCAAAGATTACGGCAAGAGTCAGAATCATGCGAAAAGACCGTATCTTGAAAAAGAGAGCTACAAATGGGAACGCGCATCTCGAGCTATGGAAACTCGCCTTGGCGAAGGGATGAGCAAGATTATCTCCGTGTGTGACCGAGAAGCCGACCTTATTGAATATTTGGCTTACAAAACATCTAATCAACAACGTTTTGTCGTTCGTTCGATGCAAAGTCGCTGCATATTGGAGAGTGAAGATAAACTTTATCAGTACAGCGCGTCCTTAACTGATGCAGGTATGAGAACAGTTCAGGTCAGACAAAAAGGCGGCCGTAAGGCACGACGAGCTGTGTGTGAAGTTCGCTACGCCCCCATTACAGTGAAGGTTCCATCCAACAAAAAGGGAGAACCTGTAGAGCTTTATTATGTAGGCTGTCAGGAGCGTGAACAGGAAAAAGGTCTCAACTGGCATATTCTCACATCAGAGCCAGTCCGCTCAAAAGAAGAGGCCGAACGAATATTAGATTATTACGAAAAGCGGTGGCTAATTGAGGAGTTCCACAAAGCGTGGAAGAGTGGTGGAACTCAGGTTGAAAACTTACGAATGCAAAGCAAAGAAAACTTGGAGCGAATGGTTGTCATACTGGCTTTCATTGCCGTTCGGTTGCACCAACTTCGTTATCTTGGGCTGAACAAAGAAGAAGCCGAGAAACAGAGTTGTGAAATGATATTGAGTCCTCAAAGCTGGAAGATCCTGTGGTCAAAACAGGAAAAGAGAAAGCCGCCAAAGAAAGCACCGAGTCTCTATTGGGCATACATTAATCTTGGGAAATTAGCCGGTTGGTATGATTCTAAACGCAACGGGCGAGTTGGCTGGGAACGGCTTTGGGAAGGATGGTTTATTTTGCAAACCATCCTTGAAGGTTACTTGCTTGCCAAGTCTCTAGATCTTTGAGATGTGATCAAGAGACAGGCTTACGCACCCTTTACTCATGACAGTATGACACTCACCACAACCCGTGTTAGTCGTACTGTGCCACCCCTTTTTCAAACGCACGTAAGTGCTTTTTCGAGGCGTCACGTAAGGCGATAAACAGTTGTTTTACCTCGGTGTACGCTGCATCGTTGATTTGCGGCATGGTAAGAAAACGATCGTACATGGCGATATTATCAATTTCAGCGGTAACGCCTGTCGACAGAGCATCACGTATTGAGCTTGGTAGCATGACATGATCTTTGGCATTATCCACGGGTAGAGGTAATTTAAGCTGTTGATAAAGGGCAACTAAGCGACTGATATGCTGCTCTTCTGCTTGCAAAATATTAGTGAAAGGTTTGACTGAGCCATAGTGGGCAATGATCTCTTGGTATTCTGCTCGCGCCAGATACTCATCTTGAATCGCAAAATTCATTGCTTGCTCAATCGACTGTGGTGGGTTCGCTTTTGAGCCTAGTGCACCAAACGGCGCTTCTTGGGCATGGGTGAACGCAGTCCAACAGAGCATGATCACCACCCAAAAGCTCCAACTGATTTGTCTAAGCCCAATCTTGTTATGCGACATAGCACTCTCCTTGCGTTTTCTTCCAGTATAGAAAGCGCACTTTAGTCACTATGTGAGTTTACCAACACTCTGCCAACAAGGTAGCAAGAGAAACCAGCTTATGCTCCAGGGCGATGGCAATACGATTCGGCGACAACGCCTTTGCCAAAATCTTTGATGGTGATGCTCATATCAAAGAACTTTTGCCCATCCATCTCCTGCCAAAAGTCTTCACCCCGTTCGGATTGCGGATTTGGGCACAATGCTTTAAGTCGTTGTTGGTAGGTCGTATCGAGATTATCGACAAACTTGGTTTTATTCCTGCGATTTTTAGCCATGTTGTATAAGAACTTGTAACTATTCTCATCATTGTGTCCCATGGTAATCGAAACGTAATAGCCATGGCTGCCCTGATGCACATCGGTGATCGTCCAGCCGTTCTGTGTGAACTCGATATTGTGTTGTAGATAATCGCGGATATGTTCAGCTTTACTGTCGCTAAAACAGCCTGACAGCAAACTAACCATTGCGACGACTAAGAGCACTGTCCTGTGCGACAAAGACGTACAAGCCTGAGACGTTGTAAACATGAGAGTCAAACTCCTGAACCATAGATTTGAGTACTGGTTCGGTTAACTAAGCGGCTTTAGTCCGTAACCGACTGTTTCAATATTGTTTTTCTAATGGGAGCAGTATAGCGGGGTGTATAACTGGGTAAAAACTTGCCCGACAGGCAATATCTTGCATAACAAACAGAACTTACTAAGTTTTTCAATTAGTTAACACATGCAAAAAATAGTAATATCAGTTACTTAGCACGCAATTATTTGCGTGACTTAGATCACGTATTGAAAGAAACCTGATATAAATCCCATTTTTCTCTGACTTTAGATAGACAAACGCCCCTAGCATTGAGCCAGAGGCGTTCGAGGTAAATGCCACAACAAGGCGACCTATCTTGATAAATTATGGCGTCTGAGTGACGGATTCCGCCTTCGCATCCGCTCCACCACCGAGCACTTGATAGAGGGT
This sequence comes from Vibrio porteresiae DSM 19223, assembly GCF_024347055.1. Classification (NCBI taxonomy): domain Bacteria; kingdom Pseudomonadati; phylum Pseudomonadota; class Gammaproteobacteria; order Vibrionales; family Vibrionaceae; genus Vibrio; species Vibrio porteresiae. The sequence continues at coordinate 1,464,172 of NZ_AP024896.1, forward strand.
GACACGGTTACCTAACTCAGCCAGTTTCAATGTGATCAGCTCTTGTTGGGTACTGTAATAGCTACGCTGCGCCGTTAAGGTATTGAGATAACTGTCGGCACCGTTACGATACAAGGCATCGGTTAGCTGATAGGTTTTACGGTTAGCGGCAACTTCTCCCTCTTTCGCATCTAAGCGTTCATCAATACGGCGACGCACAGCAAAGGCATTCGCCACTTCCGAAAAGGCGGTTTGAATCGCCTGTTCATATTGCGCCACTTCTACTTTCTCTTCGATCTTCGCCACATCTAACGATGCACGCAGTTCACCCGCGTTAAAGATCGGAATCGAAATCGACGGAATAAACGACCAAGTCCCATGCCCAGCGGAGAACAGATCAGAGAGTTGCTCACTGCTGCGCCCTGCGGTGGCGGTTAATGAAATCGTTGGGAAAAACGCGGCTCGCGCGGCGCCAATATTGGCATTAGCCGCTTTTAGGCTGTGCTCTGCATACAACACATCCGGGCGTTGCAAAAGTACGTCTGATGATAAGTTGTCGGTTAGCGGCGCAAGCGCGATCGCCTGGTCGATATCATCATCACTCGGCAATAACGCCTCTGGCACAGCAGTCCCCACCACCAGCTCAAGTGCATTACGCGCCTGTTCTAAGTTGGTTTGATATAACGCCACATCGCCACGCGCGCTGAAAACACTGGACTGCACCGACGCTAAGTCAACACCCGAAGCAGCGCCTAAACGATGCATCTCTTGAGTTAAACGCAGGGTATTGAGCTGACTTTGATAGGTTTGTTGTGCCAAGGCTAACTGCTGCTGATAAGCCCAAACATTGAGCCAATCGACCGCCACTTCAGAGACCAATGTCATACGCGTGCTGCGTTGCGTCTCTTGCGTTGCCAAATAGGTTTCCATCGCTTCTTGGCTTAAGCTGTCCAGTCGCCCAAACAGGTCGACTTCCCAACTACTGATGCCAACCTTTAAGGCATCGCTGCGAGTAATTGAACCATTGGCTTTACTCGCCGTATGGGTTAGCCCAGCGGTGACTGAAGGATAAAGCGCAGAGTCTTCAATCCGATACTGCGCCCGCGCCTTTTCGATATTGAGTAGCGCAACGCGCAAATCACGGTTGTTATTGAGAGCCATCGCGACAACGTGTTGCAAACGCTGGTCGCGCAATACGCCTTGCCAATCAAGCGTTGTCGTAGATGATTTTTGCGCCGTTGAATCTTGCTCCGTTTTGGTCGCTGCATTAGCGAACTGACTTGGCACTGGCGACGTTGGGCGCTCATATTGAGGCACTAACGAACACCCAGAGAGCAACGCAGCTAAGGTGATTAGAGGGACGTTTTTTACCTTCCACGCGTTCATTGATTCACCTCATCATTACCTTGTGTGGTTCCTTTGACTTTCAGTTTGCGGCCAAACAGCGAGCGAATAATCACATAAAACAGCGGCACAAAGAAAATACCAAAGATGGTTGAAATCAAGGTGCCACCAAATACGCCTGTACCAACCGAGGTGCGGCCGCCAGCGCCCGCACCGGTACTGATAACCAGTGGAAATACGCCCAGCAAAAAGGCCAATGAGGTCATTAAAATTGGGCGCAAACGCAGTTTCGCCGCTTCCAGTGTCGCCTCAACCAGCTCCATGCCCTGCTCTTCCAGCTCTTTCGCAAATTCAACAATCAAAATACCGTTTTTCGCGGCTAAGCCCATCGTCGCCAATAAGCCCACTTGGAAATAGATATCGTTGTTAAATCCACGGAAATAGGTAAATAGCAGCGCCCCAATCACCCCAATTGGCACTGAAAGCATGACTGAAAGCGGCACTGTCCAGCTCTCATACAAAGCAGCAAGACACAAGAAGACAAAGATAACCGACACAAGATAGAGCATCGGTGCTTGGCTGCCTGCTTGTTGTTCTTGGAAGGAGACACCAGACCAGCTATAACCAAAGCCTTGTGGCAGCTGTTTGATGAGTTTTTCCATCTCGCGCATCGCTACACCAGAGCTGACGCCAGGCGCTGGCTGACCGTTGATCTCCATCGCAGACACACCATTAAAGCGTGACAGCGAACTAGGTGCATAGGTCCAAGCGCTGGTCGCAAAGGCAGAAAACGGCACCATATCGCCATCACTGTTTTGCACGCTCCAACGATAGACATCGCTCGGCAACATACGCGATTGCGCTTCGCCTTGGACGTACACTTTTTTGATACGGCCTTTGTCGACAAAGTCATTCACATAAGTACCACCAAACGCGGTTGATAGGGTTGAGTTGATATCACTACTGGTCAGATCCATAGCACCCGCTTTCGCATCATCAATATTGACACTCAAGGTCGGCGCATCATCCAGTTTTGAATAACGAACGTTGGTTAATAGCGGATCTTGTGCCGCCATAGCAATCAGCTGTTTACGTGCACTGACTAACGCCTCGTGGCCTGCGCCGCCAAGGTCTTCCAGTTGCATTTCAAACCCCGTTGCATCACCTAAGCCAGGAATTCCTGAACGGCCAAACGCGTAAATCTGCGCGTAAGGGAATTTTTTCTTCATGGCTTGAGTAATCCGACGTCCAACCTCGGCTGCACTGGCTTCGCGGTCATCCCAATTTTTCAGCCGCACAAAAGCCATCCCTGCACTTTGACCACTTGACCCCATGCTGTAACCAAGAATCGACAGAACACTCGCTACTTCAGGTTGCTGCTCAACATAGGCAGAGACCTGCTTCATTATCACTTCGGTCTTGTTTGCGGTGCTGCCAATCGGCAACTTCACCGACACCATCAAAGAGCCTTGGTCTTCTTCAGGCATAAACGCGGTGGGCAAGGCTCTAAATAACACCCCAATCCCAACCAACACCAACACATACACGCCAATAAATAACCAACGGTGTTTCAGAAACACCTTCACCCCTTTTTGATAGCGTAACGTGCCCAGCTTTAACCCTGTGTTAAAACCGCCGAAGGCTCGTTTCAGTAATCCGGGAGCAGAGGTTGGCTCGCCTAAACCGATCGGCTTAAGCAGCGTGGCGCAAAGTGCAGGGGTTAAGGTCAGTGCGACCAATACCGACAGTACAATAGAAGAGATAATAGTGACCGAGAACTGGCGGTAAATCACCCCAGTCGAGCCTGCAAAAAACGCCATCGGCAGGAGCACGGCACACAGAACTAAGGTGATCCCAATGAGGGCACCAAAGATTTGCCCCATCGATTTTTTGGTCGCTTCCGCCGGAGAGAGTCCCTCTTCCGACATCACACGTTCGACGTTTTCGACCACTACGATCGCGTCATCCACCAGCAAACCGATCGCCAGCACCATAGCGAACATGGTCAAGGTGTTGATTGAGTAACCCATCACGGATAACACGCCAAACGTACCCAATAACACGACAGGTACAGCAATAGCCGGAATTAAGGTCACGCGCCAGTTCTGTAAGAACAGGAACATGATGGCAATGACCAATACCACGGCTTCAAACAGCGTTTGCACTACCTCTTCAATCGAGACCTTAACAAACGGCGTCGTTGAAGATGCAGTGTAGAATTTCACACCCGGTGGGAAATAAGGTGAGAGCTCATTGAGTTTCTGCTCAACCGCCTTACCCACTGTCATTGCATTCGCGCCACTAGCCAGTTCAATCCCCATACTGGCGGCTGGTTTGCCGTTGAACATACTGGTGCTGTTGTAATCTTCACTACCAAGCTCAACCGTCGCGACATCCGATAGACGTACTACCGCACCGCTTGGGTCAGATTTGACGATGATATTACGAAATTGATCGGGCGTTTTTAAGCGACTACGACTGGTGATGGTTGCGTTAAGCGCCTGATTATTAATCGCAGGTAACGCGCCCACTTGCCCAGCAGAAACGTCGGTGTTCTGTGCTTTGATGGCCGCGGTAATGTCTGAAGGCATTAAGGAGTAATGGCGCAATTTAGCAGGGTCGAGCCAGACACGCATCGCGTATTGAGAGCCCATGATCTGCACGTTACCCACCCCAGAAATACGGCTGATTGGGTCTTGAATCATCGACACCATAAAGTCAGCTAAGTCGGTACGATTAAGTGAGCCATCGCTTGAACTGAATGCCAGCATGACAAAGAAGCTTCCGGCACTCGATTTAGATACCGTCAAACCCGAACTCTGTACGGAGTCAGGTAACTTAGATTCTGCCTCTTGCAGTTTGTTTTCTACCTGCATCTGCGCTACGTCAGGATCCGTACCTGCGGTAAAGGTCAGTTTGATCCTAGCCGTGCCGTTTGATTGGCTGGATGAGGTCATGTATACCAAGTTGTCCAACCCAGTCATTTTCTGTTCAATGACTTGGGTGACGGAGTTTTCAACCGTTTGAGCGGAAGCACCAGTGTAAGTGGCTTTAATAGAAATGGTTGGTGGAGCAATGTCGGGATACTGTTCAACCGACAGATGACGAATCGACAAAGCCCCTGCGAACGCGATCATAATCGCAATCACCCACGCGAATACGGGGCGATCAATAAAAAATCGTGACATCCCGTATCCTTACTGTTGTGAACTCGGCAGTTTTTGCGCTTCGGTGAGGAGCTGATCGCCTTCTTGCGTCGTCAATGTGGGGTTAGCAGACGCATGAGAGGTAACCGTTTGACCATCACTCACTTTGGTATTGCCTTCGATGATCAGCTGTTCGCCCGCTTTAAGACCGGATGTGACAATCCACTGGTTATCACGCGCATCGCCAATTTGCACTACACGTTGGTGCACCTTGTGTTCACCATCCAGAACTTTGACTGTGGCTTGGCCTTTGGTGTTATAAGTGACGGACTCTTGCGGTACTAAAATCGCGTTATTATTGACTGCAACTGGCAAAATGGCTTTAACGTACATTCCCGGCAGCAGCATCTGTTCACTGTTGGGAAGTAACGCACGTAGCTTGATGTTACCCGTCGTGGTATCCACTGAGGTACCAACAAATTTAAGTGTGCCCATGTGCGGATAGAGCGAACCATCTTCAAGTTCGATATAGACAGGAATATTGCCTGTTTGCGCGGTTAACACACCGCTTTTGAGCATGCGTTGCAGTTGTAACATCTGCGAGCTTGACTGAGTTAAGTCGACATAGATAGGGTCATATTCTTGAATCGTGGTGAGCGCATCGCTTTGGCTGGCCGTCACCAACGCCCCTGGTGTGTAATCAGAAATACCAATGCGCCCCGAAATTGGCGCTTTGATTTTGGTGTAACCCAAATTGATTTTGGCCGTTTCCAGTGCCGCTTTTGCTACCAGCACGGCCGCTTCATCTTGACGCAGCGTCGCGACCGCTTCATCCAATTCTTGCTGACTGATCGCATCGATCTTAATCAGTTTTTCGTAGCGCTCTACTTTCGGTTTGGCAGACAGCACCGATGCTTCGGCTTCCGCTAGCGAACCTTTGGCATTATCGTAAGCAGCAATATAAGCAGCATCATCAATCTGATACAGAACTTGCCCCTCTTTTACCATCTCACCTTCGGTGAAAAGGCGTTTTTTGATAATACCACTCACCTGTGGGCGAACATCGGACGTCATGTGCGCCACGGTTCGCCCCACTAAGGTTTGCTGCAATGTGAAAGGTTGCGTTGTCACTTGCCAAACCCCAACCTCAATAGGAGCACTCAAAGGTTTCGGTTTCTCTTCAGTACAACCGGTCATTAAAATCGTGGTCAAACACGCGATAAGGCTCGCCGTCACCACACTCTTCTTGCGATAGATAGACAACACCGATCGACTCCAATACAAAAAATGATATTCATTAGCCAAGTTAAACGACAAATGTGCAGATATTATGGAGTTAATATCAGTAACATAGATTTTTCACAAGGTCTGCTATACAGTTCGCTCTATTGTGATCGACCTTTCGGACTCATAGTTTGAACATCAAACTGGGCATTACCAGCAAGCTATTTATCGTGATTCTTGCCTCCTGTACCACCGTACTGTTGGTCAGCAGCATCGCTTCACGACTCTCATTTAAGACCAACTTTCTCGGTTATCTCAATCAGCAGGGTATGAGTCGGATGGAGATGGCGATGCCACAATTGGTCACGGCCTATGAAGAGAATCAATTTAGCTGGGCTTTCTTAGAGCATAACAAGCGAACTTGGTACGATCTGCTGCGTATCTCTCGACACAACAACACGCCAGTGCATGGATTGCCACTGATCTCCGATCAAATTGGGGCCGTACCACGCATGGCTCTTTTGGACACCCAATATCGTGTCATTGTTGGTCATCCAGCGGCAGATGCGCACTCTATTTTGTTACCCATTCGCGTCAATAGCCAAGTCGTTGGGTGGTTTGCCATGATCCCGTTTCAAAAGGCGGTGACCATTGGTGCCATCAATTTCTATCAACAACAGCTCAAAAACTGGTGGATGATTGGTCTTGCTTCGGTGGGTTTTGCCGCGCTGATTGCTTGGCTGATCAGTGGTACTGTGCTGCGCCGCGTGCACCGGATGAAAAATGCCACTCAGCAATTAGCCCAAGGCAATTACGGCGTTCGTCTCACGGCAGACCACAATGATGAAGTGGACGAACTAGCCAACCATTTCAACTTATTAGCCCAAGAGCTTGATGATACAGAGCAAAAGCGGCGTCAGTTTATGACCGATATCTCTCACGAACTGCGCACCCCATTGGCCGTCATGCGCGCTGAAATTGAAGCAATTGAAGACGGCATTCGCCCAATGAACAGCCAATCACTTGGTTCGTTGGCGCAGCAAATGGGCCAACTCAACAAGCTGGTGGACGATCTGCATGAGCTTTCTGTGACGGATAATGGTCTCAATCCTGCGCGCTGTAACTGCGTGGATTTAGCGATGTTGATTCAATCGACAGTGGACGGTATCGAGACTCAAGCGCTCAAAGCGGGACTGGAACTGAAATTTACGCCTTATACAGGCCCGATGTTGCTGCAAGGTGATGAAGTAAGATTGATCCAACTCTTCTCTAACTTGTTGAACAATTCAGTAAAATACACTCAATCCGGCGGCCAATTGGTGGTGCGCTGTGAATTCCTAAACTCTAGCGCCAGCATCACGATTGAAGACAGTGCGCCTGGAGTTGCTGCGCACCACTTGCCGCATCTATTCGAACGTTTCTATCGTTGTGACTCCTCTCGCAGCCGTAAAAGCGGAGGCAGTGGCTTAGGGCTGGCGATTTGTCGCAACATCGTCATCGCCCATCATGGTCAAATTGTTGCGACTCAGTCCCCCTTGGGTGGGTTACGCATCACTATTACTTTGCCGGTAAGCTTATGTTAAATCAGTCTAATTCTGCTCATATTATGATTGTTGAAGATGAGATGGCACTTGCGTCAATCATGAACGACTACTTGGTCGCTTCGGGATATCACTGTACCCACGTGGCTGATGGTGCAGAAGTCTTGGAGACATTTCATCAGGTTCAACCGGATCTCATCTTGCTGGATTTAATGTTACCCAATGTCGATGGGATCACCCTGTGCCAAGCGCTACGCCAAGAGACTGATGTACCGATTATGATCGTCACCGCTAAAGTGGATGAAATCGACCGAATTTTAGGGCTGGAAGTGGGCGCAGATGATTATGTGTGTAAACCGTTTAGCCCAAGAGAAGTGGTGGCACGAGTGAAAGCAGCACTGCGCCGCCAAATGCGCATGACGACACCATCATTATCGGGTTTAAAAATCGACCATGAGACTTTCAGTGTCACCATGCACGGCGTACCGATCAAACTCACCCAAGTAGAATTTCGCCTGCTCACCACCCTGTCACAAAACCCGGGTCGAGTTTTCTCGCGCGATCAATTGATGGATTCCGTCTATTCAGATCATCGTATCGTTACCGACCGAACGATTGATAGCCATATCAAAAACTTACGTAAAAAGCTGGGTGAGCAAGGCGAAGAGTGGATTCAGTCCATTTACGGTGTCGGTTATCGTTTTGAAGATAATACCTAGTTTCCCCCTCTTGCTAGGCAAGCGGCGCGGCTAACAGCATCTCATATTCAAACTCCGTTTCTGCCACCGCACGAAAACCAAGGCGTTCGTACAAGCTGCGCGCAGGGTTACTTTTTAGCACTCCTAATGTCACGGCAACCTGCTCTTGTTCCGCTCGGTTGATTAAGTCTCGAAGTAAACGGCTACCAATGTGATGATTTTGATAATCAGGATGTACTTGAATCTGCACCACAAACCACTGCTGCGTCTCTGGAAGAAAAGTCGCTTTGAACAGCCCCGCACTGTGGCCATCGACCTCAATAATATTGGCATCTTCAAAGTGCAACATAATGCGCTCCAAATAGGCCTTTTGACTGGTGGGCGAGCCCGTCTCTTCCAGATAGCGGCGCATGGTGATATCACGCAATTCTAATAAGTAAGGAATATCTGTTGCTGTTGCTTTTCTTAACGCAAAATCCATTGTTCTTCCTTTATTCAATAAGAGTGGTCGCTATAAGTACAACGTACCTTTGACTATGGTTTTCGCTTTACCACGCAATGCGACCCGTTGCTGCGCAAGTAAAGTGCAATTAACATGTCCGCCACGTTGGGAAGCCTGATAACCATCCAGTTGCGTTTTATTGAGCTTTTCACCCCAGTAAACCGCCAAAGCACAGTGCGCAGAACCGGTGACTGGGTCTTCATTGACGCCAACCCAAGGTGCGAAATAACGTGAGACAAAATCGAGTTTATTGCAGCCCGCTTTTGACGTTACCACGATCCCTCTTCCTGGTAACTGTTTTAAGCGCTCAAAACTCGGCGCTAGTGAGATGAGTAATTGCTCACTATCAATTTCGATCAGTTCTTTGTTATCAAACTGCAGATAACTGACGACGCTCTCTTCATCAATGCCCAGCAGCGCCAGTTTCTCTCGCGCCATCTCAGCACCATGCAACTTTGCCTGTGGGAAATCAAGAGCTATGACATCCTCTTCAATCGTTGCGGTAAGCGGACCAGACATGGTGTTAAAAACCAGCGCATCACCCAAATGAGCCTCGCCGCGCTCTTTGAGCACATGAGCCAGCGCCAACGTGCCATGCCCACATAATGCCACTTCCACTTGCGGCGTAAACCAGCGCAATTGCCCAGTGTGGCGAACATAAAAAGCAGTTTCTGATAACGCCATTTCCCGAGCGATTGACAGCATCTGTTCTTGACCTAATGCCTCTTCAGTAATGCAAACACCGGCAGGATTGCCCTTAAACGCTTCGGTAGTAAATGAATCTACCTGATAGATATCCAATTCCATGAAATGTCCTTATGTCTAGGGTAGATTGAAGGGTGCAATAGTTTGAAAAATCACGCAATGACTTCACCTTTGCACCCAAACTGAGTGTGATTCTCTGTGTCAGTGTGCTTGAACATGACAAGAAATTCGAGTCGAGATCGGCTCTTTTACCGCTATTTGACAGAATATTGTCATTGGTCAAGCCCCGAGTATTTGCCGCCAGCCGGGAACGTCTGCCCCGCGATGTCACCAATAAAAAAGCACCTGAACATCAGGTGCTTTTGGCTGCCAATCTAACATTGTTATCTGTATTCGTGGTTAGGCTTACTCTTCACTTAGCCGAGAGGTCCACCCGCGATCGTCACTTTCAACCCTTCGATGATGTGTTCGCCACTCTCTTGCTTGAGCTCGTTATACCACTGCTCGGTTTTGATCATCTGTTTGCCATGGGTGACATCGCAACGTTTGCGTGCCTTGAGTACCAAATCTTTGACTCGCTCTGCGCGCAAGCGTTGATACTCAGACAAAGCTTGCTCAACATCGTCGTAATGTTGCAATACATTAGAGAGCACAACCGCATCTTCAAAGGCGGCGCATCCACCTTGACCGATATCGGGTGTGGTGCTGTGTCCTGCATCGCCAAGTAGAGCAACGCGACCTTTTACTAAGGTAGGAAACGGTTCAATATCATGAACTTCAATTCGATTGATCTTACTGTCATCAATGGCAGCAATCAGTTTTTGCACCGGTTCACACCAGCCAGCAAAGTAACGCGCCAAATCCGCTTTCGCAGTGCTACGATCTTCTGCCAAACCTTTGGCTAAAGGCACATCAAAGAAGTAGTAAAATTGGCCGCCAGCAATGGGCATCAAAGAGACACGTTTGCCCTCACCAACAAACGTTGTCCATTGGTTATCAGGGGCAATCTCAGTGTCGATATCAACTAAGCCATTCCAGTTCACATACCCTGCGTAGCGGCGTTCTGGCTGATACCCCAGCACATAAGGGCGAATCACAGAGTGCGTGCCATCTGCGGCAATCAAAAAATCGGCGTGCTCAGTTGAACCATCCGTGAAAAATGCGGTGATACCAAAATTATCTTGTTCAACCTTTTCAATCACTTTGCCGAAATGGACAGTCTCTCTGCCCCACCAATCGATCATACTCGCTTGCAGATCCGCGCGAGAAACAGGGCAAGGGCGCTCCCCGACCGCTTCAATCAGCGGCTGTAAACTAAATTGGGTCATCACCTGATTGGTCAACCCTTCGATATAAGCCATGTGATGCATTGGGCCGCCAAGTTTATCCATGATCTCCCCCATACCGAGGTAGTTCATGCATTTCACTCCGTTAGACCAAACCGAAATGGCGGCACCCACAGGCTTATTCTCTTTTACAGCTTCAAAGACTTCACAATCAATCCCTTGTTTACGCAAGGCGGCAGCAGCAGACATGCCCCCCATTCCAGCCCCAATGACGATTCCTTTCATCTGTTGTTTCCTTTTTCTGCTGAGAAAAGCGCTGATGGTTTAGCAAACAATCCATCCACACTTGTTCTCGTTGGATATTGTATACAATCTAGGCATATCCCATGCCAATTTTCCTCGCCCAAAAAAGCAAACGTTTACCTTTTAAATAATATTATTTTTCAGATAGATAACTAATAACAAACGCTAAAGAAATCACGCTATAAAATCGAACATGTCATCCCTGTCGAACTAAAATTGTGCACGATAACAGGAAATGAGTAATTACGGTGCAACCGTTTCATCAAGCCCAATCTTTGCATCAATCGTTACGCCGCTTTCACTAAACGCTAATGAAGACTATGGTTATAGCAAGGCGATCGGTCATGCGTAAGGATGCGACGATGAGAAGATATGTCACTGCTTGTATAGAAACTCGCAACGGTTCACTGCCAGTAACTCATCTTGCGGCGTGGGCTGCCGAACGGTTGCAAGCACCATTAAAGCTGGTGCATGTGGTGGATGATGAAGATATCTGCCTCGATACGGATTTTGCCTGTTACGCCGGTTTAGGCGGCCATGAGGAGATGATCGATTCGTGGTGTAGCTCGGCCTTATTGCGTTCTCATCATCAAGTCGAACAGAGTCAACACCTTCTCAACGAACTACAACAAGAGTTACAAGAGCATACGGCAAGTCACATCTATCAAGAGCAGTATCATGGGCATCTTATCGAGACATTAAATGCCCATGAACTGGAAATTCGCACCCTCGTTGTCGGCAAGACTGGGCACTCTTTTCAACTGGAACAGTCGACGTTAGGCCATCACATCGAGCCATTGCTACGCACATTTGCTGGCAACATCTTAATTGCCCCGCACTCCTATCAACAAGTTCCAGACCGTTTTATGCTGGCCTTTGATGGTTCGGTTCATGCCGAAGAGATACTCGAAAAAGTGGTTAGTTCGCCGATGTTGGCAAGCCTTCCATGCCATTTGGTCATGGTCAATGAAACCCCGTATACCCATCATGCTCTGATTCGTGCTCAAGAAAGGCTGCACCAAACAGGATTTGAAGTGACCACGACGCTACTGCGTGGCTCGATTGCCGAAGCGATTGCAGAATTTCAAACCCAGCAACATATTCCACTATTGGTGATGGGAGCTTATAGTCATTCAAAATTGCACAACTGGGTGTTTGGTAGTCACACCAATACCATTTTGAATCACACGGATGCGTCGGTGTTGGTCTTGCGTTGATACTCCCTAGTAGCAATACAGCACTATCGCTACTCAGTGAGGTTAAGCGAGGTAATTGCCATTTTTTTGATCTTTATTAGGACATAGCAACTGATTGGTTGATATAGTCAACCATAATACTAAATTGCTGCCTGCACCATTCCTATGAATCGTAATAGCTTAGAACAACAAATTGCCCATTTAACCCAAAGTATCAGAGAGAACATCTCTAAAGATCTGATTAAAAGAGGGATAACCCTCACTTTCTATCAGAGCTTAGTGCTGTTTCGCGTCGCAGAGAAAACACCGTGTACTGCACACGATGTGGTGGTCACCACCAAGAAAGACAAGGCGCAAATCACTCGCTTGGTTAACGACCTCATTGCCATCGGCTATTTAGACCGTGAACCCAATCCCGCCGACAAACGCCAGCTACTCCTTACTTTGACCGCGGAAGGCCAAGAATGCTATGAAGAGATCCGCGCCATCCGCCAAAAAATCTCAGAAAAAATGACCCAAGGAATTGCCCCCGAACAGCAGCAACAAATGCTAAGCTGGATTCAAGTGATGGAAAATAATCTTAGCCACTAAGAGCGGTGAACATAGTTGAGATGAAAAAAAAGCAGCGCATTTGCGCTGCTTTGGGAAACATACGGTAAGCTGTCGGGAAACAGTAATGTTAATCAGGTCAGGAGATATTAACTAGGAAACTCTCCATTGGCATGATTAGCCTTATTTACCGTATATGTCGAAATCGAAGTATTGTTTCGCAATCTTGTCGTAAGTGCCATCAGCGTGCATCTCTGCTAGCGCTTTGTTGATGCTGTTTTTCAGCTCAACATCGGCCTTACGAATACCGATACCTGCGCCAACGCCAAAGTATTTTGCATCATTCACTTCAGGGCCACTGAAGTGGAAGCCTTTACCAACAGGGCGTTTTAAGAAACCATCATTTGCTGCAACAGCATCTTGGAATGCAGCATCCAAACGGCCATTGACCATATCGGCATAGACGATGTCTTGGCTTTGGTAAGTAACAACATCAACACCTTTCTTCACCCACTGCTCTTTGGCGTAGGTTTCTGCAGTCGTGCCTTGGAATACACCCACACGTTTACCCTTTAAAGACTCAGGTGTTGGTTGCAGTGTCACTGAATTTGCAGTCACAAGACGTGCAGGTGTGCCATACAATTTGTCTGAGAAATCGATCTGTTTTTCACGCGCTGGCGTGATCGACATAGACGACAAAATCGCATCAATTTTCTTCGCTTTTAACGCTGGGATAAGGCCATCAAAATCACTTTCAACCCAAGTACAGTCTGCTTGAATACGTTGGCAGATCTCTTTACCTAAGTCGATATCGAATCCAGCCAGTGAACCGTCTGACTTTTTGAATTCGAATGGAGCATAGCCTGGTTCAACCCCTAGACGCACTTTATTAGCTGCAAAGCTTGACGTTGATAGTGCGATTCCTGTTAGTAATACGGCAATGATAGTCTTCTTCATACTGGCTCTTATTTTTAGTTGTTTATTGTTGTACTGCGCTGTATTTGCAAATGTTATTTGGTTGCACCCTAAGTGCGTGGTGCTATTTTTACAATAATCAAAATGAATAATCAAGTAATATTTTTGACTTATTATTCATTAATGGGAAATTGACATGAGATTGTATTCAAAAAAGCATCAGCAAAAAACACGAGCAAAAAAAAGACCAGCCGCTGGCTGGTCTTACCGTGAAACATGAGAGATGGCTGTTACAGCGTGAATTTCGCCACCAGTTGGCTCTGCTCCGTCGCCAAGGTATTGAGTGATTCACTGTTGTTGGCCAAGGTTTCCGAGTCCGTGGCAATGTTGGAAGCCATATCGGAAATGGTAACGATGTTAACGGCCACTTCTTTGGCAACCACGCTTTGCTGCTCACACGCTGTGGCAATTGACCGACTCATTTCATTAATCGTCCCTAGACGAGCAATCATGGCGCGCAGTGACGCATGGGTTTCTTCGGTTTGTGTCACCGACTGATCTGCGTTGGACAAATTGCTCTCCATGATCCCCACCGCCTGCTGTGCCATTTTTTGCAGGCCATCGATTTTCTGACTAATTTCATCCGCCGAACGACGAGAATGAGTGGCAAGTGAGCGCACCTCATCAGCCACCACCGCAAATCCACGACCGTTTTCCCCTGCACGCGCGGCTTCAATGGCCGCATTCAATGCCAGCAGGTTGGTTTGCTCAGAGATGGTTTGGATCACTTCAATAAAATGCCCTATCTCTTGCGTTTCACCGGATAGTTTAAGAATCAGTTCCGATGCGCTCTCTAAAGAGGTTTTAAGCGAACCAATAAATTCCAAGTTATTTTGCATGTTAGCAATATTGGTGTTGGCTGAATCGGTGACTTTTTCCACCTCATTGCTGGCATCGCTCGCATGATGAGCGACTTCATCGACGGCCACTTCCATCTCCGTAATCGCGGTGGCGATAGAGTCCGTCTGCTTGCGCTGCAATGCCAAATCACGATGGGTTTTATCACTCATCGCATAACTGTCGCCAGCCACTTGAGTCAGGGTATTCGCTGACTGTTTCACACTACCAATAAGATGGTGAAGCTGCTTACCCAGTTGGTTAATATCACGCACCACTATGCCCATTTCTGAGCGAAACTCTTCTTTAATGGTCCATGCCAAATTGCCATTCGCCAGCTCGCTTAACGCTTTCGTAATCACGTTAAGTGGACGCTTAATGGCGTAAACCACCGTGCCTGCAACAACGACGGCCACAATGATCGACACCAAAGAGAGCACAACATTGGTGATCATTGAGTAGGAAGCTTGTTGCTCGGCTTCAGCGCGTGCTGCATCGGACAAGTGACGTACTTGAGTGGTGATCTCTCCTGCATCATCAATAATTCGATCCACTTGTTGACCTAAGATGGCCAATTTGGCGCTACTTTGTCTCTGTAAAGCCAGCGATTGCAGATGCTGGCTCATCAATCCTTCAGGAGCAACCACTGTGCGAGTAAGCAAATCAATATAAGGCTGCAGCGTTTTTTTACTGTCTGGCATCTCTTTGATGACCGAAGTGAGCTTTTCGCTAAACAGTGCCAGATGCTCTTTCACCTGCTTAGTCAGAGATTGGATGTCTTGATCGTTTTCAACGAGTAATGCTTTTTGCAGCAAGTTTTCGACACTCTTTCCTTTTGCTTCAGCGATATCTAAATCAATTACCACCAGCTCCAGATTGTTCCATTCTGCTTCAGAGTTCAGCGCCGTTAAATCTTGCTCAAGATTTTTCCATCCTGCTTCAAATTGCATCAGTTCTACAGTAGAAGCGTTCTTAGCCGCAATACGTTGATCCTGAATTTGCAAATGTTGCTCAGCGCCGTGAATCAATGCACTCGCCTCTTCGTCAACCTTAGTTAACTGCTGATTAAGCTCTGGGTAATTTTGTAAACGCTGTGCCAGTTTGTCACGGTTCGTCTGGTAGTGACTGACGGCTTCACGAAATTCCGCTGCCAGTTTTTGGCGCTGCGCCTGATCGTTTTCATTCGCGTGGAACAGCGTAATGCGATTGATGTTTTCCAAATCCAGTAACAAGGTGTTCGACCCGTCAAGCAACTCCGTCAATGTCGAGGAAGTGAGCTTTAACTGATCAGCCATTTTTACTTGGGAAACATAAGCAGAAACACTAATGCCTAAAACCAAAAGGATCACTACAGCAAAACCTGCAATCACCCGGTGTATAAGAGACAAATACATCATAAACCTCTGAACTAAGGAGCATAGTGCTGCAGCGAATGCGATAATGCGCACAACTCGCTGCAACAATGTATGTCACCTGTATACCATCCGGTTATGAAGGTTATGTGTACGTGATGGCTACTTTTTCGCCAATCAGTATCCGTAGGAAGGAATAACTAGTGCAGATTGCCAGAGAACTATGACTCTGTGGTTACAGAAAAATGATTAAAAAAGAAAGTGATAGATTAATACAAAAAAAGCACTGGGTAAGCCGGCAAAAAACAGCGTCCATTCTGGTTTTTTATACCAGCTGGAATCTTGCTTACCCTTTTCTATAGCGGTCTTTTTTGCCGCCATCACTTCATCGCGGCGCAGCCAATTGATTTTGCCTTTCTTACCTTGATCGCTAACGCGGGTCATTGTCATAAGGCCAGCAACACACCAAAACGTCACCAGTAAAAAGAACGCATAATCAACCCAATGTACCAACTGAAATACGTCGAGCCATTGTTCTTCGGCATACAAGAGCGCCAAACCAACCACATTAACTAACACAACAAACTGGAACCATTTGGCAAATTTCACTGGGTAAACCTCTTTATTAATCCCTTTCTTATCTCAGCGCGCACTATACCCAAAACCTCACTGTGTGACCATGCCCAGCGTTGCCCCTTGTTAGCACCGCACAATCCTATCCAAAACACGTATGTTCAACAGACAAATGCTCAAAACAAGGGGGAATAAAACGCATACGAACAATATGCACCTTGTTTCATTTGTGATAATCTCGTTACCATGATAGCGAGATTTATGGCTCAGCTAACTAAATGGTCAAATATTTCTTGCATCGCTAATAAACACAATTTATAACTAAACGTGATTAAACAAATTCCTTTTAATCAAATAATTATAACTACCTATCTAATTTTTGAATTTTTTATTATGAGGCATTCATCAATACAGAATTCAAACCAAAGCGTGAATAAATTGGAAAGTGGATCAACAGCTTTTTTTGGTCTTTACTTTATCTTTCAAGTCAACATGTGTGCTTTTAGCGCTTTATTTTCATTGTGCATACCGAAAAGGAGTATAGGTATTTTATGACTTTTTCTGTCATTCAAGTGGTTCCCTCGCAAGCGAAATCTATCGCCCCATTGTTTAATGAATATCGCGTTTTTCACCAACAGGAAAGTGATCTTTCCCAAGCAGAGCAATATCTTACTGCTCGTTTAATGAAACAAGAATCCATCCTTTTTGTCGCAACAACCCCAACTAAAGAACCACTCGGTTTTGTTCAGCTTTACCCCACTTACTCGTCAATTACTGCCGGGCGTATACTTTTATTAAGTGACCTTTTTGTGAGCCCGAAAGCGAGACGACAAGGAGTGGCGACTGCGCTGTTACAGCGTATTAAAGATCATGCTGCCGATGTTCATGCGCAGCGTATCGTACTGATGTCCGATAAGTGTCGTTGCGCTGGTGTCCATGAGCTTTGCTCCAAACTCAATTACCAACCCAATAGTGAGCTTCTCTGCTTCAGTTCTGCGGTGGCCTAAGCTCTCACTCAATACAACAAAAAAGGGCCAAGGAAGACCTTGGCCCAAAAGATGTGAATCTTAAATAAAACAATACTCAAGCTAAAGTTAATTAAAAGGCAACATCCATACCTAACCAGTAGCGACGACCATCTTCGGTGTAGCCATAGGTGTCGTAGTCCACGGTTTTGTCAAATAGGTTGTACACAGCACCCTTCACTTTCACGTTATCAGCCAATTGATAAGTGATACCTGCATCAAAGAAGGTATAAGAAGGCACTGGAGTAGCGCCGCTATCAGCACGTTCTACACCGTGGTAGGTGTATTTCAACCAGCTGTCCAGTTTCTCGGTCGCACGCCAAGTCACATCTGAAGAAACTAAGTGTTTAGGTAAGTTTTCTAGAGGATTACCTTTGTTATCACCGGTTTTCTGGCGAGAGTAGGTATAGGTGTAACTGGTTTTAAAATCGATCGTGTCAGTCACTGGCGTATCAAATGACGCTTCAACGCCACGAGTCACGGCTTTATCAACGTTCACGTTACGTTTGTTGGTATTACCCCAAGAGTTGGTCAAGGTATCACAGGTCGATGCCGTACAACTTGTGGTGGTGATCATGTCTTTAAAATCGTTATTAAACAGACCCAACTCTGCATGTAGCCCCTGCTCACTACGATAAGCCAGATTAATCTCTTCAGTTACCGATTTTTCAGGTTTCAAGTCCGCTGTACCATAGCGGTTACCACCACGACTTGCCTGTACCCAACCCGGACTAGATTGACGAAGATCTGGCGCACGGAAACCGGTAGAAACGCCACCTTTTAATGTCCATGCATCATCGATATTCCACACCGAGTAAACACGTGGGCTAAAGTGAGAACCGTAACGTTGGTCATGTTGGTAACGAATACCGCCAGTTAACGCCAGAGGATCCAGTACGCGCCATTCGTCTTCAACAAACAACGCAAAGTCGGTATTGGACAAATGGGTAATCGTCCCGCCGGTATTGGTTGTCGTATCATCCATACTCTCATGTTGAGCTTGCACACCCATGGAGAGGGTATTGGTTGCAAACGGCATGACGACAGTAGTTTTGTATTCGGTGTTATTTAATGTGATATCACGCGAATAGCTGTAAGAGCGCTCATACTGTACGTATGAGTTTTCCTTCGCATTGTCTCCCCACGTTCCTTGGTGAGAAAGCGCAGCGGTCTTACGGCTATATTTTGCTTCGGTGTAATCGGATGACAACGCATAAGCGCTGGTAGATTCATAAGATTTATCAGCATTGGAACGGCTATCTTGCTCGTTGATACCGGCATCCAAACTAAATTGATGATTATCACTCAGTTGATAAGTCAGCTTAGTATTAATACTGCGCATGTCATTTTCAGCGTAGCCGTTGATAATATTATCTTCATCACGGTGTTGGTTTTGGCCATAAACTTGTAGAGAAAGAGAGTCAGTCAAAGGGCCCGTTACAAAGAAATTGCCATTTTGCTCATCGCCAGAGTCACGATCTTCTTGCAAAACAGTGCTCAATGAGATCTTACCCGTCCAATGTTGGTGACTCTTACTTGTAATCACGTTGATCACACCACCAATCGCGTCAGAACCATAGAGTGTCGACATTGGGCCTTTAATGACTTCGATACGTTCAATCGCTTCCAGCGGTGGTAGCCAGCCATCTTCAACGCCTGGGCCATCACTGTTAGGACGAGTTTGACGAGTTGACACTCGTTTACCATCGACCAGTATCAGCGTGTAAGCAGAGCCCATGCCGCGAATAGAGATATCTTTCGCATCACCACCGCCAGTCACCACAACGCCCGGAACACTAGACAATGCATCGGCGATGTCACGATAGTAACGAGATTCCAGCTCTTCACGAGTAATTACCGTCACGCTAGCCGACGCGTTTTGCACCTTTTGGTCATAACCCGCCGCAGTCACGACCATGGTTTCTGTGGTGTCATCACTACTCGTTGAATCTTGTGCGTAAGCACTTGGCATCGCACCCAGAACCGCTAGAGCCACTGCTGAAAGAACGGGCTTGGAAGAAGCAAACATAATTTTCTTTCCCTTAAATGATAATAGTTATTAGTTGCATTAAAATTATCTAGATTTACAATGTCCTGCATAGGGTTCATTTCATGGAAACTGTGTTCCATCGCTGGAACACAGTGGATTTAACAAGGGGAAACAAGTGCAAGATTTAGCGTCCATAAAGGCTTTTTATGCACTCTGTGAGAAGAAAAGCCTGACGGCGGCGGCCAAACATTTAAAGCAGCCAAAGTCCACGATTAGCCGTCGTTTGGTCTCTTTAGAGAATGAAGTGGGTCAATCACTGATGATTCGTAAAGGTAATCGTCTGGCGATTACTCAGGCAGGTGAAGTCTTCCATCAGTATTGTAAAAAAATGTTAGCCTTAACTGAGGAAAGCATTGATGCGATGCAGAAAGTGAGCAATGAAATCAGTGGCGAGTTAACCATTGTGGTTCATACCAACCTAGTTCGGGGATGGTTTAACAAATTGATTAATCGCTATTTAGATGAAAACCCTAACCTGAGTATTAACATCGTTAGCCAATATCAAGCGGCTTACCAACAACTCGAACCCGATTTGATCATCTGGCTTGGCGATCTTCCAGAACTAAACTGGCGCCAAGACACCATTGGTTATTGGTGTTATTCCGTGTTTGCTTCTCAAGGCTACTTAGACAAAAACGGTGCTCTCACTCACCCTAACGATATTCACCAACACCAATGGTTACACTATGCGGCGGCAGAACTGGAAAACATTGAGCTTTCTAATTCACAGGGCGAAACCTTTCAGGTGGAACGCTTTCCGAGCCGCTTTCACAGTGACAATATCACCTTACAGTTAGATAGCATCACCTCTGGACGAGGCATAGGACTGCTTCCTGTGGGGGTTTATCATAAGTTTAATGAGATGCATCATGGCAAACTGGTGGCTTGCCTACCCGACTGGCATAGCGATCCACGCCCCATCATCTGCTACACCCCGCGCGATAAACAACAAGTGAAAGCGCACACACTCGTCAACCGGATGCGAGAAACACGTCCAAAGCATTGGAATCAGCGTCTTTCCTGAACAACGTTGTTATTCCAGTGCTGAGTTATCCCCATCGATAGGCAGCAGGATTTTGACTAAAAAATCCTGCTTATCACGTTCCATGGTTGGACCGCTCACCTGCTGAATATACACATACTCACCAATCTCATAGTTCCATTGGCGCGCTAATTCAATAAGATATGCCACTTGCGGGTTACTCTCCATACTGCCCGCACAGTACATCGACAAATACCTTCCCGCGTCAATCTCATAAGGGTGCATCAGTTGCAATTTGGGCTGACAGGCGTACATCGCCACCACCGGATAGTCCGTTTGCTGAACTTGCGCTGTTGGCACTCGTAAACCATGAATGTTGAGATGTGACCAAGAGTAATCGCCGACTTTGTGGTGAATGGTGCTAAATAGGTCAACAATATTCCCTTCTGATTGCTCAACTAGCCCAACCTTAACCACCTCACGTAATTCGCAAAATGGCTGATTGAGATTGTTACGCACCTGCGCTAGCTCCTCTAAACGAACAATGCTTTCACCCAAGCGATCATAAACACGATTGAGCTGAGTAATCTCTTTGCGCAGTGCCGCGCGATTCACTTTAAGCTTAGCGACCGTATTTTCCGAGAGATGTTCTTGCAACATCACCGCAATTTCGGCATTGGTAAAACGTGCCTTTTGCAACAAGATGATCACCTGTGCCTGCGCCACTTGCGCTAGAGAATACTGTCGATAGCCATTCTCGCTACGAATCGGGACTAGGAGATCAATCTTGTCGAAAAAACGCAACGTATGCGATGAAATCCCAGTAATCTTCTCAAACTCTTTAATGGTGAAGTGATTGGCCACGCTCAAACTATCCTATCGCAAAAACCGCTTTACCTTAGAGTATCTCTAACCTTTACGCTATGCATCTGTTCTTTTATGCAAACCCATTTTCATGCAAACCCAGTAGTTGGGTAGCAATGTTATAAACGAGAGACATCGTAATGAAGAGATCGATTCTAGTCCTGCTCTCCTGTTCTATCGCTTTATTAGCAGGCTGCAGTGACCTAATTGCAAAATCAGCCCCAGTAGAATCCCATCCAAGCTCATTAGCTTTGGTGAACCCAATTACCGATTGCCAAGCGTTAACCCAAGTGGATTTGACGGCTATCGGCGGTAAAGGAAGCCAAATCCAATCGGCTAAACAAGTGGTCAATCAACAAGGTGCCACCGTATGTGAAGTGCACGGCATGCTTGCTCCAACCATAGGTTTTACCGTACAAATGCCCACTCAGAATTGGGGACAACGCTTCATGCAACTTGGCTGCGGTGGCTTATGTGGCCGTATTGACCTACGCGTAGGCGCAGCCGATCAATGCCCTATGGTACAAAATTCGTCAATGGTACTGGCAGCCTCCGATATGGGCCACCAAGGACCTACCAGTGATTTTGGCGACATCGCGCAAAAACGTATCGACTTTGCGTATCGTTCGGTACACGTCACCGCTCTTGCAACAAAAGCACTGATAAAAGCCTATTACGGACAAGCCGAAAAATTTGCCTATTTTAATGGCTGTTCAGACGGCGGACGTGAAGCTCTGATGGAAGCACAGCGCTTCCCTACCGACTTTAACGGTATTATCGCTGGTGCGCCTGCGATGAACTTTTCGGTGCAAAACTCAATGCATCACGGTTGGTTAGCCTTGGCAAACTCCGACAAGAACGGTCAACCTATTTTGCGAGCAGAACAGATGCCTATTTTGCATCAAGCCGTGCTCGATCAATGTGATGCGCTTGATGGTCAAACCGATGGTTTGCTACGCGACCCTCGTCAATGCCACTTCAATCCACAAGTTCTCCTGTGTAAAGTAGGCCAAACCCAAGGGTGTTTGAGCCAAGCACAAATCGATGCGGCGAAGAAAATTTATGCGGGCCCACATGATGCAAAAACAGGAGAAGCACTTGCTCTCGGAGCACCTCTTCCCGGCTCTGAATTAGCATGGATTGGTGTTTTCGTACCACAAGATGGTTCAAACCAAATTTTCAGCAAAATGATTGCTGAAGGCGCTCTGCAAAAAGTGCTGTTTACTCATAACCCAGACCACTTTACTTTATCTGATCTGCATTTTGACTCTGCCACTTTCGACCAACTGCGTCCATTGTATGGTCTATACAGTGCGGTTGATCCTAACCTACGTGCGTTCAAACAACATGGCGGCAAATTGATTCTGTGGCATGGTTGGTCTGATCAACATATCTCTCCTATCAACAGTATTGCTTACTTTGAAGCAGTGAAAGCGGAAATGGGTGAAGCACAAATGGAGCAATTCATGAACTTCTACCTCATTCCTGGCATGTATCACTGCTTTGGCGGCGATGGTCCAAGTTCATTTGATCTGCTCACTCCGCTGATGAGCTGGGTTGAACAAGGTCAGAAACCTAATGCGATTGTGGCTAATCAGATGAACAAGGTTCAAGCTGACGGAGCAGGAGCACCACAAAAATCGCAAAGTAAGAAAATGCCTATCAAGCCACAAAATGTGAGTATCGTGCGCTCTCGTCCTGTCTATCCATTCCCATATGTTGCTCAATACAACGGTAATGGCGATGAAAATCAGGCAAGCAACTACCATGCGGTTAAAGGGGAAGAAGGTACGGCAGATTACTCGTGGATGGGTCAGGAATATTATCAACCTGGCAAACAGCTCACTTGCCAAGTAGTCAATAACCAACTGCAATGCCAACCAAGGCAAGAAACTGGGCTATAACATCGAGAAGAGATCATCATGTGACGGTCTCTTTACTATTTTCCCCGTTATAAAATTGGGCGAGTTTCAACTCGCCCTTGCAAATTCAAACAAAAAATTATAAATATACTCAACTTCGATAAATATGAATTATTAACCATGTTAAATCCAATTTGGATGCGCACCTTCATCACCTTGATTGAAACTGGGCATTTTACGCAAACCGCTGAACGGTTGAACATGACTCAACCGGGTGTCAGCCAACATATCAAAAAGCTTGAAGAAGCCTGTGGTCACCCTTTGTTAGTGCGTGACAAAAAGCGCTTTGAAACCACGCCACAAGGGCGCGTTTTATATCAATACGCGCTGGAACAAGCTGAAGGTGAAAAACGCCTGTTGGATCATCTAAGTAATGACAAGGCTGATCAGGGAGAATGTCGAGTGGCCTGCTCAGGCACTCTGGCACTGCAGATCTATCCAGAGCTTTTGCAATTTCAAAAAGATCACCCCAAGCTTTCGATTCATTTGGAAGCCGCGCCGAGCCAACGCATTCTGGCGCAAATTCTCTCTGACGACATTGAACTGGGTATCGTGGTTGAAGAGCCAAACCCGATTCAATTTGAATCTCGCCCGCTCACGCCAGAACCTTTGGTGTTGATTTTACCCCGTGATGCGCACATGGAAAATCGTTCATTAAACGAGGTGCTTAACGAATTAGGACTAATCCATCATCCTGATTTAAAACACTATCTTGCGCAGTTTGTGACTAACGTGACCACCAGAGAATCGCAGTATATTCGCTTAGACCAAATTCCTTCGCGAGGCTACATCAACCAAATTCACCAAATTCTCTTGCCCGTTGCCAACGGGATTGGTTGTACCGTGTTGCCAAAACGTGCTCTCACGCTTTTCCCTCTGCGTGACCAACTCGTTGAGTTCCACACCAAACAACCCGTTAACGAACCTCTTTATTTGGTGAAAAAACGCCATCGTCCATTGGCGACTCGCTATGAAACCATCGCCAAATTGATTGAAGATATTTTGAACCGTTCTGAATAGCACTCATCAACACCGCAAAAGCGCGGTGAAATAGCGTCTAACGGGCTTGGAAACAGAGTAACAGCTGTTCACGTAACCACCTGCGCAATGGGTCTTCATCGGTGCGTTGATGCCATACCAAATAGAGCGAAATGGGTGGTACGTTAAAGGGCAAAGGGTGTATTTCCAATAGATTAGGATAATGACCCAAGGCCAACCTGGCTTGTCTTGCGGTGGTGGTGACCAGTGTGGTCGGGTTTTCCAGCAAAATCTGATTTCGTGCTTGGTTATTACTTAATCCAATCACTGAATGACGCGCCATGTTGAGCGCTTTTAACGCGTCGTCAACATCACTGAGTAAGCCACCATCGGGGGTGATGACCAAATGATCACACGCCAGATAGCGCTCTAGAGTGAGGCTAGGTTTAACCAGTGAATTGGCGCTAGAAACCAGAGCGACATAGGGCTCCTCGCCCAAGGTTTGCTGCACATACCCTTCTTGTATCTGATTCACATCACGGCACACTGCAATATCACAACTGCCTTGGCGTAGCTTTTCATACAGCACTTCACCGCGACTTTGCAAGGTTAACAAGCGCACATTAGGCGCGCGCTCTCGCACTCGGCGAAACAGAGGAGGTAAAACATCGACTTCCACGCTTTCTGGCAGAGCGATACGAATTTCATCTTCACGTTGCAAAAAATCCGGCTCGCTGTGTAACGCATAAAAACGCTCTAAAGTTGGCAGCAGTTGTGCAATTTGCTCAGCGAGTTGATTAGCTTTGGGCGTGGGTGTCAATCCGCGCGCGGTTTTGACAAACAGTGGATCGCCCCACTCATGGCGCAGTTTATTGAGCTTATGACTTAATGCAGGTTGACTGACATTCAGCAATTGCGCTGCTCGTGAGGCATTACGTTCTTGATAAAGAAGATGAAACGTCAGTAATAAATTCAGATCGCGATTAAGAATATTCATGATTGTTAGAGAGTCAGCAAAAGCGAGTGCTAGTGTAACGAAAAAGCCAACAACGAGCGCCTTTGTTTTCCCTAAACGAGGTGTTTATCTCGTTTAGGGAGAAGATTATTGGCCTTAAAGCAGTTTGCGTTGGTAATCATCTGCGTACATGACAAAGGTATTGGGTGAATCTTGACGGTAGATGCCCATCTTGAAATAAGGTCCATAGCAATCTTGATAGGCCGTTGGGCCAACATAGTTGACCACTTGTTGACCTTGAATCCAGACTTTAATGTACCCATCCGTAGACCAACTCCAATTCACTTCGACTTTAATCTGATACCACTGGTTTTTCTTAATAGGATCACTTCGATAGAGCACTTCGTGCAGCATGTCGGTACGGTTATCTTGATTCACCGCCACTGGGGAGGTTTGCACCTTGATCAAGAGCTGATCACCATGAACATCCAGCGCCAAATTGGGGCTACGACTCACTTCATCGAGATGCAAATCCGGCGTGGCATGCCATTGAGCAATCAAAGCTCGCACATCATCGTTTTGCCACTCATCGGGGAAAAACACCCGAAATTGATACTCAATCGGATGATGAAATGGCGCGCGATACTGCTCGTATAGCTCTGCTCTAGGGCGATTGACGGTGCGTGTCTGGAGCGTTTCACCTTGGCGCAGTTCAAAGCGGACTACGGAATTTTGCGCATCGGTCGGATCGCTGGAGAGATACAAAGCGCGCGAATTAGGAGACTGAATGAGCCAACCTTTGAGTGGCCATTGGCTGGGATCAAACGAAATTGAAGTGCTCGTTTCGCCTGGGAAATTGCGGGCAGGACATTGCGACAACTCTTCTGAGTTCGCCATCACACTTGCGCTGCTCAAAACAAAGCAACTGAGTAAGGTCAACTTGGCGGCCAATTTTGTCACGGTGAGCACTCCCCTTTTGCACTGATAATGGCGCTATCATAAGCAACAATCACGAGGCAAAGAGTGCGCTAGAGCGAGATTTGACGTTACATTACCAGTGCCTTATCACCAAGACACTGGTAGCGCCAGATTCTCGCGTTAAGTCGGCAAACTCAATTACTGATACTGATGCACAAAGCGATGCAAAATCGTTCGAGGAACGTCGGCGGCTTTGAGGTCTGCGATGAGCTGTTCCACTGGCTGACCTTCAATAACTAACTTCTCATAATTGAGGTTAATCACGGCTTTCAGCAGGGCGGCGGTAAATTCAGGGTGAAATTGCGTCGACACGGCGGTCGGAGAATAACGAATGATCTGGTGTCCATCGCGCTCTGACGTTGCGAGTACTTGTGCGCTCGCTGGTACTTTTGTTACGCGCTGAGCGTGAGTTAAATAGGCTTCAAACTGAGTCGGTAATCCTTGCAACAACGGATCGCTTTCAGCCTCTTTAAGCAAAGTCACCGGCAAACAACCAATCTCTTTACGATCGGGGAAATAGGCCACTTCGCCACCTAACGCATAAGCCATTAATTGATGCCCATAGCAGACACCGAGCAACGGCGCATCACAAGCAACCGCTTTGCGAATCCAATCGGCAGTGCGCTCGCTCCAAGGTTCATGATCAGTTACCATGGCCCATGAGCCCGTAATGAGCGTCACGCGCGTTGGATCGGGTTCTGGTAGTGGTTCATTCAAATAAGGTCGCACGATCTCAACATCCGATGCTAATTTATCTAAAGCAAGATAAAACCAATCGCCCAAATCCAAAAATCGTTCTCGTATCGCCCTAGGGGCTGTCCCTGTTTCAATAATAAGCGGTTTACTACTCACGGCGAAATCCCTCTCTACATCCATCTAAAACTCGCTGTCATTAGCGAGTCAGTTCTAAGATAACGGTTATTCCCCTTACAGCACAATCCCTATCCTTATTTAATCGCATACTGCATGCTTGGTTGGCCGATTTTTTAACAGTAACCGGCAGTTAGCTTAATCAATAGTGCATTTTTTAACCGGACGTATCGTTAAATAATCTTGCTGGCTTTACAGTGTAAAACTGGGCTCGTTAGCAAAAAAATGCCCTAACGCATAGTGGAGCTATATGATTAGGGCGACGGGCCGTCAACCATGACGGAGAACATGATATAAGGTCCCCAAAAGCGAGAAGCTTAAGAAGGCGTTAACCTTCACTTGGCGAGAGTATCAAGCTCAGATAAATCCAGACTCTGTCTTGATAATTGTTTAAATCGAGGTGGCAAATTTCTCCGATTTTATTTAAGCGATAACGCAGTGAATTACGATGAATAAAAAGCTTTTCCGCGGTCTTAGCGCTGTCGAGATTATTCTCAAACCAGCTCAACAACGTTTTCTTCAATACTGGGTCCATCTCTTCAACACGACGAATCGGTTCAAAAAGGAGCTGTTGTTGCCAGTGTTTACGTTCGTTATCCAATATCGCAGGAAGCGTGACCTGATCAAATTCAAAATACTTCTGATTTTTAAGCAGTTTCTTACCACTATTTAGTGCAGCTAACGCACTTTGGTAGGAAGCAAATAGCTCACGAGGGTCAGAGTAAAACTTGCCTAACGCGCCGTATAATTTGAAGTTAATTTCTCCGTCGATATAGCGGCGTAGCTGATTCCATTCACTTTGACTGCTTGAGTATTTAAGTAATATCAGTAAGCGATTTTTGGTGAGCTCTACTGACAGTAACTCTTTTTTCCAGCGCTTTAACGCATTGTTCAATTCCGCCAGTTGCTCACTGCTATTGGCTTCTAACAGACACACCACGTAATTGGCGTACAGATCGATTTTCAAGGGGATCGCTTGTGATTCAATCATCTCAAAATCCGCTTTTTGATCAATCCACTGGAGCAACAGATCCTTTTTGCGTTGATCTTTCCAATGACTCTGCTCAACGACATATTCGTGTTCTACTGTCATCTCGGCCGCCATTTTCACCAATTCACCTAAATGGCGAATGTCATTGGGCGGTCCAGAAATACCAATCACACCAATAATGGTATTTTTAAAGCGGATCGGTAAGTTCACGCCAGGCTGTGTGCCACGCATGTTTTGCGCACTCACGTCATCGATCTCGACGGTGGTTCTCTGGCTCAATGCCACCACGGCCCCGCTGTGTTTTTGATACTTACGCGCCGGGTTTGTTGACGCGATGATCAATCCATCCGCATCCATGACATTGATGGGATATTGGATAACTCGACGCGCGTGATACACAATTTGCTCAGCAATTTCGGTATTCAATTCCATAGGTCACCTCATCTGCAATCACTACATGCAGAACAATGGATAGATATCTATACCTAAATAACCTGGTGATAAGGGATTAAAGTTATTTAGGTATAAAGGGAACGACTCTCAAACAGGGAAAAAAAGCCACCTCGGATCAACGGTGGCAAAGCAAGTAGTACGGCTTTATTCCCGATAAGACCAATCACAGCGTGATGCGCTCAGTGGATAAGCGACTACAGCCACACCTCACTGCGATTGGTATAAAGCCTATTATTATTTTGGCTTGATTAGTCTCTGACTAAACAAGGTTTTTTAGGATCAAATTTCCAGCCAGGAATCAGGTATTGCATGCCGATAGAGTCGTCACGTGCACCTAGGCAGTTATCCATATACAGTTTGTTTGCTTGTTCGACTTTTTCCCAATCCAGTTTGATACCAAGTCCTGGTGCTGTTGGTACCGCAATTTTACCGTCTTTGATTTCAAACGGAGCGGTAGTTAGACGTTGGTTACCTTCTTGCCAAATCCAGTGTGTATCGATTGCAGTGATATGGCCTGGAGCGGCAGCAGCAACGTGAGTAAACATCGCTAGAGAAATATCGAAGTGGTTATTTGAGTGAGAACCCCAAGTGTAACCAAACTCATGACACATTTGCGCAACGCGAACAGAGCCTTCCATTGTCCAGAAGTGTGGGTCTGCTAATGGAATATCGACAGATTGTAGGCTCAAAGAGTGGCCCATTTGACGCCAGTCGGTGGCGATCATGTTGGTTGCGGTTGGCAAACCAGTACGACGGCGGAATTCAGAAAGAATTTCACGACCAGACAAGCCATTTTCTGCGCCGCATGGGTCTTCTGCGTAAGCGAGCGTATCTTTTAGGTAGATACCCAATTCAACCGCTTCTTCCAAAGACCAAGCACCGTTTGGATCGAGAGTTACGCGAGCATCAGGGAAAGCTTCTTTAATCGCTTTTACTGCTTCCGCTTCTTCTTTGCCAGCTAACACACCGCCTTTCAATTTGAAGTCATGGAAACCGTAACGGTCGTGACTAGCGCGTGCCAATTGAGCAACAGAGGCTGGAGTCATCGCTTTTTGGTGACGAATGCGGTACCACTCGCAAGTTTCATCGTCTTGATTTTGGTAAGGCAGGTCAGTTTTATCTTTATCACCGACGAAGAACAGGTAACCCAACACTTCAACCGCATCACGTTGTTGGCCATCACCCAGCAGTGAAGCAACGTTCAAACCTAGGTGTTTACCCAGCAAATCAAGGAATGCAGCTTCAATGGCGGTAATCACGTGTACCGTCGTACGAAGGTCAAACGTCTGTAGACCACGACCAGAGCTGTCGCGATCGTTGAATTTATTTTTTACTGCGGTTTTAACGTTTTTATACTCACCAACAGAACGACCCAAGATCAGTTCACGTGCATCTTCTAGAGTTTGGCGAATTTTTTCGCCTCCAGGGACTTCACCTAAACCTTCGTTACCAGCACTGTCTTTCAGTACAACGATATTACGAGTGAAGAACGGTGCGTGAGCGCCACTTAGGTTTAACAACATACTGTCGCGACCAGCAACAGGAATAACATGCATTTCAGTAATAGTAGGTACAGACATAATTCTTTCCTTTAATCTTTGCCAATTGAAAGTAAATTTTGAAAGTAAATTCGTTTTAAATCAGAGAGTAGATAATCAGTGCCACAAAGAACCCGGTGAACCCGACAATGGTGTCGGTAACGGTCCACGTCTGCAGGGTTTGCTTTTCAGTCAAATTCAGATAACGGTTGGCTAACCAGAAGCCGGAGTCGTTAACATGGGAGAGCAATTTCGCACCACCGCCGATAGCGATAGTCACTACTGCCAATTCAGCGCCACTTAAGTGCATTGGTTCGAGCATAGGTTGAATCAAACCAACCGCAGTGAGCATGGCAACCGTTGCTGACCCTTGAATCACACGGACAAATCCAGCGAAAAGAAACGCAAGTACCACGACAGAGAGGTCATACTGAGCGAGGAAGGAACCAACCGCTTGACCCACACCAGAATCCACTAGCACTTGTTTAAATACACCACCAGCACCTGTAACAAGGATAATGACACCTGCTGGTTGCAGTGCAGAACTACAGATATCCATCACTTCTTGTTTGGTTAAACCGCGACGAATACCCAACATGTAGAACGCCATGAAACAGGCAACCAAGATGGCGGTAAATGGGTGACCGATGAACTCAAACCATGAATAAAGCGAAGAGCTTTTATCGATGATGTGCAGCGCGATGGATTTCACGCCAATCAGGATAAGTGGCAGCAAAATCAAGCCCAGAGCCAAACCAAATGTTGGTGGCATTGGTTGATCAGATGCGCACTCACCAGCGCACTCTTTACCTTTTAATTCAGGCAGAGGCATTTGTACACGTTTAGCAATCCAGTTGCCGTACACTGGGCCACCAAGAATCATGGCAGGAACTGCAGCGAGGATGCCAAAAGGAATCACATAACCAAAATCAGCGCCTAATTGCGAAGCCACGAGAATTGGACCAGCGGTTGGAATCAGGTACGCTTGGCATGAAGCAATCCCTGCAAGGAGCGCACAACCGTTCGCAGTGACAGTACCACCACCACGACGAGCCGTTGCGAACACCAAGCCAATCAGCAGCACCACGGCCACATCAAAGAACAGAGGCAGAGCACAAATTAAGCCCGTTAAGCCAACGGCCCACGGGGTATATTTCGCCCCAACTTTACGAACCAATGTTTGGCCAATCACATCCAAAGCACCAGTTTGCTCCATTACCTTACCGAACATAGAGCCAAGAGAAACAACCACCGCGATAAAACCTAAGGTACCCGCCATACCTTGTTGGATGGTTTTATTGATATCTGCAGGAGACATGCCTGTTGCAATCCCTGCCACCATAGAAACTAAGATCAGAGCGATAACAGCGTGTAAACGCGCTTTCATCACCAAAAAAAGTAAAAGTATGATCGAACCGACAGCGGTCCAGATAAGATACATATCTGACATAATACTGTTCCACGTTAGTTATAGGGTTTAGTTACTTCACTAGAGCTGCGCTTTTAATTACTAACGCTATGTTTTTACTTGTATTAATTAAGTTTTCTTCACAGTTCTTGAACGCCTCTGCTAAAGTCATCGGCTTATTCAATATGGAAAAAACGGCATTCACCCCTTGCTGGTAAACTTCATCAAGATCGTGAGCCACGCTGCCTGCAATCCCAATGACAGGAACGCTGTACTCAAACGCCAAATTGCCCACACCACAAGGCACTTTGCCACGAGCACTTTGGCTATCGATCCGGCCTTCGCCAGTCAGCACCAAATCGGCATCTTTGATTTGAGAACGCAGACCAACAAGATCACTGATGATGTCAAAGCCATTACGCAGTTCTGCTTGGCAGAACACCGCTAATCCAGCACCTAAACCGCCAGCCGCTCCTCCCCCACGAATGCTGGGCGCATCTAGGTTGAGGTCTTTCTCAATCACATTGGCAAACTGACGTAAGCAGTCATCAAACTGTTGCAGTTGATCGGGTTGAACCCCTTTTTGTGGGCCAAAAATATAGGTTGCCCCTTGAGGTCCTAAAAGGCGGTTATCCACATCACAGGCCACTTCAAAGGCCACTTGTTTAATGCGGGCATCAAAACGACTCAAATCAATATGAGCTAAGTCAGCTAGGGCTAAGCAGCCAACAGGTAACTCTTGGTTTTGTTGATTTAAAAGTTGGGCACCCAGCGCTTGAACCATACCTGCACCGGCATCATTTGTGGCACTACCACCAATGAACAGCACAATATGTTCAACCCCTTTGTTCAACGCATCGGCGATGGTTTGGCCGACACCATAAGTGGTTGCACGCCCTGGGGCACGTTGCTCTGGAGTCGTTTGTTCAATGCCACAAATCTTAGCGATTTCGATAAGGGCTGTTTTACCGTCAGCTTCAAGGAAATAGCTCGCTGGGCGGTCATTAAAGTAAGCATCTTTTACCGTCAAGGTCACTTCTTGACCTTGCAAAGACGCTTTGATTGCATCGAGAGAACCTTCGCCACCATCGGCCATCGGCACTCGAACATATTCTGCAGTAGGAAATACCTGTCTAAAGCCACTTTCAATGTGCTGCGCAACATGCTCAGCAGACATGCTCTCTTTGTAAGAGTCGGGCGCAATAACAATTTTCATACGTCGTCCTTTATGAGAGGTAGTGGCCGTAATGACAGCCACTACAAAGGCCAATTAGTCAGCGATTTTTGTGTTAGTGAGTTTTTCGTAGTAGAGAGCCAAAGCATCGTGGTCACAACCACCATGGCCATCTTCGCGAAGGCTATACATCATTTCCAACACTTGGCTGGTCAATGGAAGTTGAGAACCAACCCCATGAGAAGTGTCCATAGCATTAGTTAAGTCTTTGATGTGTAAGTCGATACGGAAACCAGGTTCAAAGTTACGAGCCAATACCATTGGTGCTTTTGCATCCAACACGGTAGAGCCAGCTAGACCGCCGCGGATAGCTTGGTACACGCTACGAGGATCAACGCCTGCTTTTTTCGCTAAAGTCAGTGCTTCACTCATTGCTGCGATGTTCAAAGCAACAATCACTTGGTTAGCCAACTTAGTCACGTTACCAGCACCCACTTCACCGACATAAGTCACAGAAGAGGCCATTGCACTGATCACGGATTGGTATTTATCAAACAGCGCTTTGTCGCCACCTACCATCACAGCAAGAGTGCCGTCAACTGCTTTAGGTTCGCCGCCAGACACTGGGGAATCGAGGTAGTTAACACCAAATTTTGCCAACTCATAAGAGATTTCACGGCTAGCAAGAGGAGCAATAGAACTCATATCAATCACGGTAGCGCCTTTTTCAGCACCTTCTACCGCACCACCTTCACCAAGCAAAGCCGCTTTTACGTGAGGTGAGTTTGGTAACATAGTCACGATCACTTCGTTACCTTTAGCTGCATCTTTTGATGATTCAGCGCCAGTTGCACCAGCGTTGACAAGTTCATTGATAGCGTCTGCATTGTTGTCGAATACAGTCAGTTCGTGACCTGCTTTAAGCAGATTTTTTGCCATAGGTTTACCCATGATACCTAGGCCGATAAATGCGATTTTCATGAATCCTCCTTATAGGAACTTCTCTTTGAGTTGAACAGCGGCTGACTTGAAGATACCGATATCACTACCTACCGCTACGAAATTGGCACCTAATTCAAGGTAACGGTTAGCATCTTCTTGTTTAGGGGCAAGAATGCCGCAGCTTTTGCCTGCTTTTTTAGCGGCATCAATAACATGACAAATACTGTCAAACACTTCTGGGTGGGCTGCATTGCCTAGATGGCCAAGTGAAGCAGCTAAGTCTGATGGGCCAACAAAGACTGCATCAATGCCATCAACAGAAAGAATCTGTTCAACATTTTCTAACGCGGTACGGTCTTCGATTTGCACAACTACAGAGATGTTGTCATTGATTTTTTGTTGGTAATCAGACTGGAATCCCCAGTTATTGGAGCGGTGCGCTACACTGACACCACGCACGCCTGCTGATGGATAACGTGTATAGCTCACCGCATTTTCTGCTTCTTCTTTCGTGCAAACGAAAGGAATGAGGAAATTATAAAAACCGATATCGAGCAGGCGTTTAATTTCAACTTTATCGTTGCAAGTTGGGCGAATAAAAGGAGCAGAGTCGCTGTCTTTCAGTGCCATCAACTGATGAATAAGAGAGTTGATATCATTAGGCGCATGTTCACTATCAATCAATAGCCAATCAAAGCCAACTTGACCCAGTAGCTCAGTCGTCAGCGGGTTAGTCATCGCTGCCCAGCAGCCGATCATTCGTTCACAGTTTTTCAGTTTCTGTCTTGCTTGATTTGGAAATATATTTTTCATGACGCACCTTGATAGTCGATTACGATGGGGAAATTAAACCACCCTCGACCACCCAGCACATTAGGCAGTACTACAAATCTCAACGTTGTTTTTTTAATCACCTTAGTGCAGATGCACAAATGACATGTGATCTAAGTCGTTAAAACCTATAGAAATGTGTGCCAATTCACAAAATGAGGAGGGTGAACTAAATCGCTAAAGAGGGAGAATTTGTACGGGTGAACAAAAGTGCTCATGACTTCGTTTGAATATTCGCTCCATTTGAGTGTCATTTGTGGCACACTGACAAGACCGACATTTTTAAGGGACTAAAATGGTTATTCTTTATTACTCTGAGCCTAAGCGTGGAGCTCATTGGCAACAGCAAATCAAAGCGGCATTTCCTAATATTGAATTTAGGCTTTGGCCTGATCATGGCGATTTAAACGAGATTACTGCTTTGGTGGTATGGCAGCTCAAACCAGAATTGCTTGCTCAGCTTCCTAATTTGGAAGTGATTTTTACAGTTTCTGCTGGGGTGGATCAAATCCCAACTGAGTATGTACCCAAAAACGTTACTCTGGTCAGAATGATCAATACCGATTTGGAGCAGCAGCTAACTGAGTACGCTTGCATGGGGGTATTGAATATCTACCGTGGCCTACCTCTGTTTAATGCTCAGCAGCGAAATCATCTCTGGAAGCCGTGGTATTGCAAACCAGCGAACCAATTTAATGTCGGTGTGATGGGGCTAGGACAACAAGGGAAAGCCGTTCTACGCGGACTGCAACAGTTCCACTTTAACTGTAAAGGCTGGGCTCGCAGTCAGCACAACATAGAAGGTGTGGACTGCTTTGCTGGAGCGAAAGAGTTAAACACTTTTTTGAGTGACTTAGATGTACTGATTTGCTTGCTGCCTCTCACCGCAGAAACCAAAGGTATTTTAAACCAAGATATCTTTACGGATCTGCCACAGGGTGCATCTCTTATCAATATGGGCCGTGGCGAACATGTCAATGAAGAAGATCTTATTGAGGCATTAAACAGCGATCAACTCAGCTACGCGCTGCTCGATGTGGCTTGTGTTGAGCCCCTTCCTGAACAGCATACTTTCTGGTCGCATCCTAAAGTGCAACTTACTCCGCACATTGCTGGCATTACACGCCCAGAGGCTGGTTTTATCTCTCTCAAAGAGAATATTGAACGTTGGCAAAAGGGATTGCCACTGCTAGGCGTTGTGGACCTTAAGCAAGGTTATTAATTAAATAATAGCCCTCTGTTCAATTTGTTTACCAGAAAGCAGCAGTCATTCATACGACTGCTGCTTTTCTATTAGCTTGGTGACAAAACATTATTGGCAAATATCGTAAATAAATTGGGTCAGTACCTGCTCACAATCGTGCAGTTGGCTTAATGCGACAAACTCATCCGGCTTGTGCGCTTGTTCTATCGACCCCGGACCACACACCACAACGGGTGCGTTAAGCGCCTGAGAAAACAGCCCGCCCTCAGTGCCAAACGCAACGCGAATAAATTTTGCATCATCTGCCGACCATTTTTTAAGGCGCTGAATAGCATGGTGACTGGCATCGGTATTTAACCCTGGATAGCGGCTCATGCAGGTAAATTGAATCTCAGCTCGGCTAGCGGGTAACTCTGCACGCGCGGCCTCGACAATGTGCTGAGCTTGACTAAAAAGCGTGGTTAACTCTTTATCCAGATCATCTTGAGCTAAGTGACGGATTTCAAAATCGAACTGACAGGACTGCGGAACAATGTTGATGGCTTTACCGCCCTCTATTTTACCGACGTGTACAGTCGAATAAGGAATGTCGTACTCATCATCTCTTGCTCCACGCACTTTAAATTGTTGCTGCAGTTCTCTTAACTTGGCGATGAAATCGCAGGCCAGATAAATCGCATTGACCGAGAGCGGAGCTCGCGACGAATGGGCTTCTTCACCGCAGCAGTGCACGCGGTAAGCCGCTTTTCCTTTATGTCCCAATGCGATGCTCATCTCGGTGGGCTCACCAACAATGCACAATAACGGCTCAACCTTTAGATGCTGCAAATGCAACAGCATATCTTTGACACCCAGACAGCCAAGCTCTTCATCAAAACTGACCGCCAGATGTACCGGCCTCGCCAATGGCTTGTCAGCCAGAGATAACATTAGGTTAAGCGCGACCGCAATAAACCCTTTCATATCGCATGCACCGCGGCCAAAGAGCTTATCTTCCACAAGAGTGGCAGAGAAAGGATCAACACTCCAAGCCTGCCCTTCAACCGGCACCACGTCTGAATGTCCAGACAGCAAAATTCCGGGAACCATCGGGTCACCCACGGTGGCAAACAAAGCCGCTTTCGCCTGAACTGGATCTTGAATAACCTGCGCTTGAATGCCTTTTTCTTCCAATAAATGAGCAACATAGTGAATAAGATCCAGATTGGATTCGGAAGAAACCGTAGGAAAACGGATGAGCTGTTGCAGCAGTTCGACATTGTTCATTTAAGCAATTCTCTTGGCTGGTTGAGGACGAATAGGAGAGCATAAAGTGCTTGAATATCGCCGCACTGGCGCACGCTAACCATCTGACCGCAAAGTATATACCCAAATATCGTCAAAAAGTTAATTCAACAAAAAAGGGGCTAACACACACTCCAATACTCAATCACTTTGATTATCAAAACAATTGCACTTCCCTCAAATTGTAAGAAAATGTTATTGTTATAGTATAACATAACAAACCAAGCCTATCTTAGACCTGACCATGATTCGTTTTACAGCTTTGAGTGATAAAGCCTATCACTCCTTATTAACTCGCTCTGGCATCACCCGCGTGGCATTGATACTGGTTCTTTTAGCACTGCTCTGGGGCGCCATTTTTTGGGCGGTTAAGCTGCCATGATTACCTTACATAACCTCACTGTTGGCTATCAGGGAAAGAGTCTTATTCAACCTATTTCTGGGCAATTTGAGTCCGGTAGCCTCACTGCCATCATGGGTGCTAATGGCGCAGGGAAATCAACCCTGTTAAAAACCTTATGTGGATTGCTGCCACCAATTGCTGGCGAACTCTCTTTTAGTCGCCCACGCAAGGAGCTGCTCTCATGGCTACCTCAACAAAGCGATATCGACCGTAGTTTCCCTATCACGGTATCGGATGTGGTTGCGATGGGATGCTGGCCACACAAAGGTATCTTAAGTTCGATTAATCGCATTGACATGGCAAAAATTGCCAACGCGATGGATCATGTCGGCATTATTGATCTGGCTAACTACACCATCAATCAGCTTTCTGGCGGTCAGTTTCAGCGCATGCTGTTTGCCCGACTGCTGGTGCAAGACTCCCCTGTGATGATGATGGATGAGCCCTTCACTGGCATTGATAGTCAAACTCAAGAGACACTTCTCAATCTGATTTGCGAGCTGCATCAACAGGGAAAAACCATTATCACCGTGCTGCATAACCCAAGCATTGTGGAGTCTTATTTCCCTGACACACTGCTGATCAACGAACAATGTTCTCACTGGGGCAAGACCCAGGATGTCTTAAATAGCTGTGAAATTTATAACCCATCGGTTCGCATGGAACTGAGCTTCGGTTAAGGAAAAAAGATGACTTACCACGTAATCGATGCCTTTATTCAATTTGGCTTTATGCGCCGATCTTTGGTCGCTTGCCTAGCTCTGTCTCTTAGCCTGACGCCACTTGGCGTATTTCTGTTACTGCGCCGCATGAGTCTTATCGGTGATGCCCTTTCCCATGCGGTATTACCTGGCGTTGCAATTGGTTATCTATGTGCTGGCATGTCTTTGCTCGCCATGGGATTAGGCGGCTTTGTTGCCGGCCTACTCGTCGCAATGAGTTCAAGTTGGATCAGTAATGCGACTAGGTTACATGAGGATTCTACCTTCGCGGGTCTCTATCTGGGTTCTCTCGCACTTGGGGTAACTCTGGTCTCTTTGCGCAGCTCCGGTGTTGATCTTCTACACCTGCTGTTTGGTTCGCTATTGGCTGTCGATAATGAGTCGTTGCTTTTTATTGGTGTGATCGCGACCATCACGATTCTCGTATTGGCCTTTTTCTATCGCGCCATCGTATTTGAATCGTTTAATGCGGCCTTTTTCCAAGCGCGCTCTAAGCGTTTTCCAACCTTAGTTCACGCGATGTTTATGGCACTGGTGGTGATGAACTTAGTGGCTGGATTTCAGATCCTTGGCACCTTGATGACTGTTGGATTAATGATGCTGCCAGCCATCACAGCTCGCTGCTGGACCAACCATTTACCTTCAACCATGGCGATTGCCGCCATTACCGGCATGGTGAGTTCATTTATTGGCCTGACATGGTCTTGGTATCAATCAGTACCGGCTGGGCCAGCCATCGTTTTAACTGCAACCATCTGCTTTTTGCTCTCGATTGCCTTTGGCAAAGAAAACGGCATTTTCCCGATTTATCGCAAACAACAACACTAACTGATCCACTTTTTATAAGGAATTTATAATGAAACTTTGGTATACCACTGCACTGTCTGTTGCTATCGCGCTTAGCCCTTCTGTTTTTGCTAACACGGTAAATACCGTAGCAAGCTTCTCTGTGCTAGGCGATATTGTGCAACAAGTCGGTGGCGAACACGTAAAAGTCAGCGAACTGGTTGGTCCAAACGGCGACCCACACACGTTCGAACCATCACCTAAAGACAGCGTACTGATCAACAAAGCCGATGTGGTGTTTATTAGCGGTTTAGGTCTAGAAGGTTGGATGGATCGCTTGGTAACAGCTTCAGGCTACAAGGGTGACGTAGTGACAGCTTCAACAGGCGTTAAAACTCGTTCTATGGTGGAAGATGGCGAAACCATTACTGACCCACACGCATGGAACAGTGCAGCCAATGGTGTCATTTACGCGCGTAACGTAATGAACGCATTGATCAAAGCTGACCCTGCGGATGCGAAATACTTCCAAACTCAAGGCCAAGCTTACATTCAGAAACTAGAAAAACTGGATAGCTGGGCAAAAGGCAAATTCGCGGGTGTCGCTAACGACAAACGTAAAGTGATGACCAGTCATGATGCATTTGGCTATTTCGGCCAAGAATATGGCGTGCAATTTCTAGCACCTGTAGGCTTCTCAACCGAAGCAGAAGCCAGTGCAGCAGATGTCGGTAAACTGATTGACCAAATCAAACAAGAACATATCCACACTTACTTTATCGAAAACCAAACTGACCCACGTCTAGTTAAACAGATTGCGGCAGCCACTGGTGCTAAGTCAGGTGGCGAGCTTTATCCTGAAGCATTAACCGACGCTAACGGTGAAGCACCAACTTACGCAAAAGCATTCGAACACAACGTTAATGCTATTTATAACAGCATGAAGTAAGCATTAAATTTATTACTATCGAAAATAAACAAGGCCTGAATATTCAGGCCTTGTTTATTGAAAGAGAGAGGACTAATCCGATGGGGAAAGACGCCCCATTTCCTCTGCAATCAGTTCTAATATTTTATCCTTTATTGCTTCACTGTTCTTTGCATCGTATACGTTACCTTGACCGACACATTGTTGCATAACTGGATAATCTGACGCGGCATACCCAAAACCGATGGCAAACATTTTCGAAACTACATGTTCGTTTGACTGTGTACTATCGTTATATACCAATTTTTCATTAA
Organism: Vibrio porteresiae DSM 19223; assembly: GCF_024347055.1. Taxonomy (NCBI): domain Bacteria; kingdom Pseudomonadati; phylum Pseudomonadota; class Gammaproteobacteria; order Vibrionales; family Vibrionaceae; genus Vibrio; species Vibrio porteresiae. The sequence goes on from NZ_AP024896.1 coordinate 1,503,984, forward strand.
GTTTAGATATTATGACTGAACATAATTTCCCTTTATAAATCAGAGAAGATGATATATTATCATCCGCTTTAGAATAGTTACTATCCTGTCCATCGGATAATAAAATTATCAGTTTTCTCTGATTATCACCGTCATAGGCTAAACGAGCACCACTTATTAATCCTGTATAAGAGGCTGTTCCACCCTTGGCATAAAAGTGACTTATTTCACTTTTAAACTTACTAAAATCATCTGTTAATGGTATTTCACGAAATCTTGCGCTAACTATATCTTGCCCCCAAGAATTATTTTCTATTATTTGCTTTTCCGTCCAATAATCATAAGCACCATAATCAAAAATTTGGGAAACAGTTGCATTGACATCTATATTTCTTCCATTCTCATAAGAATCAAAACACCAGCCTTGTTGCCTAACTTGATTCTGATGTGCTTTTTTACATATAAGATAATTATAATATTTCAAATCATTACTATCAAAAGTATACTTTTTGGTGAAAAAGTTAAAACCGGTAAAAGCGAGTTCACTTTTTAAATTTGAATGCTGATTATAATCATTTAAAGTATCTGCTACCTCTTTCATTACTTCGATTAGTTGTTGCTCTTTATTTTTATTCTCACCAGGTAGGCGATCTTGCATCGACCCAGAAAAGTCAGCCACCAAAATAACATCTACTGCCTGTGATTGGTATTTTCTTGCTTTAGCGGAACCACCGACATTGAGCCCATTCCCCATACTGGTAGATATTGTATCCTTCGAAAACCAGTTTTTTTGTTCAATATTAGTAGAAACCGTATACTCGAAATATTGTTCTGTGGCAGAAGTAATTTTTTCGCAATCCTGATTCTGAGAACATGGAATATTTTGTGTTTCCATTCGTATGATATCGGAATGAGGGAAATAATACCGAATGTAACGACTTGCCAAAGCATCCCTAGATTCTTGTGAAGATTCACTTTGCCCAGCAATCGCTAATGCAGCCGCTTCTGATGCTTCTTCTATCCTAGCTTTGCTCTGTAATGCTCTTGCTCCATCAGTTCCCAAAATAAAAACACCAAAAAGTAATGGAATCATTAGAGCAAAAAGCAACGCAGCGTGGCCTGATTGGACTCGCCTATTTCTATTTATCATTATATCAACCAACTGAATTTACGGAGTATTTTAACAGGGTGTCGTTCGCAGCGTACTATATCGTATTTCGAATTTGAGTATATGTGAGAACAGGAGCTGACATAACAATGACACATCTTTACATAAAATTACATGGGTAGTTTAACAATAAGGAATTTGCTTAATGGCTGGACAATAAGAAAGGCTTAACGTAAACGTTAAGCCTTTAAATTGTTTTAAATAAATATTATTTATTGCATTACATCTTCTAACACAATTTCAACACGACGATTGAGCGCGCGACCTTGCACAGTGCTATTGGAAGCGATTGGCTGGCTTTCCCCTCTGCTACTCGTTGTCAACGACACGTCTTTACTCTGACTCGATACAAGCTTAACCACAGATTGTGCGCGTTTTTCACCCAAGCTTTGGTTGTAAGCATCTGAGCCGATTGAGTCTGTATGTCCAACAACAGATACATTAGGTGTATGCGCTAATGTAGTCACTAAACGAGCAAGAATCGCCTTATCAGCACCGGACAATGACTTGCTGTTAAACTCAAAATGGAAACGAGCGATACTCTGACCTTTTTGCCAATAACCTTGACTCAAAAAGTAACTCAAGCAATCGGTAGGCACTTGGTCTGGTTTTACTTGGCCAAGTAACCACTCTTGATCTGGGTTTGCAGTGATCGCAACGGTTTGTAAACTATCGCCAGGATACATCACCAATTTTTTTGCAGTGCCACCCGTCATTTGATAACCCTGCGTATTGCCATCTTTATTACATAAATAAGAATACAGATCAGATTCTTGGGCCAAACAGCTTGCAGAAATAACACTTGCCACCAAAGAAATTATTAATTGTTTTTTCATAAAATTATCCTAATTTGTCTCATCTGATGGCGTTAACCGCCCCATCTCTTCTGCAATTAATTCCAAAATTTTGTCTTTGATCTCGTCACTATCGTTTGAGTCATAAACGTTATTCGTTCCAACACAATTTGTCATGCCGGGGTTCTGACTCGCTTGATATCCAAATCCGATTGCAAATATTCGAGACTTAACCGATTCTTCAACCTCATCACCTTCACTATCGGTAACTGTCGTAGTTTGGCTATTTAGTGTGTCGGTAATATTGTCACAGAGGCCATCAGCAACTAACTCAGTTGTAACATCTTCATGCGTATTATTACCATCTGATAAAATAATAATTAAACGCCGTGAATTATTTCCTTTATTTGCAATTTGAGCACCTCGAATCAAACCAGTATAAAATGCAGTTGAACCTTGAGGAACGAAATTATCAATGGTGTCACTAAGCTCAGAAACATCTGACGTTAAACCCAAATTGTAATATCGAAAATGATATGTATTACTATCTGAATTTTTTGTATACATTTTCTGATAAGAATAATCTATATTATTGTATGTGCTAGCAGAAATTGTATATGGATATTGAATAATGCTAGTGGGTAAGTAGGCACTTTCATCGAAAATATTCGCCGCGCTTACAGACTGTGAATAATCAATATTTCCTAAGTCACTTGATGAAGCTCCACACCACCCATCATTAGCAGGATGGGAACTATTTTTCGCTCCAGTACACATTAGATATGTGTAATAGGGAAACCCACTATATGTAGAACCATTCTTACTAATACTTGTTGAGTACGCACCATAGGTATAATAACCAAAGCCAACAAATGCCATGGTGTTTTTTTGTGTTCCAGTATGCTCATTGTATTCGTTAATCGTATCCGCAACGTCTGAAATTATCGATTTTAAATCCGTTACTTTTGAATTAACACTACTGCCTGTACTTTGTAACATCGAGGACGAAAAATCCGATACTAATATAATATCGACCGTTTGCGACTGATATTTTCGTGCGGATGAATAACCACCGACATCGGTAGAATCGCCAAAACTGGTTGATATAGTATCCTTAGAAAACCAATTCGGCTCTGATATGGTTGCAGAAACGGTATATTCATAAAAGCGATTCACTGCATCATCTTCAGTATCGCAGGCAGAGTTATCGGCACAAGGGATATCTTCAGTGGTGATGTCTTCCATCTCCGCAAACGGAAAATAGTATTGGATATAGTTGGTCGCCATTTCATCATGAGCAGCCTGAGTTGACCCACTTTGACCCGCGACGGCTAGCACCGCTGCTTCAGATGCCTCTTCTAAACGAGCTTTGGCTTGTAACGCTCTTGCCCCATCAGTACCAAGAATGAAAACGCCGAACAATAGCGGGATCATCATGGCAAAGAGTATTGCTGCATGTCCTGATTGCTTATTACGATGACTTATCATCTTATCGTCCTACCGCTGCAGAGCGTACTGATATCTTCGAATAATCACCCCCAATAATAGAACCAAACCAATTAGGTGATGCATAACATAGTGTCACCTGATAAAACGTCGCAGATCTACCCCAAGAGGTTTGAAAAATAAGATCTTTGTCTGGCTTAGTCGATTGACAAGAAATATTACTTCCCTCGTGAACCCAAGAGCCTGAACCTGAGACTATGCTATCTATCTTATCGCCAGTACCATAATCACTTCTTGTGTATGCATCTAAAACAAATCCAAATTTGCTTTCATCAAAACTTGACATGGTTCTTTTTAATGAGGCGACGGTAATGGTATAAGCATTCTCTGCTTCCGTATCATCAACACTATATTCGTCTTCCCCAAATAACTGGGTACGCTCTTTTACAATATTAACGATTGAATAAGAGAGTCGCTCCAATTTTCCTTTAATACTGAGTTTTATGATAATGTCACCACTAAATACCAGTAATAAAGAGAAGAACACTCCTACGATGGCAAATTCAACTGTAAAATTGCCTTTTCTTCTACTACAGTGCGAATTTTTCACGTTGATATTCCTGGATGACTATGGCTTCACGAGAAAACAGAGTGTTACTATCGAGAAAGTAATTAAAAATAGGTGAGGCATCATATTGAATACGATAAATAGCGATAGCCGCATTTGATGCATTACCACAGGTAGTACTATTCGACTCACTGGTATCCGTTACTTCACACGTATCATCTTCATCAACTAATTTTTCATAACTTGCAACATAACGAATGCTGTAGCTAAAATCATCAGAATCAACAACATAGCGCCACAAACTGTCACTGTTATCTATCACAGATTCAAAATCAGCCAAAAAGACATCATTAGCACTCGACCATTCAGAAGAAACTCTCTTACTGTGTAACGCAACTTGTGAAATTGCCAAATCACCAATAGCCGACACATAAGATAGAAAACTCATTTCAACCCAAACAGCACACATTAACCAAAAAAAGAAAAAGCCCATTGCAAATTCAATTGCAGCGACACCTTTCTGCTTTTTGATACTACTACTTAGATATTGGCGTTTCATCATTCTCACCGCTATCTAAAGAAGAGTTAGAGATTAGCGAGTGAATACTCACTATTTTTACTTGTTGCAATTGGGCAAATAACTCATCCTTGTTTGCTGAATCGGATTGTCTCATCAACCTGTCAAACGCGGCTTTATCATCTAACTTGGCGTAGACCAGTGCCAGATTAGAACGAACTTTCTTCTGTGGGGCACTTTTATCGTCAACTAGTTGTAAAAGAAGATACTTTGCCGTTGCAAAGTCACCTTCAAGCATGGCAATAAGAGCAAGGTTATTTTTTACTTTTTTGTCATCACCCATTGCAGTCCGCGAAGCTAAGAACCATTTTTTGGCCGAGACAAAGTCCCCCTGATAGCTTGCTAGCACACCAAGTAAGTTCATCACCTCCGCATTATTCGCCTCTTGTTTATTTGCTCGATCTAAATATTGCTTAGCCTGACTAAAGTCGCCCTGATTAAGATAAGCACGACCAGCAAGAATATTGACATCAACAGTGACATCATGAGTTTTTTTCAACAGAGGCTCAAGATAAAAGATGGCTGACCCATAATCATTCACTCGTTCGTAAGAATCGACAAGTTTTATGCGCGTCTTATTGTCATCATTATCTTTGAGTTGTTTCTTATAAAACTCAATCAATTTTGGATAGTTACCACTGGTAATGAGAACTTTTTCATTTGTTTGATCAGAAAGATGTAATCCTTTGTCTTGGAGCGATGTACATCCAGATAAAGCAATGGCTAATAATAGATAACTGGATAGTTTATAGACCATTTTGCATTAACCTCATAATCCCTGGACCGGCAATTAAAATAACGATCGGAACCATAATAAAAATAATGAGTGGAATAGACATCTTTGAGGATAACTGACCTATTTTTTCTTCCACATGAAGTAATTGCACTTCGCGAATGTCAGCACTTAACGTTGTTAATACAGAATAAATAGAGGATCCATATTGCAAACTTTGGTTAAGCGTCATAACAAAACTGCGAATTTCATTACTCGGAATACGTTCATACAATTCAGATAATGCTTGCTCTAATCCAACAAGACGTGCGCGTTCATCAACTTTCTTCAACATATGACTTAAATCTTTGTCGAAAGCACCAAACTCTAAGGACAAGTAGCTAACAGCGGCTTCTATCGTCATACCGGTTTGAACACAAACTGCTAATAAATCAAGCATATATGGCAACTTTGCAGAAATCACCTTCTGGAGATCTTTCTTACGTTGTGCCATATACATATCAGGACCGAGTAGCAAGACTAAGACCCAAATACCTAAAGTCATAATGATCTGTTTTTGAGTAAAATCAAACCAGTAGTAGCCAGCAGCAACGAATGCTACGCCCAAAAACAACAAACCATATTTCACTATGGAATAATATTTAGCCCAAGAGGTATCATAAATCCCCGCAGCTAAGAGTTTTTTCTCTATTTCTTCTTGACTGTTAGAAAATACTCGGTCGAAAAAGTCTGCAACTTTGGCTAATTCATTATCATCATTCTGAGGAATATCGAGATTAAAGCGAGTCAGCTTTTTTTGTCGACGACTCTTACCCATCACAAACAATAATGAGCCAATCCCAAAACTCAGTAGTAAAAATGATAATACCATCATTATATTCATAGCAATCTACTTAACACTCTTCATTAATGACCATACAATGCCAATACCAATCGCTTCGCTAATAATGACGTAATAAAGAATGACTCGACCAGAAGCATTGAACATGACGAATTCATAGTTTTCAGGATTCAAGAATTGCAGCATAAATAAAAAAATAAACGGTATAGCAGCAACGATTTTTGCAGACGTACGAGCTTCCGAGGTCAACGCGAATTTTTTCTTTTCTACCGCTCTAGCATTAAACATCGTTCGGTTTAAACGATGCATAATTTCTTTTAATTGCCCGCCTCGCTGCATATTGGCTCGTAGCGTGATAACAAAGAAATAGAAAGACGGGTATGGATAACGCCGACACGACTTACGAAAAACCTCATCAGGCGTTTCTCCAAGTTGTAATCTTCGTCCCATGAGATTGAACTCTTTACCAATATCACCTTCGAGTTTATCGCCAACATACAAAATCGCATGCATAATACTTTCACCTGAAGAAACGGCACTGGTCATCATATTGAGTGCATCAGGAAACTGCTCTTCAAATAACTTACGTTCACGGTTTTGCATCCAACGGTAGAAAAAAACAAAACCTAACAACATAAAAATCGGCACAAATAAAGTGTTGTCGGCACGAAGATAGGTACGGTTAAAAACAATCGCACCAAAGAACAATCCTGCTAATACCAGCAATAACTTAAGCTCAGGTTTTGTGCCGAGTTGCTTTTTAAAGTTCTCCCAACGTTGTTTCACGCTTTCAATAAACGAACGATCTAAAAGCGATGCAAGATCAACTGCTTGCTGATTGGTGACTAGAGAATGAACAAACTCTGTCTTATTAAACTCATTGAGATAGGAATGGCGTGAACGATGCAATTTACGCTGGTTTACCACAGCGTAGATAATGGCTGCCACACCTAACAGAATAATAAGAAGATAAATCATTATGCATGCTCTCCAGCTCTAAAAGCAGCCATTAATTGTTCTTCTAAACCAAAAAACTTCGCTTTTTCGACCAACACAGAACGCTGCATCAAACCCGCAGTAATGAAATTACCTCGTACCTTGCCATCCTCATTCGCTTGGTAAGAGGGTTGAAAGCGAAATATCTCTTCCATTACCACATTACTGCCTTCTAAGCCGACCACTTCAGTAATGTTCATGACCTTACGCGAGCCATCATGCAGACGAGAAATTTGGATGATCAAATCAACCGCACTCACAATCGTGCGACGAATTGCTTCCAGAGGCAGGTTGTTATTCGCCATCATCACCATAGATTCCACACGGGCCATTGCATCACGTGGTGTATTGGCGTGCAATGTTGACATCGAGCCATCATGACCTGTGTTCATGGCTTGGAGCATTTCAAATGCCTCTGGACCACGACATTCGCCAACAATGATACGGTCAGGACGCATACGCAATGAGTTAATTACCAAGTCACGCTGATTGATCAAACCTGTGTTTTCAATCCCGGCAGTACGCGTTTCTAGGCGCACAACGTGTGGTTGCTGCATTTTTAGCTCAGCAGCATCTTCAATGGTAATAATGCGTTCTTTCTCAGAAATATACTCTGATAACGCATTCAACATGGTTGTTTTACCAGAACCTGTACCACCAGAAATCAAAATGTTGAGTCGGCAACGCGCAGCGATCATCAGTAATTGAGCCATTTCTGGGCTCATAGCGCCAAATTCACATAGCTTTTTCAGATCAATACTGTGCTTTTTAAACTTACGAATCGATATTGCAGTCCCATCAATAGAAATTGGCGGAATAACAATATTAACGCGGCTTCCGTCAGCCAAACGTGCATCACAGGTTGGACTGGATTCATCAACTCGACGACCGACTCGACTTGCGATCCGCTTGGCAATCGCTAACAGTTGGTTTTCATCAATAAAGCTGATCGGTGCTTTTTCAACTAAGCCATTACGCTCAATAAATACCGCATCAGGACCATTGACCATAATATCGGTGATCGATTCGTCATCCATTAAACGTTGTAGTGGCCCTAATCCGACTAATTCATCGGTTAAACTATCCACAAACTGGTGCCTAACAACGTTAGATACTGGAACGTCTTCGTTTTCCAGCAAAAGATTCACAGCGCTTTCGAGCTGTGACTGCAATTGCGGCCGTTCGATGCTACCGATCATTGTCGGATCCAGCGCATCAAATATTTGCTTACGTAGTTTGACGTAAAGATCTTTAGTTCCGATCATGGTATTTAGGCCTTTTTAAACCACTTATTTAACCAAGATGATTTAGTTATGGTTTTTTCACCCACAACTAAAGATGCTAGCGCTCTAATAGGTACCGATGATTTATTATTCAATTTAGCTAAGCGTTTGCCATTGAGGATTTCTTCACCGAAGTTGGAAATAAAAGGCACGATGGCATCTGGTTTAATTTCCAAAAACTTCTCTATTTCAGAAAAGGTCACTGTAGAAAACTTTTCTGGGCAAGTATGGTTAACGACGACTAATACTCGAGGGCGCTCAGACAACGGCACCTTATCTAGCAATAATTTGATACGTCCGGCATCTCTCAATGATGATACCGTCGGAGAAAGAACCAAAATAATACAGTCACTGTCGAGCCAACTGTTTTTTTCGAGATGAACTTGGCCTGATGACGCCGAGAAATCTTCAATTATAAAGTTACATTCGGTCATCATGACATTGATTACTGAGCGGTGATACTCAGCAATCTCTTCATGCGAAAACTCTTTGGAGGTTAAACCTAATACAGAAAGTAACTCACTCTGTTTATAGAGCAAACCACGCGCACTGGATAAGTCCACCAATTCGGTAAACGCGCCACGCTGGATACGACGTTTTTCGAATTTTTGAATCCCCAGCATAATATCGATATTACCGCTCGTGTAGTTATGGTCTACAACGACACAAGAGGCATGTTTTTCCTCAGAAAGCAGATAAGATAGCTCAGCCGTAATGGCCGTCGCTCCTACTCCACCCTTTGCTCCAAGAATCGATACACGCTTAGCGCGACGGTTTTGACCTGGGCCACGATTACGTTCACGGTTATCATGCACACTACGAACAAAATCAATCAGTTCTTGTTTAGTGATTGGCCAAAACAGGTAATAAAAGCCTAGCGCCTTAAGGTTACGAATGGTTGAAATAGCATCTTCACTACCAATAACAATCACAGAAGCATGACTTGGCAAGAGGTGACTGATACGCTCAGCATCTTTGGCGATATTCTTACTATCATTCAATTCGATAATAACAATTTCGACACTTTGTAATCGAACGTGCTCTGCAATTTCGTCATCATTGTTCAAAAGGGTTGCCGGCTCGGCAATCCCTTCAAAACGATAAGATTCTTGAACAAGGTTTTGACAGGACTCGGTCTGGTAAAACAATACCGTCTTGATATGTTCCTGCTCTACTTCCTGCTTTTGTTTTGACTTTAGTGTGTCAACTAAATTAAACATGCTTGCTTACTTACCTATAGAACCTAATGAACGTTCTGGATTAGTCATAGAAGTCCAGCGATTGCTTTCAACATTACAACCGTGATCATCCGACATGGTACTTAAAGAGTTGTAATTCACGTAATGGCACTGACCACTCTTGACGTGAAATTTAGTCATGCGCAGTTCAAAAAGACCGGATGCGGTACTATCACTCAATGATATTTGCTGTTTAGAAACGCCAATAACCAATAACTTTTGATGAGTGTATTTAACCAATTGACGCTGCTTTTTATTGCTCGCAAACAATTCAATCGAGTCTGTCAGCAATTCTTGCTTATGCTCAATAATAAATTGGTCAACTTGACGTTTAGCTTGAACTACATTTCCAGCATCCATTGATAGCGAAGCAGTAATAGGATAAAGATCTAACTCAATACCAGAACGGTCTCTTACTTGGCTACATGCCATTAAGAATAATGAGAAGAGCGCGACTATAGTCATATTTTTCATTGGATAAATCCTCCATCCAATAGCAATTGACGAGCTGGATAGTTTTTATCTGTCTTTTTATCCCAAGCAAAGAAGCGTTGTAAGTTTGTGGTACGTTCAAACGCTGGCAATTTAACGTCTTGACTTTCAATCGGTTTAACTAAGCTCACAGTCGCGACAATCACCAATTCTGTTTTTCTACGCGATGTATCTGTATATCGAAACAAAGCACCTAAAATCGGGATATCACCAATGTAAGGAATTTTAGATAATGATTCGGTCTCTTCGTTATTCAGTAAGCCGCCTAATACAAAGCTTTGACCATCACCGAGCTCGATAGTGGTTTGTGCTTTACGTGTTTTTAATGCAGGCACATCATAGGTTGAATTGGAATAGGTATCATCCAGTGAACTTACTTCTGGTTGGATAGAAAGCTGAATCTTGTCATCACGTAGTACGTTAGCTGCTAAGCTCAGTTTGATGCCGTATTCTTTATAAGAAATACTGGTGCTACCATCGATGACAGTCACGACTGGCAATTCACCGCCCACTAAAAAGTTTGCATTACCACCGGAAATCACTGACATGTTAGGCTCGGCTAATATTTGCCCGACAGAATTATCTGCAATAGCATTAATAACAGAAACAATGTCACTGGCACTAAAGCTCTTTAATGGGTTAACAAAAATACCATTACTTTGACCATCACTGTACGTCTGTAAACCAAGCTGTTCAGAAAATGACTGGGTTACTTCAGCAATCGTCAATTTCACATTGACTTGTTTTGTCACAGCAACTTCAAGGTTATTGACTACACCTTGATACGTTTTACCCATTTTCAAGCTTTGGCTTGAACTTGATGAAGAACTAGAAGATTCTGATGAACCTGAACTGTCACTGCTACTACTCGTTAGAGCTACAGAGTTATCAGTACCACTCTTACCAAGAAGCTCGCCAACTAATGTTTCAATATCTTGTTTTTGCTCTTCAGATGACACCGTGCCACTTAAAATCACTTGTTTGCCCAAGTTATAGATCGAAATATCTAGCTCAGGGTAACGCAACGCGATTTGTTGTTTGATGGCCAATAGGCTTTCATTCACCACAACTGTGCGACTTAATAGCGTGTTACCATCACCATCAAACACCAAAATAGAGGTACTACCAATGCTTTTACCAAACACCACCACTTTGTTCTTGCCGATAACTTGATAATCGGCAACCGCAGGATCGGCAATAAAAACCGAACTGATATCTTCTTTGGTTGTTAAAGCAGTAGCTTCGCCATTGGCAATATTTGTCACTTGCGCAGCAAACACGGTTGGACTAGCCACAACAATACACAGACAGGATAAACGCATCAGCGTTTGGTATAGCCAACTATTTTTAAGTTTCATTTCAAGTACTCTATTTAACAGATGAGTTTCCGGCGCGGAACTCAGTAATCGCATGGTAAGTTCCCATCACATCACCGGAATTCGCTGATAAGTCTTTTGCGGTAGCATTCTTAACCGTTTGGTGAACTTCTAATTGTGCAATACGCTTGGCAATGGTGAGTGTCGATACCTGTTTAGGGGTTAACTCAAGAATTAAACTCGTTTTCTCACGTTCTTCTTTGTTTTCTTTTACTTTCTCAGTTGCTACTTTTAATACTTTAATATTCATCAAAATGGGAGCAAGAGAGACGCCTTTGTAAGAGTTTATTGAACGATCGTTCGCTAAGTTTTGTGCGGTCGACGTTAACGCTAATACATCGATATGACTGTTTGCACGGATGACTCCACCTACAATAGCATCATTGGTTGTTTCTAAAGGGAAAGCAATTCTATTTGGTTGGATAATAAAATCGACATAATCAGAATCTTCCTGAGAAATAATATTTTCAGGATAAATAACAGCTCCTGCTAATACTGGCGCCCTAACTAATTGCCCCGTTTTAAATGCCAGTGACTGATCTTTATCAATACCAAACTGATTCGCCTTAGCTTGCTTCCATTTCTCCACGACAACATCGGAACGAGACAGCGGTTCACCTTTTGCTAGGTCATGTTTTGCCAAATAAACTTGGATCAACTGCTCTTGCTCTTTCTGTTCTACCTGTTTTTCCGGTTTAGCTGTCGACTGATGTGTTAAGCCGTAACCACCCGAAAAAATGGCTAATACAGCGATGAGAGTAACCACTTTAATATTCATAATATAACCGATAAAATATAGAGTTTATTTAATGCGTTATTGCTGTAAGAAATAGGCCAAAGCCGAAACTGATGCAGATAGGTACGGCATAAGGAACGCCTTTAGTTTTCAGTTTGCATTGCGGCCAAATTTTATCGCCTAGCCATAGCCCGATCCCTAGAATCCCACCCAAAGCAAACATCAACATAAAACAGAGCAATAACCATTGATGGTCGATAATTGGGATAAGGACAAACAGCAGCTTTATATCACCCGCCCCACAGAGCCCTGCGCTGAACATAATGACCCCGAGCACAAGTACTGTTAGAGCAACAGAAAATGATATGAGATCAAAATGTTGCTTAATCAAAAAACATGCGATAGCTGCAAGCAAAACAATCGCTTTATTACTGATAATTCTGTTTAGACAATCAGATATAACAATATAAAGCAAATTAAGGACTAATATACTGTATATCAGTCCTTCCAAATTAACTATCATTAAAATAACAGTTAAAATTTATTAAATACTAGAAGCGCTAGAAATCTTATTGCTAATAGTGGTCATCGCGCCTGTTAACGCACCTTTAAGAGTACCGTTAAACATAGTATAAACAATTGCAGAAATTGCCACACCAATAATTGCGTATTCAATTGCAGTTACACCGCGTTTGTCTTGAGCAAAAGCAACGATATTTGAGTAAAGTTTGCAGCTTAGATTCATCAACATTTTAATATCCTTAAATTTAACTAATTCAATTTTTATTTTTTGATCCACACTTCTCTTTACTAACCTGTAACGGAAAATCAAGACAAAGCATCCCCTACAAGTGTTGTAGTCAACTAACTTGCTAGTGTGTTTTAGATCATGTGATCCAGTGACGACCTTCGCTATCCACCTAAAAAACGTATGAGGTGAGATTGTGTCAACAAAATGTCAGCGTTTGGACAACTGGATTGCGCAAGCATAATTTGCAATGAGTTTGATGAATAGCAAAAACTATCGAGAAACTTAGTGAGTTGATTTATTTTCTCAAAAATAAGACATTTTTCATGACAAAATAGACTATACGATACAGCTGCATAGTATATTCAATGAATACACACTCTTTAAATTTCAATACTATAAGTTAAAGCGTGTCAGAATCAGGAAGGTAATTACAGAAGCAATTCTCACCAACGAGAGAATCGTCAGGATAAAAGATTGCTTTAAAATCACCAATAGTGGGTATTGCATTATTACTGTTTTTAGAACTATCACTATTGTGCGGGCGACGGACAATAACATAAAAAACTGAACGAAGATAACTATTTGATATATTTATTCACCATCGCATCTAGCGATAATCTTCCCAACAAAGGCATTAACTCCATCATAGGCACCAAAACCCGATACTGTTTTGGTATAGAGAACCTTATTGATTTGGGGGTCAAGCAACCAAGTTTCAGCAATACCTTGCGTAGCATTACTCATCGTACAGAGCAAGGAATAGAGGCTAAGTTGCTGGCATTGATACTGATTTGAGGAAACACGACTCTGCTTACCTTCGATCTCGACCATAATTCGTCCCGCACTGGATTGGTCCGGTGCCACTATGTAATTGTCAGCCTTTCTTGCTCCTATTCCTTGTAATCCATTGATAACAAAGCAAGATGCAAATACAGGATTGGATGTTAATAGGAGAAGTACAACAATGAGCCATTTCATAAAAAGGGTCTTTTCGTATCGACGACCTCCTTATGTGGCAAAGGGAACCGATTGGTTCCCTTTGTTTAGCAATGAGATGATGACAGACTATTTTGCAGAACGGTCATCGAAGATCACTTCTACCCGGCGGTTATAGGCTCTACCAGTCTCTGTTGCATTATCATTCGTAGGATAAGACTCTCCACGGCTACTTGACGTCAGCATTATATTGTCTCCTTGTTGCGTCGCCTGTTTCACCACTTCATCCGCACGCTTTTGTCCTAACTTTTGATTGTATTTATCCGATCCCAAATTATCGGTATGTCCAACGACTGAAACATTCGGGGTATTGGATAAAGCAGCTACCAATCGAGCAAAGATCATTTTGTCCTCGTCAGTCAGTTTTCGACTATCAAATTCAAAGTGAAAACGCGCAATACTTTGGCCTGACTTCCAATATCCTTGGCTTAGAAAGTAACTTAAGCATTTGGGTGGAATCACATCAGGCTCGATATGTTGCATGATCCATTCTTGGTCGATTTTTGCATCGTGACCTGCAGTTTGTAATGTGTTTCCTGGATACATTTCGATCCGTTGCGGTGTGCCGACGGATAACTCATACCCTTGCATATTGCTATTTTTATTGCACAAGAAGGAATATAAAGAATGCGGCTCAGCTCCGACACTAAGCGATGTAGATATGAGCGCAAGTGCTAGCGAAGTTCGTTTAAACATAATTAACCTTATCTACCTTTAGTTGGACGGTGCAAGATCCGATGGCTCTAGTCGTCCCATCTCATCTGCTACAAGTTCTAATATTTTGTTTTTGATTGAGTCTTTATCGGTTGCGTCATACACGTTCTGTTCACCCACACAGTTTTTCATCTGCGGGTAATTCGAAATCGTATAACCAAAGCCGATAGCAAACATACGTGACTTCACTGTCTCCCCTTCAGAAGTCAATCGGGTATTTAATTCGTCCGTGATCGCTGAACACAGTCCATTAGAGACCAAGGAATCGGTGATCTGCTCGTAGCTGTTCATCCCATCGGAGAGAATAATGAACAGTCGACGAGAGTTGTCACCTGCAGCGGCAACTTGCGCCCCACGAATCAGCCCAGCATAAAATGCTGTTGTTCCTGAAGGAGTGAATTGATTCACTTCACTCACAAATGTCGAAAAATCATTAGTCAGACCTAATGTATAAAAGTGTAAGCTGCTGGTAACTCCAGTGGCTGCATAAGCAGATTCATCGAAAATGTTACTTATCGTTGCATAGGGATCAACGTATTCAGATTGGCTGTAACACCAACCACTGTTTTTTGGATAAACGTTACCGTTAGATTCTTTATCACGATCACAAATTAAATAGGAGTAGGCATAATAATAGTGTCGATTCGTACAATAAAAACTATTACAAACTCTTGTGGTATAACCGGTGCCCGGAAATACAAAGCCATCAAAACCAATAAATGAAATTTGGCTGTTTGTACCTGTGTTTTGGTTATATTCAGCAAGGGTACTTGAAACCGTACTAATAATATCCTTCAGTTCAATATACTTAGCATCCCGATCAGAACTGACCGATTCTTGCATTGATCCTGAAAAATCGGAGATTAAGATAACATCTACCGATTTTGAGTTGTACTTACGCACAGCTGAAGTACTGGCTATATCGACGGATTCTCCAAAGCCATTTGAAATCCCGCTGCTTGGGAACCAAGTTGGTTCACTGATAGTCAACTTGATGTCATATTCGAAAAACTGTTTGGTCGCTAATGCGGATAAATCGCACTTAGGATTGTCATCACATGGAATAACATTGGTTTCTACATATTCAATGGTCGCATTAGGGAAAAAGTAATCTACATAATTATTTACAATCGCGTTGCGAGTCGATTCCGAGCTAGCGTTCTGCCCAGACATAGCAAGCGCCATCACTTCCGTTGCTTCATCTAAACGAGCTTTGTTTTGCAATGCACGAGCACCATCTAGGCCGAGAACAAAAACGCCAAAAAGCATCGGAATAAACAAAACGAACAGCAATGCTGCGTGTCCTTGTTGTTTATTAAACCTTATCTGTTTTTTCATATTTTACCGTGCCAACGTAAACGCATTTGCTGCAACCAACGAATAATCTTTACCAAACAAACTGCCAAACCAATTTGTACTTCGATAACAGAGAGTGACTTGATATAAAGTAGCTGAGCGTCCCCACGACGTTTGAAATAGCAAATTCACGCCAGGAGTAACTCCAGGGCAGGCAAGTCCAACCCCCAATGTCGTCGCGCTGTTCCAGTTCGACACTTCAATCAGCTGATTACCCAAACCGTAGTAACTGCGCTGTCTTACTTTCAAATCAAAGCCGAAATCATTTTGATCAAAATGTCCCATAGACCGATTTAACGAGTTCACTACGATTTGATAGGCCTCTTTGGCCTGATCATCATCGACGGCATACTCTTCTTCTTCGAAAAGCTGTGTTCGCTCTTTTATGACACTCGCGATTGAATAAGAAAGACGTTCCAATTTTCCTTTCATGCTCAGTTTCATAATCAAATCACCGGTAAATACAATCAGCAGTGACAAAAACACACCGACAATCGAAAATTCCACCGTGAAATTGCCACGTTGTTTAATCAATGGAGAATTCATCGCGTTGATATTCCTGTATTACAATTGCTTCGCGGGTAAACATCGATTCAGTATCAAAGAAGTAACTAAAAATATGAGGCGCCATATAGTCCACTCGGTAAATAGCGATGGACGATCCTGTCGCGGTCCCACATTCAATACTGATATCCTCACTCTCTTCATCAGGTGCACATTTTTCCGTCACGGCAGAAAGCTCAGTGAAACTGGTTAAATAGCGCACACTAAAACGAAACTGGGTGACATCAATGACAGACGCCCACACGCTGTCCTCCTTGGCGAGCATTTCTTCAAAGTCGCCTAAGAATTCCGTGGTACTTGCCAATCGTTTACTGTGCAAAGAGGCTTGGGCAATCGCCATATCCCCCAACCCAGAAACATAAGATAAGAAGGCAATTTCAACCCAAAAAGCACACATCAGCCAAAAGAAGATAAAGCCCATCGCAAACTCAATGGTCGCAGTGCCTTTTTGCACTTTGGCCGTTAAAACCGCTTTAACGTTTTTCACTGAGTTCCTCCTGTTGTTTTTCAGGGGAACCCAGTACTGCCCGTTTGACATCCGATAACTTCAAGGCTTTCAAATTGGCAAATAGCTTATTTCGCTGCTCTGGCGACAGCGTTGTGGTTAACCTAGTAAAACCGCCCATATCACCCAATTTTGCATATACGATGGCTAAATTTGCTTTAATCCTCTGGCTACCATTGGCGTTGGAGAAATACATTGGTTCAAGGAGATCCTTGGCAGTAAAATAGTGTTGCTGCAATATAGCCACTAACGCCAAATTATTTTTCACGGTGATATCATCATCCATAAATACACGGGCTTGCAAAAACCGCTGCTTAGCTTGATAAAATTCACCCCGGTAACAATCATTGATACCCAGCAAATTCAATACATCAGCTTCTCGCGGATTAAGGCGATTTGCCTGAGTCAAATATCGATTAGCACGATCCAAGTCACCCAAATTCAAATAGGACTTTCCAGCCAAGTAATTGACATCAAATGACTCCTTTTTGGTGTTGAGCAATGGTTCTAAATAAAAAATTGCCGAATGAAAATCTGCTGTTTCGACATAAGCTCGAATCAACTTTATCCGTGTAGCAAAATCTTCTTTGGCCAATAATTGTGATTTATAAAAAGTAATCAGCTTTTGGTAGTTTTTGCTGCTTAACAATACTTTTTCTTGCGTCTGTGTATCGATACCACCATTACGTTTACCCGAGGTCGCAACACACCCAGATAAACTGATCAGTAATAAAGTCACCACGATCATTTTGCTCATTAGCCTAACATCCTCATTACACCAGGTGCTGCAATGAGCACAACAATTGGAATCATGATAAATAGAATCAAAGGAATCGACATCTTCGCTGATAATTGACCAATTTTTTCTTCGATGTGTAACAACTGCACTTCTCGAATATCGGAAGCTAAAGTAATCAATACCGGATAAATTGAGGAACCATATTGAATACTTTGGTTTAGGGTCATAACGAAACTGCGAATTTCGTTGGACGGAAAACGTTTATAAAGTTCATTGAGCGCCTGTTCAATGCCAACCAAACGCGAGCGATCATTCACCAAATTGAGGATATAGCTGAGGTCTTTATCAAATGCTTTAAACTCATGGGACAGGTAGCTGATTGCTGATTCAATCGTCATCCCGGTTTGAACACAAACCCCCATTAAATCGAGCATATAAGGCAATTTATTAGAGATATCTTTGCGTACTGCGTTAGCTTTGAAAGTCAGATAGTAGTCTGGCCCCATTAAGCTAAGGACGATCCACAATGCTTCAACCGCAATAAAGGTACTCGATTTCAAATGCCATACTGTGCCTAAAATGGCAACACCCAATATTCCGCCAATAACAGCGGTATATTTGATCAAAATGAAATATTTCGAGAACTTTAAGTCATAAAAGCCAGCGGCTATAAATTTATCATCGACATCTTTCTGGTTAGTAGAAAAGACCTTATTTAAAAACTCACTAAGTCCATAAAAGTTAATGGACGCCTTTTCTTCCTCGGAGAAGTTAAGCTTTTCTAATCTTTTTGCTCTCTTGGCTTTAAGTGCCGATACAATTAAAGCAACTAAACCAAGAACAATTAAACCAATTGATGCTAGTGCAATAATATCCATAAGTTCTCCTAGCTAACGCCTCGCATTAGACCCCAAACAATGGATATCCCAATAAACTCACTAGCCAATACGTAATAAAGAATGACCTTGCCATCCTCATTAAACATCACGTATTCATAGTTTTCTGGACTTAAAAACTGCAGCATAAAGAGGAAAAAGAACGGTATTGCCGCCACTATTTTAGCGGATGAGCGTGCTTCTGACGTTAGGGCAAATTTTTTCTTATCCATCGCACGCGCATTAAACATAGTGCGGTTTAAACGCTGGATAATATCTTTTAATTGTCCACCCCGCGAAATATTGGCCCGCAGTGTGATCACAAAGAAATAGAATGATGGATAAGGATAACGATGGCACGACTTACGAAATACTTCATCAGGGTCCTCCCCCAATTGCAAGCGTTGTCCCATCACGCGAAACTCATTACCCACGTCACCTTCAAGCTGGTGTCCTACATACATAATTGCATGCATGATACTGTCACCAGATGAAACCGCACTGGTCATCATATTCAGCGCATCAGGGAATTGAGACTCAAAGTTTTGACGTTCACGATTTTGTAACCAACGGAATAGGAAAAAATACCCTAGGAGCAACACTAACGGAGTGACGATATATTGCGATTCCCGCAGAAAATTGCGATTAAACAGAATTGAGGCCGCAATCAAAACTAAGGTAATCACGATCAGCTTAATTTCTGGCATGTTGCCTAATTGACTCTTAAAGTTATACCAATTCTGCAACGCTCGTTCTTTAAAGCCACGATCTAGCAACGACTGAATATCAACCGCTTGATGTTGACTTACTATAGTTGTCGAACCAAAGCTACTATCAAAATTGCGCAAATACGTCATGCGCCGTTTTTTTGTTCGGTAGTTAATGATTAACGCAATAATAATGATCACGACGCCAATCAATAGAAAATAGAGATCATCACTCATCACGCCTTGCCTCCGGTTGTTTTAAATGAACTCATCAGCTTCTCTTCTAAGCCAAAAAATTTGGCTTTTTCCACTAACACTGAGCGTTGCATCAAACCCGCAGTAACAAACTGCCCTGTTACTTTCCCATCAGGCGTTTTTTCATACGTTGGTTGGAAACGATAGATTTCTTCCAGAACAACACTGGTTCCTTCCAAACCAATCACTTCCGTAATCGACATCACTTTACGGCTACCATCATGGAGGCGAGAAATCTGGATAATAAGATCGACTGCGCTAACGATCGTGCGACGAATCGCTTCTAAAGGAAGGTTGTTACTGGCCATCATTACCATAGATTCAACACGCGCCATCGCATCACGCGGCGTGTTGGCGTGAAGCGTTGACATTGAACCATCGTGACCGGTGTTCATCGCCTGCAACATTTCAAATGCTTCAGCACCACGACATTCCCCTACGATGATTCGATCTGGACGCATACGTAGGGCGTTGATAACCAGTTCACGCTGGCTAATTTGACCAGTATTTTCAATACCGGCCGCACGTGTCTCTAAGCGCACGACGTGAGGCTGTTGCAATTTAAGTTCAGCGGCATCTTCTATCGTAACGATACGTTCTTTCTCAGAAATAAACTGAGACAGCGCATTAAGCATGGTTGTTTTACCAGAGCCCGTACCACCGGAAATAATAATGTTGAGTCGACAACGCGCCGCGACCATCAATAGCTGAGCCATTTCTGGGCTCATTGCACCAAACTGACATAATTTGGCAAAGTCGATACTGTGCTTTTTGAACTTACGAATAGAAATAGACGTGCCATCAATTGCAATCGGAGGAATAACAATATTGACACGGCTACCGTCTAAAAGACGGGCGTCACACAGTGGGCTTGACTCATCGACACGACGCCCTACTCGACTTGCAATCCGTTTGGCGATACCGACTAACTGAGGTTCATCGATAAACGTCACATTGGACTTTTCGACCAAACCATTGCGTTCAATAAAGATTGCCTCAGGACCATTGACCATAATATCGGAGATAGTGTCATCATCCATAAGGCGCTGCAGAGGACCAAGCCCGATCAATTCATCAGCTAGTGCTGAAACAAACTCACGTCTTAGAGAGTTAGAAACCGCGGCACTCTCTTTATCAATCAATAAATTGATCGCACTTTCTAGCTCTTCTTCAAGCTGTGCGCGTTTAATATCCGCAATCGCTGATGGATCTAATGCATCAAAGATCTGCCGACGTAATTTGACATAAAGATTCTTTGCGACGCTCATGCCATCAACCCTTCGATACTATTTTTTTGAAAAGCGATTTTTTCGCATTGATGTCCTCACCCAACACTAAAGCAGACAGTTGGTTAAGAACGACCGCTGAACGGTGACGTCTAGAGGCCAGACGCTTACCATCCAAAATGACATCCGAAAAGTCCTTGATATAAGGAATCACCAGGTCAACTTTACGTTTAAGAAACTTTTCAATTTCATCAAACGACACACTGGCGTACTTTTCAGGAATGGTATGGTTCACCACGATAAAAACTCGTGGTCGTTCCGTTGTAGGCATCGCTTCAATGATAGAGTTGAGTCTTCCCGCATCACGTAACGACGAGACAGTCGCGTTAGTCACGATGACAATACAATCACTTTCCATCCAGTCATTGTTGAAGTCGAACACTTGCCCGGTAGACGCGGAAATGTCTTCTACAATGAAGTTACATTCCGAACGCATCACATCGATAATGGCTCGTCGATAATCCACCATTTCGCCGTAACTGAACTCTTCTGCCGAAATACTTAATATCGACAACAAATTGCTCTTCTTAATCAGTAAGCTACGCGAGCTAGATACGTCGATATTGTCGGAAAGATTACCTTTCTGAACCTTCTTCTTTTCGAACTTATTGATACCTAGCATGATGTCTAGGTTTCCGCTGTTGTAGTTATGGTCAACAATGATTGATGAAGAATGGCGAGTCTCTGCTAATAGGCAGGAGAGCTCAGCGGTCACCATCGTTGCTCCGACACCACCTTTCGATCCAACAATAGAGATACGTTTTGCTTTGCGACCTTTGCTGACACTGAATGGACGCTCACGCTCGTCATAAATACTGTTTACAAACTCAACTAATTCCGTTTTCGTCGCGGGCCAAAATAGGTAATAGAAGCCAAGTTTCTTCAAACCGCGCATGGTCGACATGGCGTCTTCGCCACCGACGATAACCACGGCCGATCCCGTTGGGATAAGATGAGAAATACGTTCAGCATCAGCGACTAAGCTCTTTGATTTATTGAGCTCAATGATGATGATTTCTGCCGATTTACTTTTGACATGCTCGATAATGTTGTCATCTTTGTTTTCAATCGTGATCGGCACAGCGATCCCTTCAAAACGAAATGACTCTTCGAACAACTCTCGACATTGCTTAGTTTGGTAAAAAAGAACGGTCTTGATGTGGTCGTTATTACCCTCTTGACCTTTCCCCGATTTGAGAATACTTGTTAAATCAAACATACATGTACTCCTATTTCATCGCGCCAGCAGAACGTTCAGGGTGAACCATGGATTTCCAACGGTTCGTTTCAACGGTGCAACCGTACATGTTTTTATTCGATTTCATCGACCGGTATGAAATCTCTGGGCAGCTATCGTTCTTCATCAGTAAAGTCACCATTTGCAACGTGAACTGCATCTCTTGCGAAGCTGACTTACGTAGTTCAATCTGGCTATCTTCAATGCCTGACTTGATCAACTTTTTTCGCTTCAGAATAGACAACTTACGAGCAACATCTGTCTGATAAATAAAAGTAAACTTGGCGCTACTCAACTCGTTAGCATGCTGTTGTAGAAAGTCATCCACCCTTTGGCTAGCGTCTTTCACATCAACAATGTTTAACGTAAGTTGAGTCGTGATAGGGTAAAGCTCTACTTGTGCCCCCTTGCTGCGATTAACCGAACCACAGCCACTGAGGAGTAATAGCAATGAACCAATAAGAAGGTATTTGTTCAACATCATTGGATAAATCCTCCTTCTTCTAGCCATTCTTGTGTCTCTTGTTGATCTTCTTCTTCAGAAGAAAATTCAAACAAACGTTCTAGCGTGGTTGATTGACGAAATACAGGAAGGCGTACTTCATTACTTTCTATCGGTTTTACAAGACTGACGGTTGCCACAATAACCAACTCTGTTTTCTTGCGCTCAGTTTGGGAGTAACGGAAAAATGCCCCCAAAATTGGAATATCACCAATCAGCGGAATCTTCGACAGAGATTCAACCTCTTCATTATTTAACAGCCCAGCCAAGACAAAACTCTGTCCATCACCTAGTTCAACAACCGTTGAGGCTTTACGTGTTTTTAGTGCAGGTAAGTCATAGGTTTCATTACGATATTGACTGTCTAAAGAACTCACTTCTGGAACGATAGAGAGTTTGATCTTGTCGTCTTTCAATACATTAGCAGCAAGATCAAGCTTAATTCCGTACTCTTTATACATTACACTGGTGCTGCCATCGATGACCGTCACTACAGGCAATTCACCACCGACGAGAAAGCTCGCTGTTTCACCGGAAATAACCGAAATATTCGGTTCCGCAAGCACTTGTCCAACTGAATTGTCTTGGATGGCATTGATCACGGAAACAATATCCGCGGCACTAAAATTCACGATGGAATTGGTAAATGATCCTGATGAATTACCATCAGAAAAGAGTTGCACCCCTAAGTTTTCCACAAATGATTGCGACACTTCGGCCACAGTGAGTTTCACATTGACCTGTTTCGTCACCGCAACTTTGAGGTTATTTAAAATGCCCTGGTATTTAGTCGATGTGAATATAGGTAAAGTACCGCCTGTCGGTGTCAGCGTTTTTTCGGTAAAAGATTTACCGAGTAATTCGCCTACCAAGGATTCAACATCTGCTTTTTGCTGTTCAGTTGCCACTAAACCATCAATAACGACGTGATCTCCTAAGTGATAAATATCAATATCCAAATCAGGAAATTTAACACTGACATATTGCTTGACGTTTAAAAGGCTGGTGTTAACTACAACAGTTCGAGAATAAACGGTCTTACCGTCACTATCGAAAATGATCAGTGAAGCTGTACCTACAGATTTGCCATAAACCACCAACGTTTTTTTACCGATAGTTGAATAGTCTGCAATGTTGGGATTAGAAATAAAGACCGAACTCATATCGACATCTAACTGAATGGTCTTAGCTTCATCTTTATTCAAGTTCAGTACTGCAGCAGCATATGAACACAGTGAAAGTGATGAAAATATCAATAGTATTATTAGGTTATAAAAAGCTCTATACATAGTTGGCCCTTATTGCCTATTTCACTGAAATGCTACTAGCGCGAAATTCTTTTATCGCATGGTAAGATTCCAAAACATCACCTGCGTTAGCAGATAATTCTTCATAGCTGGCATTTTTAATCGATTTATGAACTTCTAATTTCGATATGCGTTTAGCGATGCTTAATGTCGCTACTTGCTTTGTGTTCAACTCCAGAATTAATGTCGTCTTAACTTGAGCAGGCTCTTTTTCCTTAATCACCTTACTGTCATGTGTTATTTTTAAAACTCGAATATGAGTTAACACGGGTGTTAAAGAGACATCTTTAAAATTCTTAATAGTACTGTCATGAGCTAAATTCTGAGAGTTTGAAGCCAATGCTAATATATCGACATAGCCATATGTCAGCACCACGCCACCAACAATTGAGTCTGGTTCGACTTCAATTGGGAATGGAACCATATTAGGCTTGATAATAAAATCGATATAATTTAGATCGTTTTCAGTAATAAATTGTTTCTTAGCAACCATGTCTCCTTTCGCTAAATCCACTGTTGCAATAGGAGCTTGCTTATAATCAATTACCACATCTTCTTGAATACCGTTTTCTTTGGCTTTAGTTTCTGACCATTTTTCAAACGTGGTGTTGTCTTTAGTCAATAACTCACCATGAATGATATCGGTTGTCGCAACCGGAACAGAAATGAGCTTCTCCTGTTTTACTACTTTAGGAGGAGCCTCAGGTGGCATGATTTTCTTGCGATTAATCCCGTAGACCCCCACCCCGATAGCAATAACGGCGATGGCGATCATTAGCTTAATATTCATGTCATTACCTAACACATAGATACGTCATCTAGGTCAGCATACTCAAACCTATACCTACACTAGAACTGACAACAATAGGAACAGCATAAGGAATCGTAACTACCGTTCTACGTTCCGGCTGCTTTAACCTATTCCTAAGCCACATCACTACAGCTAACGCTCCACCCAACCACAGCATCAAATTGAGCGTAAGCAAAAACCAAGTAGGGTCAATTCCTAAGGCAATAACAGCAAAGAGTTTTACATCTCCAGCGCCACATATGCCTAGACTTACGATAATGAAGCCAGCTACTAAAACGTAAGCTGATTGCATTAAAATCGCAGTCTCCATGTCATTTCGACGTATTAGTAATACTAGTATCAATACTATCAAGACGTCGTAGTTTTTTATGAGCCGATAGCGAATATCGCTGACGATGATTTTAAAAAAAACAAGGACTAGTACCACCAGGTATAGTCCTTGTTGAGTTAAATCTAGTTGCATAACAACTAAGTCTTCAGACTAATTAGTTACCTGATGCACCGCTTGCAGATGTACCGCCAGCAGTAGTGATGTTCGACGAAATCGTAGTAACAGCTGAGTTCAGTGAGTCTGAAAGACCTGAGTTGAACACTGCAAGAACGATTGCTGACATAGCAACACCGATGATTGCGTATTCGATAGCGGTAACACCGCGTTGGTCTTGAACAAATGAAACTACGGTTGCGTAAACTTTAGTGATTAGAGTATTCAACATGATAAATTACCTTCTACTGCCAAATTAATATATTTAAAGCGTTTGTTTAAATGCCAGTTATGAATCAACTGGTTAGTCAGGTTTAATTAGTTACCTGATGCACCACTTGCAGATGTACCACCAGCAGTAGTAATGTTTGACGAAATTGTAGTTACAGCTGAGTTCAATGAGTCAGAGAGACCTGAGTTAAACACTGCTAAAACGATTGCTGACATAGCGACACCGATAATTGCGTATTCGATTGCCGTAACACCGCGTTGGTCTTGAACAAATGAAACTGCTTTTGCATAAACTTTAGTGATTAGAGTATTCAACATGATTTGTTACCTTCTACTGCTAAGTTAATCTATTAAGAGAGCTTGTTTATTTGCCAGTTATTAAACAACTGGATGGTCAGGTTTAATTAGTTACCTGATGCACCACTTGCAGATGTACCGCCAGCAGTAGTGATATTTGATGAAATTGCTGTAATCGCTGAGTTTAATGAATCAGAAAGACCTGAATTAAACACTGCAAGAACGATTGCGGACATGGCAACACCGATAATTGCATATTCAATCGCCGTAACACCGCGTTGGTCTTTAAGAAAAGAAACTACGTTTGCATACATTTTAGTGGTTAGTGTATTTAACATTTATATTTACCTTCAACTGACGATTGAACTTTATTATTCAGGGAGCTCTCTAGTAAAGATTCAATTAATTCTTCAGTAGAGTAAAAGTTATTTTTCAATGCTCCATTACAAGCCTTATTAAGCATCATAATGTAACGTTAAAATCCAATCTAAATTCTTTATTGTTTGGGTAGGTTTTATTTCCTTACCCGCTTTGTCTCTTCGACAGTGCTAATTTAACCAAACCAATTTTTAATGAATACTTTTTTCTGAGACAAAAAATCGAACGAGTGACAAATGTATCAATATCTAGATAAATTTCATTTTATTACATTTAAATGAGATAATTAGCCAATTTAGATAACATGATGATATATAATGGTATTATTTTAGTCCTTTAGTATTACTTGAGACAAAATGACGCATTATGAATTTTGAAGGGTTGGAATTATATGAAGATATTTAATTAAGTCAATTAACATTTATAAAGCAGCCTGCTAGATGGCATAAGATCACACTTTTATTGGTATTTATTTCACCCTCTAAAGGATTAGCTGAATTTTAAACTTTTATATTAAACAGATTGCAAAAGATGTGTTTTATTTCGAGACAATTTGTCGCACGAATAAAATGTATAAACAAAGAAATTATTTAAATAGTAAAAAACTACCTCTATATAGGTAGATAAACAGAAGTCTTAGTAACGAACAACAGGCGCAAGAACCAAACTCATGCGCCTGAGATGAGAAGCAGCCAGGCTGCTGACGATGCAGAGGCTACAAAAGCGAGCGACCAGTTCAGATTTTCTCTTCGAATTCGAGCAGTACCGACTTACTTCTTAAGTTCGCTTCAAAAGCTTCAACACCAATATCCTTGCCGATACCTGATTTTTTGTATCCTCCAGTAGGCATAATATGGTCGAAGCTACGCCCATATCGGTTCACCCACACAGAACCCACTTCTAAAGTGCGAATGCCACGCATAACTCGATCCAAATTGGCACTGTGAATACCAGCAGCCAAACCATAAACTTCATGGCGAGATAGACGCCAAGCCTCATCTTCGGATTCAAAGGACTGAATGGTTAGAACTGGTCCAAAAATTTCTTGCTCTAATGCTATGTTTTGTTCGTCCTGTATTTTGAGTAACGTTGGCGCAAAATAGGCACCGCCGAATCCCTCAAACATAGTGCCACCACAGAGACATTCCGCCCCTTGAGCAAGGCTTTGATCGACTATTGATTGAATCCGTTGAGCTTGTTGCTGTGAAATGATCGGCGATAGCGTGGTCGAACTATGCCAAGTCACACCGGGAGAGAGTTGCTCAAAATACTTTTTAAGTAGAGCAATAAAAGGAGACTCGATACTCTTTTCAATAATGAGGCGAGAACCAGACACGCACACTTGACCAGCATTGCCAGTGATGGCTTTGGCGATGGTCAGCGCTGTACGTTCTAAATCTTTCGTATCAGCAAAAACAATTTGAGGGCTTTTCCCTCCGAGTTCTAACGTTACAGGTTTTGGGCCAGTCAACGCACAGGCTGACATAATAGAAGAGCCTGTTTGAGTAGACCCCGTGAAGGTGACTTTATTAATCTGCGGATGTTCACACAAAGCCGCTCCCGTTTCACGCCCAGAGCCGAGCACCACATTGAAGATATCACTTGGTAACCCGGCATCAAACGCTAACTTGGCTAAGTAAACGGTTGAAAATGGTGTGAGTTCTGATGGTTTGATCACGATGGCATTACCCGCAGCCAAAGCCGGAGCCGCTTTCCACATTGCCATACTTAACGGGAAATTCCATGGCGTTATCGCTCCGACAACACCATAAGGTTCGCGAATGACCATACCTAAATGATTGGATTGAGTCGCACCGATGTAGCCACCATGTTTATCAGCAAGCTCAGCGAAGAAGCGTGCGGTATCAATAATATAAGGGATGTCCCATGCCAATACTTCATGCAATGGTCGGCTTGATCCTATCGCTTCAAGCCTAGCTAAATAGGTTTGATTCTGTTCGATAAGTGTCGCCCATTGATAAAGCACTTTGGCTCTTTCGCGTGGAGCTCGAGTTGCCCAATCGGAATTTCTTTGCGCAGCATAAGATGCTTCTACTATCAGATTGACCATCTCTTTCGTTGCAATAGGCATTTTTGCATAGACCGCGCCTGTTGATGGGCAAATCACATCCATATAAACATCATGATCACCCGTTTGGCACTCACCATGGTAGAAGTGTCCTTTGGGGATGGGAGTGTTTTCTAAATATTGTTCTTCCATGAATAGTCCTTATTAGGTGCTTAAATCTATTGAATTCTTTGATGCGCAAAGCCCACCGAATAAAAGGAGAACGGCCATAAATTCTGCGCCCCAAAGAGAATTCGTATTGAAGGTACTTCATGCTATTCATAGTAAATAAATTAGGTCAGCAGGTGCTGCCGAGCTTATAGGGACAGACAGCATCTCGAGTTAAAGGCCGAACTATTTCGGCATTATTTGCCGAAATAGCAGTGACATCTTGCATTTGGACTAGGTAATGTCATAACGTGCTTCTCTGTGTTTAATCGACAAAATTACAATGAAACAAGGATCTAGCGCATGAATAACATCGTTGACAAATTGGCGATTAGCCAGCGAGCAATGCTCGCAGAGGATCTTGAGAAAGCCCATGCGTTGACACAAGCGTTGCGCTGGCCCCATCGTCGTGAAGACTGGACGACGATGCAGAACTTGGCCGAAACCATCGTATTGGAACACGAAGGGGAGTTGATCGGAACCGCATGTACCGTGCTACAGGGTAACTTTGCCAGTATTGGACTGATCATCATCGCTGATGAATTTCAGGGACTCGGACTTGGCCGACAGTTGATGACAGCCATCATGAATAAAGCAGGTAAACGAAACCTATTTTTGAGTGCAACGGTTGCCGGCAAGCCACTTTACGAGAAATTGGGTTTCCAAGAATATGGTCGAGCCAAGCAGTTCCAAGGTAATGTCATTCAATCCCCCAACATGCAGACTCAAGCCTTCACTGGATTACGCCCGGCTTTAACCAGCGACAAAGATGCCTTGATCGAGCTGATGAATCAACCGCAAGGCATGAACCGTGATGCGGTAGGTGAGGCAATCTTCAATATTGCCGAACATGTCATGGTGTTGGAAACAGAGAACCAAGTGTCAGGTTTTGCTTGTATTCGCCCATTTGGTCGAGGTTATGCAATTGGTCCAGTGGTGGCACAAAATCAGACTGATGCCACATTATTGATTGAATCACTGCTGGCACAATACTTAGGAAAATTTGTTCGTATCGATACACCAACTCGTTATGGCCTTGAACCGATGCTCATCAATTGGGGGTTAGAGCAAGTAGATGATGTTTCTCTGATGGCAATCGGTCAACCACCGGTTAGCACTGCAGCTCCATTTACTTATAGCTTCGTTACTCAGGCGATCGGTTAACGTTTTCGGCATTAAACAAGGGAATGAGGATAATGAAAACCATAAAAATTGCGGTGATTCCAGGTGACGGAATTGGTAAAGAAGTGATACCTGAAGGAATCAAAGCATTGCAAGCCGCTATCAGTGCTAGATCAGATATCAAATTGAAATTTGAATATTTTGACTGGTCATGTGAGACCTACATGTCAACTGGACACATGATGCCGGATAATGGTCTGGATATCCTCGCCCAATTTGATGCGATCTACCTTGGCGCGGTCGGCTTTCCTAATGTCCCTGACCATATTTCACTATGGGGGTTGTTACTACCGATTCGCCGTCAATTTAATCAATATGTCAATTTGCGCCCAGTGCGCTTATTTAAAGGCGTTGAATCACCACTGGCGAACAAGAAAGTCGGCGATATTGATTTTTGGGTCGTACGTGAAAACGTCGAAGGTGAATATTCTGATATCGGTGGTCACTTCAATCCGGGAACTCCGGAAGAGGTCGTGGTGCAACAAAGTCTTTTTAGTAAAAAGGGCTGTGATCGCATCATTCAATACGCATTCGATTTATGTCAAAAGAAAGGCCTTGATCGCGTAACCTCTGCTACCAAGTCAAACGGTATGTTTCACTCGATGCCATTTTGGGACAAGTGCTTCTGGAACAAAGCAACTCAATATGAAGATATTGACTGCGACCAATTCCACATCGATATTCTGTGTGCCAACTTAGTTAAAAAGCCAGAGCATTTTAAAGTCATCGTTGCATCCAATCTGTTTGGTGACATTCTTTCGGATTTAGGTCCTGCATGTACTGGCACCATCGCAATCGCTCCATCAGCAAATATCAACCCTGAAGGCACCTTCCCTTCTATGTTTGAACCAGTGCATGGCTCTGCTCCCGATATTTATGGCCGTAATATTGCGAACCCCATCGGCACCATCTGGGCTGGTTCAATGATGCTCGATCATCTTGGTCTTACCGAAGAAGCCAAAATGATCATGAACGCGATTGAGCACGTATTGGAAAACAAAACCCATTTAACGCCTGACATGGGCGGAACAGCATCGACTCAAGAGCTTGGCTCTGCGGTGAGCGAGTTTATCAGTAAACATACCAATCATTAGTCTGTATTGCACTACTGGTTTTTGAACAGCCAGTGGTGCTCTCTTTATCCCTAACACATCCCGATATTCCTCTGAACATTACCATTTATACGTATAGCAACTCGTTCATTCACAAAACTATTTTTATGAATCGGTTTGCCAAATTCGAGCTCTCGACCCAAACTCATTTCATCTATTAAAAATGCCAACGTGTCCGAATAATCTGCTGACTATTCACTCTATACTGTGGTTATCCGTTTTCACGTTGCTTAAACAATCATGACCTCAGGTGGCCAATATGTCTTATAAAAAAATGCATTTCGAATCTGCTGACAATCAAGGATACCCAGTAGATGATATGCCTAATTTTGAAACACAGAGCCTTCCAGGATACATCAACGGAGTACAAGTTCTTCAAATGGCACAGCCAGAACGAGTTCAAATCGACTCGATCAGCGATGTCGTCTATTCACAGGTAAAAAAGCTCACCGATAATACGTTACTGCATATGTCGCTTTTGATTCCAAGAACCGACCAAGTGAAACCAGCGATTGTCTTTTTCCCTGGTGGCGGTTTTACTACAGCAGAACGTGGGAAATTTTTGGAATTACGTTTGGCGTTGGCACAGGCAGGATTTGTGGTAGCGTCTGCGGAATATCGTGTTGTACCGGATGTGTTTCCCGCTCCTGTCGTTGATGGTAAAACGGCAGTGCGTTTTCTGCGTGCCAATGCCAAAGAGTATGGTATTGATGTCACTCGTATTGGCGTTCTTGGCAATTCCGCTGGTGGGTGGCTTGCCGCCATGTTAGGTACAACCAACCAGATTACCGAGTTTGACCAAGGGTGGTTTAATGAACACTCGTCAGATGTCCAAGCAGCTGCGACTCTATACGGCATATCTAACTTGCTAAACATAGGCGAAGGATATGAAGGTAAGCACTATCGCACTCATCTACAGAACAACGTGACCGAAGCGTTATTGGTCAATGGTGTTGCCTTTTCTGACCACCTTGGGGGAACGATCAATAGCGACAAAGCAAAGGCATTGTATGCCTCTCCCATGGGTCACATTCGACCAGGCTTGCCTCCGTTTTTAATCATGCACGGCAGTCAAGATACGCTTGTGTCACCAGTTCAAAGTTCGCAGCTGTATCAAACATTACAAGAGGACGGCGTTTCTGCCGACTACTATCTCATTGAGGGCGCAGAGCATGGTGACATTAGCTGGTATCAAGACTCAGTGATTCAGTTAGTGGTCAATTGGTTTGTCAAAAAGCTGATTAATGATTACCTAAAACCAGAACAAGAACACCCCGAAGATTCTTCATCACTGTAATGGTTAGATACTTATAAAAGCTAAAGGGAGCATCAAGCTCCCTTTATTACATCATCGGCTATGACTACATATAGTCAGGTAAATAGCGTTCGATAAATTCTTTATCTGCAGGATAGAGATGATCGCGAGGGATATCACCCAGCGGCAACCAGTGTAGGCTTTTCTCAGGGGCTGTCGTCGTTGGGAAAACATCAGCTGCTGGTTCCATAACCACATAGTGGCTATCACCACCAAACTGATTTTTGCACGTATACTCTCCCAATGTACGCACACCCGCTACGCCAGTTTCTTCCCACAATTCTCGAATAGCGGCAAACTCTTCTGATTCATCATCTTCAACAGAGCCACCAGGAAATTCGTAGACCATTCCTTTGGCTGCACGATAACGTTGCTGAATTAAAACCGTGCTGCCTTTTATGACAACTGCCATCGATAAGTTTTTCATTGTATCGCCTGCTCCTTGCCAAAATACATCCACGTTAAAAACTCTCGAATAAGTTATGTTTGTTACTATTTTAATAGCACGAACCTTTTCGATCCCCAAGAGTATTACGCAATAAATTTGATATCAAATCCCAGTCGATGAGAATCTTAAGAGAATTCCACAACCAAATTCTCATTATATGCGACAAAGCTCCGGAGTTACTTCACACTTTTCTCCCCCACTTCGCCTAAAAGTAAATCAATAGAATCTTAGTGCTCGTCACTTCATTTTATACTCAACCTGTCACCCATATAGCATTCAGGAAAGAAACGCATACGCATTTTTAGCTCTTACACGAACGTTATTTTGATTCCGGGTATGGTCTATGATCGCGACCTTGTTTATCATAGCGGTCACCAAACCAGTACCATTTATCACTTTACGTCAGCAATCTATATCGCCAGCCGTATCGTCAATCGCGCAGAGAGCTATATGTCTTTATTATCAACCCACTATTTAGAACGAAAAAAAGAGCGTTACTGGTTAGAGCTCGCCGTACTCTCATTTGTTATCTCTGTAGGAATGCAATATTTCGGCTTCCCTGCTGCATTTTTACTTGGGCCAATGTTCGCTGCCATTTTATTTGCGCAAAAGAATCGAGCCATGCAACCGGCTAAACCTCTTATTCGCTATTGTCAAAGCACCATCGGGGTGATGATTTCTTTAGCATTGCCAATGGAGGCGTTAAGCAACATCGCTGAGCACTGGGTATTGTTTTTAGGTGGGGTGTTTTCGGTGTTGGTGGCAAGCACCGTATTAAGCGGTATTTTGGCCTACCGAAGAATCGTCCCTGGCACCGTCGCGATCTGGGGAAGTAGTCCAGGCGCTGCAGCCGTAATGACATTAATGGCACAAGATTATGGCGCTGATGTAAGACTAGTGGCTTTAATGCAATATCTTCGCGTTATTATGGTGTCACTTGCTGCTGGTTTAGTGACTCACTTTTTTATGCCAGTAGATAGTGTCGCTGCAGAGCATCATATTCATCTTTATGAGCCTATTGTTTGGTCTAATTTTATCAACACACTTATCCTTATCGGTGTCAGTGTGGTCGTGAGTAAGTATCTAAAACTGCCATCAGGGCCATTAATTATCGCCATCGTATTGGCAATAACCGTCAATTATATTGGTCTTTTTACTATCTCACTCCCAACGCCATATTTGTTCTTATGCTATGCAATTATTGGTTGGAATATCGGCTCTAAATTTACGGGAGAGGCAACTCGCTATGCGATTAAGATCATGCCTAATATCTGTATTTCGATATTACTTCTGATTGGCTTTTGCTCTTTGTTATCGTTAGCGTTAGTTCGTTACTTTGATATTGACCCGCTGACAGCTTACTTAGCAATGAGCCCTGGCGGCGCTGATTCAATTGCGATCATCGCCTCTTCAACCGCCAATAGTGTCAACGTTTCGTTTGTTATGGCGATGCAAACCTGTCGATTATTCTTTATGTTGATCTTTGGACCGATTCTCGCCACAAAGGCGGCACAGATTGTTGAACATTACCATAAGAGCAATAAGACTCTTGATTAGGTAGGCAAATAAAAAAGCATAGCTTTCGCTATGCTTTTTAAATCTGTTCTGATGTATTAGCTAACCAATGTATTTAGTAACTCGCTGATTTCGTAGTTACTGATTCATTGGCCGACTTTGGTGGCATACCGTACTGATTCGTATAGTCCTTACTATCTAGAACCATAAAATACAGCATAATAAATGGACCAACAAACGGAATTAGACTAAACAAAATATTCCAACCCGATTTATCGATATCATGAAAACGTCTAATCGTTACGGCAATGTTTGGCAATATCATTGCCAACATGTAGAACAAGGATAGAAATGCTATAATGCTGTTCTCGTTGGTAATTACATTTAGAACGAAAAAAACACACAGAGCGATGGCATGAAATAAGCCAAACATCCAATATTCTTTGCGGCGTGCACGCCCGTTGAAATTAAAGCCATTTTTTATAGCCGAAATATACCAATTCATTTTATTATCTCATTAATGGATATTTATATTACTGACGTTATTAGTTGAATATCATTGTGCATTGAAATCACGGCATGAATGCAATTCATAAGATAAATTCAGCCAGTTATCTCTTCTATTAAGCCATATAGAATAAGTAACTTTTACCTTAAGATGCGTGGGGTAATTCCCCTTTATTTAGCTGCTCGTGAACTCGAAATGCATCCTATCAACCTTCCAAATTAAAGCAATCACTCTATTTTGTGCCGTGACTAATTTGGAATATCTGTCTAAGCGAATGCCATTCGACTCGACAGATTCATCAATAAATTGCGACTCACCACAAAATTCTACCCACAGTCTGTAAGCAACCCCATTACTCCATGGTCAGTAACTCGAGCGTAGCCGCAAAATAGCGTTCAGTTACCTCATCAACTGAAATGGGAGGCAGTTCCAAAGTGACATTCAGTAACTTCTGTTCATCACACCACGTACCAAATGAGCCTGGAGTACTGTAACCAACATTAGTCACCATAGGTAAAGAGAACCATTGTGATAGCTTCTGACCCAAAATGGATTGATCTGCTGAGTCAACACAGGCGAGCGGCTCATGAAAACTCACTGCAAACGCGGGGTTTAGTTCATTTATCAGTTCGATGAGCGCTTGCGTCTCAGGTTCTAACTCGTTAGTTGTTCCCGAAGAAAGGATGACATCGCGCTCATTAGCATGCTGATTCCACCGATATACCGTACCTGCATCAGACCAATTCTTCGTAGGGAAACTGCGATTGAGATCCACGCCACGCCCGTTGCAACGCGTTCCAAGCTGATTACCATCAGGATTCATCGATAGAATCACATGGTGGCGCAAAGCATCATGCGGTAATGAACGCAATCCCGCTGACAGCAATGCGATTGAGGCACTCTCATCGCCATGGGTACCCGCGAGAATAAGCCCCGTCGTCGACGTGACGTTCCCTGCTGGGAAATAGATCAATGGAGCTCCCATAACCGAACGTCCATATTCAATGGGCATTCGGTGAAAAAATCCCCGTTGGGTCCTTTGGATCAATTGCGACATTCCCTTTTCCTTTTGCGTACTCTTAGTTAACTTACTAACGATATACGGGTTTGACTAGAGTAAAAACTATCTCTTTAGTCTGTGCTCTTTTACCATACCGAACCAAAGATGCGACGTAAAACGCCCTTTGTTAGATTTTACGACAATTAATCCTCGCTAAGCTGCTGCAACTCATTGTCATAACAGGGTATAGTATGCCCACTGTGCATATTTTTGGGTCCTCCCCAGCCAAGGACGTGTTTATGAATCCTAATATTAAAGCCGCTTTTACCACTCTCTTTGCCCTAACCACGGGCGTTTCTAGTTTCTCTGCTCTTGCCGCCAATGTTCCTGAGAATACCATTTTGGCGAAAAATCAAACCTTAGTGCGAGGTAATGATGCAGAGGCCGCCACGCTTGATCCTATGAAGGCGGAAGGTTTGACTGAAATGCATATCGTCCGAGACCTGTTCGAAGGCTTGGTGATACAGGATGAGAACGGAAAAGTGGTGCCAGGAGTCGCGTCACGTTGGGAAAATAAAGACAATCAGGTTTACACTTTCTATCTACGTAAAGAAGCAAAATGGTCTGATGGAACACCAGTTACTGCCCAAGATTTTGTGTATGCCTTGAGACGAGTTGCTGATCCAGCGTCTGCCTCGCCAAATGCTTGGTACTTAAAACTCGCATCCATTAAAAATGCAGCAGACATTATCGAAGGGAAAAAGCCTGTTGATAGCCTTGGTGTCAAAGCCATCGATCCACAAACACTCGAGTTTACCTTAGACAAACCAGTGCCCTACTTTATAGCGATGACTGGCCACACTTCAATGATGCCGGTGCCTGAAGCCGCCGTAAAAAAATACGGAGACAAATGGGCTAGACCGGAACACATGGTCTCAAACGGGGCGTATAAACTGACCAAATGGGTGATCAATGAACGGGTGGAGCTAACACGCAATGCTAATTACTGGGATAACAGCCATACTGTAATTAATAAAGTCACCTATATCCCATTTGAAAATCAAACCTCGGAGATGAATCGTTATCTCACTGGGGAAGTGGATATTACATCGAATGTTCCAGTGGCAATGGCGAGCAAGCTGAAAAAAGAGCACCCTCAAGATTTTCGCGTCACTCCGCTACTGTGTACCTATTACTATGCGTTTAACACTCAGCACAAACCTTTCGATGATCCCCGCGTAAGACAAGCGCTCTCCTATTCCATTATGCGTGACGTCATCACCAATGGCATTACCGATGTTGGCAATATTCCGGCCTACACCTTTGCCCACAAAGATGTGGCAGGATTTACTGCGACCCAGCCAGCTTATGCTTTGATGACTCAAGAAGAGCGTAATCAGAAAGCCAAAGAGCTGCTCAAAGCTGCAGGTTTTGATGAAAAACATCCACTGAAAGGCACTTTGCTTTACAACACCAATGAAAGTAACAAAGCGATTGCTGTGGCGATTGCCTCTATGTGGAAGAAGACCTTAGGTGCCGATATCACCTTAGAAAACCAAGAATGGAAATCGTATTTATCATCACGTAAATCCGGTAATTTCGATATCATGCGTGCTTCTTGGTGTGGTGATTACAACGAAGCCTCTACGTTCTTAAATCTATTTACCACCGATAACGAACGCAATTACGCTTTCTACAAAAATTCTGAATACGACGCCACGTTAGACAAAGCACAAAAAGCCACCGATGTGGGTGAACGTAATCACTCATATGATCATGCTGAAGCATTGCTGAGCCAAGACATGCCGATTGCGCCAATCTATTATTACATGCAGCCCCGTTTAGTCCGTGCAACGGTAGGTGGTTTCCCAATGCATAACGCAGAAGGGAAGATCTACACGAAAGATCTCTACATCAAAGCGAAAACTCAAAACACCAAGTAAAACGGGTAGAGTGTGTAATTGTGAATGAATAAGGGAAAGCATACGCTTTCCCTTATCTCTTTCTATCTGCTTTATCGAGCAACTTAATCTGCAACTCTTCAATAACTTCAATATCCGCCATGCTCATGTTTACCGCGACAAACTGGCTATCACACCGTTCTGTCGTCTCATAATGGGTAATACAGCCGCAAATGGGACAGTGCATAAATTCAGCTTCTCGATCGCCCCATAGATAACCTTTGGCGGGTTGCTCGTGAGCGGTTATGGTCACGTCACTTTTTGGGAAAGTAGCTCCAGAGCGCGCCGTAACGATGGCAAATCGAACAGTTGCACTTTGTTGCTTCCGTTGGCAATTTAGATAACATCAACTCGATGTTGCCACAATGACACGTCAATTTGATCATCTGCGATCCCTGCGTTCTTAATGTGCGTGTCCCATTCAATTAGCCGTTTAACTGGCGAATCGACTGTTCAATAAAGGTATCACCTTCCGTAAGCTCGATAATCATGCGATTAATTTGCGGATGCTCGACTAGAGCGACCAACATACTCGCGACATCTTCGCGAGAGACTTTCCCATAAGGAATAGCAAGACCCGCTTTGACAAGTCCTTTACCAGATGTATCCGTCAATGTTCCAGGACGCAAGATAACCCAATTCAAATTGGACTGGGCAAGATAAACATCCGCTAACTTCTTCACACGCATATAGTTTTCAAAGGTATCTGATATAAAGCGCGCTCGGCCTGCCTCCGGAAAAGCCGATACCAACAAAAAGCGACTCACACCCGCTAATGTCGCGGCGTCCACCGCCAATTCTAACCCTCGCCCATCAATGGCATTTGTCATTTCCTCGCCACCTTTGCCGCCCGCACCTGCGGTAAAAATAACGCAGTCACAGCCTTTCATTAACGTGGCTAAACCATTGACATCCAACTCAAGCAAATCGCCATAGACAGGATAAGCTCCGGCTTCCAACAAAGTTTCTTTTTGTTCCGCATGACGATACATCCCCATCACTTCGTGATGATTCGTCACCAATTTAGGAATAAGCCAATGCCCAACTTTACCTGCTGCTCCAATTACCAACACTGAGCTCATAGATTCTCCCATCCGTAGTACGTCAACGACTTATGCCTCTTTAAGCATAACACTGTTACTGTGCCCTAGGAGGAAAATAAGTGCAACTCACTCATACTTAAGGCATATTTTTATAGATATTGGTACAGATTATGTCCGTTATTATTTTCAGGACGCTACATATTTGTAGAATAACGCAGCGCATCGACCACCAGATTAAAGGCAGCAGACGACTGACGACGATTAGGATAATAGATATGATAACCAGGAAAAGGTTCGCACCAATCGGTTAACACTCTGACAAGTTTTCCCTGTTCGATATGCAGCGCAATAATGTCGTCTGGTACATAAGCCAAACCAAAACCATCAAGCGCACCTTGAAGCATTTGATTGGTGGTATTAAAGGTCAATTGGCCTTCCACGTGAACATTGACTTGCGTAACGCCATTATCAAATTCCCAAGCGTAGAGACCGCCATGGCTTTGCAAACGCAAATTAATACATTGATGATGCATCAGATCGCTGGGTTCTTTGGGTATCGGATGCTTGGCAAAGTATTCTGGTGAGCCAACCACAGCCATTCTCATCTCTGGTCCAATTTTTACCGCAATCATATCTTTTGCGATTTGATCGCCAATTCGAACGCCAATGTCAAAGCGTTGTTCAACAATATTGGTCAAACCGTAATCAATATTGATCTCTAACTTAATATCCGGGTAACGCGCCAGTAAAGGGACCAAACGTGGCCACAATATATTGTCTGCCGCATGATCATTGGCGGTGATACGAATGGTGCCCGTCGGATGTTCACGCCAATCACTCAGCGACTCAATACTGGCGTCGATCGCTTCAAACATATCAGCGACTTCATCAAACAGTGTTTTTCCCGCTTCAGTTAATGACACACTACGCGTGGTACGCATTAACAAGCGCACACCAAGGCGAGTTTCAAGTGAGCGAATGGTATGGCTTAACGCGGATTGAGACACGCCAAGCTTGGCAGCGGCTCGGGTGAAGCTGCTTTCTTTGGCAACGGCGATAAAAGCAATAATGTCACTGTAGTTT
This sequence comes from Vibrio porteresiae DSM 19223, assembly GCF_024347055.1. Taxonomy (NCBI): domain Bacteria; kingdom Pseudomonadati; phylum Pseudomonadota; class Gammaproteobacteria; order Vibrionales; family Vibrionaceae; genus Vibrio; species Vibrio porteresiae. The sequence continues at coordinate 1,543,609 of NZ_AP024896.1, forward strand.
TCTCTTGGCATAACAAAAACCTAATCATCTGAATTGCAACATAATATCGAATCTCATTGCCACGCCCAAACGGTCAACTTACCGTTCTAGCAAACCAATGGCGACACTTTAATCAATTCCATTGAACCGAATGACATTTGACATGACACATCAAAATAACCATATGATTTTGAAATAGATTTAATTCGTTACACTTATTATTAATGAAGATTATTCATTATTAGAATAACTATAGTTCATTAATAATCATAAACCAGATTCAGCTTGATTCAGGATCAAATACGCACAGAGAACAAGGAGCGCCTATCTTCCCCTTGTTCTAAGAACGATAGATTAAAGCGATGCAAGGGAGAGCATCAAAGGTAAGGTGATTAAACTCGCTAACGTAGAAAGCGTCAGACTTTTACAAGGGAAATCGGTATCTTTGCCCGTTAACTGCGCGAACAACACAGACATACCCGCCACAGGGCAAGCACTCAACGCCATAGCAATAATCAAAAGATTGCCATGGATATCAAGGGAGAAAAGCGCAATGAGCACAATTCCAGGAAATAATAAATTGCGCATAAATACACTTAACCAAGCGTAACTGCTCACCCAAATCTTACGAATATCCACTTGAGCCATCGCAGCGCCAACCAAAATCATCGAAAGTGCCGTGTTCATTCCGCCAACATGAGCCAATGCGGTATGTAATGGCAGAGGTAAGCGAATAGAAAATAAAAAGAACAAACACCCCACCACAGAGGCGATGGTATTAGGGTTAACCAACACTTTAATCAGAGCACGGCGATCAAAACGGCCAGAATAAGTGAGCAAACCGTGTGTCCAAACGAATAGGCCGTTTACCGCAATGTAAACCGAACCATAAAATGCACCTGCGCTTCCCACCAAAGCCATCACTAACGGCAAGCCCATAAAACCGCAGTTAGAATAGACCGCGGTAAACTGCATTTGCTCAGCAATCGCCTTCTTCTTCAAATGCTGACCGTTGAGTAATAACTTACTTAATACTATATAAATCAGGTGGATACCCACTGTTAAACCCGCCATTAACGTAAAGTTGTGCCAAAGTTCATCAGTGAATGGAATTTGAAAGGCATTAAAAATCAGACAAGGCATCACAATGTAACACAACAGCCACGTTAGCCGATCGCAAATCGCCTTTTCCAACACCTTCGATTTCGCAAGCCCATAACCGAGCCCCATAAGAAGAAACAATACGATGATTTGATTGATAATAATGCTAATTGCCATGATGCTTTGCCTGAATAAAAACAATGCACCATTATACATTAACGCTCATATTCAATAATTGACTAAAAATGATGAAAAGCATAAATCCATGCATTTATCGCCATATAGTGCAAATTTAAACGAGAATACGCACATACAATGCAATTCGTTAGATTTTTTCACTAAACAAGCGCTAACAACAGAGTAAGATGCGCTAAAAAAGGGAGCCAATGAGGCTCCCTATCAGTCAAAACGGGTTGAACAGATTTACAAAGCACCAGTCACATATTGAGCTTCACCAAAACCAAAGCTCCAATCACTGCGATCGTTATTGATAAAAGCCACCATAAGGTCCTTTCCTTCAATGCCACAGCGCTCATGAAATTTTTCTGCCAATAATTTAAGAAACTTCTCTTTTTGTTCCGGTGGACGCGGGCTGGTAAACACTCGCAACAAGACAAAATTATCGCTGCGTTCAAACCCTAAACCAGTATCTTGGAAGATCATCTGATAAGGCTTGTTTTCTCGAACCAGTTGATATCTATCTCTTTCTGGCACATGAAATGATTCCAATACCACTTCATGGGCAGTATCAAGTAAGGTTTTAATTTCTGATTGAGAACGACCTTCAATCATATCGAATTGTAACAACGGCATCCTTTCCCTCCCATAGGAATGTCTCACTCTACTTCGCCTAAAAGAGCGCGCTAATGTCTCAATTTATCGCGATATTGAATGTAAAAATCACATCAGACGCAGGAACAATTCAAAAGCTTCCTGCTTGGTCTTTATGTTTTCCATCTTAAATAAATGAAATAAAAATTTCAATAAAATTACTTTAAATAGGGTTATTGATAAAATTCATACCACTTTTGAGAACCAAAACAACCCTGCTGCTGTCCAAATGTAAGAGTGTGATACAGTACCAAATGTTGTGCTGTATATTGAGCTTTTTATAGATTTTCACAAAATAGTAACAATAATTAGAGTCGAACTATAGGTTAGTGAGCACTGTACTGTAAGGGATCAACATGTTTAGAGATGATGTCTCCGCCTTTATCGTCATGGCAAAGCAAGAGTTGCCAGCGTTAAACGATTTCATCCAGATGTTTGAGGATGAAGTGAACCAGTTAACAGAAGCGGATATTAAACGATTTCACCTAAGAGAGAAGAAGCTACAAGACTTAATCAACGATATCTGTTGGCGTTCCATTAGTATCAACATAGAGTACACAGCCCATTTCATTAAGGAAGTGGTGGCTCAATTCCGAGTTACTTTGGTTCCAGAACGCGTATTACATTAGAGCTCGAAGACCGGTTTTTTTAGACTTAAACATGAACAGAAAGAGAGTTTAACCTTAATTTAGAGCTTATATTCTATTCTGAGAAACCACAGTATTAACCTATATTCCACTGCACATTTAAATACCGAATTAACAAAAACGCCCTTTCATTTGGAAAAATGGAAGGGCGTTTTTCATCGATTGATTTTCATCGATTGAATTAGATTTCAAACATAACCGCATCGCGTTCGAGGAATGGCCAAGAGAGCTTTTGCGGATTTTGATGGGTATTTTCTGCAAAGAAATATCCCGCTTCAGGCACCATATAGACCACATCACCACGTTTGATTTGGTGGTTATCAAAATGGCGATGGGAAAGTCTGACTTCCCAATACTCCTCTGATTCCCAACCAATAGGAGCCACTTCAACTCGAATTTCCGCCCCAATCGGAGTTACCGACATCACTTTACCGGGTAACGAAGCTTGTTTGTTCTCTTTATCAGACAAGGTCAGTTCATGACTGCGCACGTACAAGAGACCATTATGTTTAAATGGTGCTTGATCATGCGGCGTAATAAAAGCCGAGCCATTGCGCCAATGCTCTGCATTGTCCCAATCTCCTTTATAGACGTTTACGCCACCAAGAAAATCAAACACAAAACGGCTGTTAGGCTGGTCATACAAACGGGCAGGGGTATCGACTTGCTCAATGCGACCATTACTCATCACCACCACGCGGTCCGATAGCTCCATCGCTTCATCTTGGTCGTGCGTTACAAACACGCTGGTAAAGTTCAGTTCGTCATGCAAACTGCGTAGCCAACGGCGAAGTTCTTTACGCACTTTGGCGTCCAAAGCACCAAAAGGCTCATCCAATAACAGCACTTCAGGCTGAGTGGCTAACGCACGGGCCAGCGAAATACGCTGCTTTTGACCACCGGAGAGCTGCTCTGGATAGCGCTTTGCCACGTGGCTTAGCTGCACAATGTCCAGCAATTCCGCCACGCGCTTATCAATCTCTTGACTGCTTGGGCGCTGCTTACGATCCATCACACGCAGCCCAAATGCTACGTTGTCTTCTATGGTCATATGACGAAACAGTGCGTAGTTTTGGAAGACAAAACCCACGCGGCGATCGCGAACGTGCAGATTAGTCACATCACGGTCGCCAAATTTAATGGTGCCAGAATTAGCATGCTCAAGACCGGCGATAATACGTAATAACGTCGTTTTACCTGAACCGGATGGCCCCAATAAGCCAATCATTTCACCGTCATAAATATCGAGCGACAACGGTGTTAGCGCCTGAAACTGGCCGAATGTTTTTGAAAGATTATTAATTGAAATACTCATGGTGCCACTACTTAATTTTCGTTATCGACAAGTTTGGCGCGCTGTTGACGCCATTCAACAAAGGTTTTTAAACCTAAGGTAATTAAGGCAATAAAGGCCAGCAGTGATGCACTGGCAAAGGCTGCTTCGGACTGATAATCCTCATAGAGCAGTTGGACATGCAGTGGCAACGTATTGGTCTCACCGCGAATATGACCAGAGACCACAGAAACTGCACCGAACTCACCAACAGCACGAGCATTAGTGAGAATCACACCATAAATCAATGCCCATTTAATATTGGGTAACGTCACTTTACGAAACAGCTGCCACCATGAGGCACCCAAAATCACCGCAGCTTCTTCATCAGAGCGACCTTGTTGCTGCATCAGAGGAATCAATTCACGTGCGACAAATGGACAGGTAACAAATACGGTCACTAACACAATGCCCGGCCAAGCAAACATGATTTGGATATCGTGTTCAAACATCCACTCCCCTAGCCAACCGCTACTGCCGTAAAGTAGCAAATAGAGCAAACCAGCCACTACGGGAGAAACTGCGAAAGGAATATCAATTAAGGTGATCAGCGCCTTACGACCCGCAAATTCAAAGCGAGTTACCGCCCAAGCAAGCAATACCCCGAACACTAGGTTAACGGGTACAGTTAGCACGGCAACCAAGAGCGTTAACCCAATGGCCTTACGCGTATCAGGATCAGATAAGTTATCAAGATAGGCTCCGAGCCCACTAGAAAAAGCGTGCTGAAAAATGCTGAGCAATGGCAAAAGCAGTAATACAAATGAGAGCACTAAAGCAAGCGCGATCAAACTCCATTTGACGATAGGTCTATCGCCGACACGCTGCACAGAAAAGGTTTTCATCGTTTGCTCCTAACGTCCGTGGATACGACGCAGGTAACGACCCTGCCACAGGTTAATAGAAAACAGCAAAATCAAAGATGCCATTAGAACAACTGAAGCAATCGCACTCGCGCCTGCAAAATCAAATTCTTGAAGTTTAACGAAAATCATCAATGAGGTAATTTCACTCACATAAGGCATGTTGCCCGCTAGGAAAATGACCGCGCCAAATTCCCCAAGGCTACGCGTGAATGACAGCGCAACACCCACTAGCAAAGCAGGCCACAAAGATGGGAAAATCACACGGCGAAATACCTGCCAATCGGAAGCACCGAGAGTCATCCCCGCCTCTTCTTCCTCAATAGACAATTCTTCAAGAACTGGCTGAACCGTTCGAACGACAAAAGGAATACTGGTAAATGCCATGGCCACAATAATGCCGAGCGGAGTATAAGCGACTTTAATGCCAATACTTTCCAGCATCTGCCCTAAAGGGCCATTAGCGGAATAGAGGGTCGCAAGCGTAATCCCCGCCACCGCCGTTGGCAAAGCGAAAGGTAAGTCAACGAGAGAGTCCAACAAACGCTTACCCGGGAAATCGTAGCGCACCAGCACCCATGCCAGCAACAAACCGAAGAACCCGTTAAATACCGAGGCGATCAGTGCGCCCCATACTGTGACTTTATAGCTGGCCACGACTCGTGGATCGGTAATCACAAACCAATATTCCGACCACGTCATTTGACTGGTTTGGGCAATCAAGCCAGTGATAGGTAACAGTAAAATTAAGCTAACAAATAGTAGCGAAATCCCAAGGCTCAAACCAAAGCCAGGTAACACTCGCATAGTTTTCGGGCGGGAAACCGATGAAAGGGATTGACTCATAACCACTCTTTTCTAAATCTAAATACTTAAAACTCCCCCACCAAGCAGTGGGAGAGTCACTAAACAGTGATTAACGACGTTGCAATTGATCTAAGCGACCACCATTGGCAAATTCGGTTTTCATCGCGTTATCCCAACTGCCCACAATCTGCTCAACCGTCATTAATTCCACTTTCGGGAAATGATCAGCAAACTCGCTAACCACTTTGTCGTTGTGCACGCGATAGTTAAAGCCGGCGAGCAAACGCTGTGCGTCTTCACTGTAAAGGTATGAAAGATATTCTTTCGCAACATCCAACGTGCCATTACGTTTTGCATTACGCTCAACCACTGCAACTGGGAATTCAGCCAAAATTGAAGTTTTAGGGACGACGACTTCGTATTGATCAACACCGTATTGGTTACGAATATTGTTTACTTCTGATTCAAAGGTAATCAGTACATCACCAATTCCACGTTCAACAAAAGAGGTGGTAGCGCCACGACCGCCGGTATCAAACACAGCCACATGTTTTAAGAAGGTTTTTAGATAGGTGTCTTGCTTAGCAATATTTTCTTTGCCAAAGGTCTTTTGTGCATAACCTAATGCCGCAAGGTAGGTGTAACGTCCATTCCCAGAAGTTTTTGGGTTAGGGAAGACAGAAGAAACGTCATCACGTGCCAAATCACCCCAGTCTTGAATGTGTTTTGGGTTACCTTTGCGCACCAAAAATGCCGTGGTGGAATAGTATGGTGAGCTACTGTTTGGTAGCAGTTCTTTCCAGTTGGCAGGAATGAGATGACCGCGATCAGCCAATACTTGGACGTCAGTCACTTGGTTAAAGGTGACCACGTCAGCTGGCAAGCCTTGTAAAATCGAACGCGCTTGAGCAGAAGAGCCAGCATGAGACTGCTTGATTTCTACTGTTTTACCGGTCTTTTCTTGCCAATGTTTTTGGAACACTGGGTTATAACTGGCAAATAGCTCACGAGCAATATCGTAAGACGAGTTAAGCAACGTTTGGTCCGCAGCAAAGGCAGGTGTGATGCTTCCTGCAAGTAACACTGCACTTAAAAGAGATTTGGCAAAATGGCTTTTCATGATGACTCCGTGATCACGGTAAAGTGGTGCGATAACAGGGAGATAGATTATGGTAAATTGGTGTAATAATAAAATGAATCAATATAACCTTTTGGAATATTTTCAGCTTATTAATTGTATTCACAACTGCCGAAATACTTGAGAAATTGAGCTCTAGGGACAAGATAGGGTGTACTCTGGCTATCGACCGCTTTATCATTGGCTTTCAAATCCCTCCCCCAATAACGGAATAAAGGAACCCAACGTGGCACAATTTCCCTCTATCGAATCTTTTGTTGGCAATACGCCACTAGTACGTCTGCAACGATTGAACACCGAACCAACCAGTACTGTACTCGTTAAACTGGAAGGCAATAACCCTGCAGGCTCAGTAAAAGATCGTCCAGCGCTGAATATGATTCTTCAAGCCGAAGCAAGAGGCGAAATTCAACAAGGTGACACCATCATCGAAGCCACCAGCGGTAACACGGGTATTGCATTGGCGATGGCTGCGGCAATTAAAGGCTACAAGATGATTCTGATCATGCCGTCGAACTCAACTCAAGAACGTGTTGATTCCATGAAAGCCTATGGGGCCGAGCTTATTCTCGTTGAAGGGATGGAAGTGGCACGCGACCTTGCTCTGCAAATGCAAGCAGAAGGTAAAGGCAAAGTGCTAGACCAATTTAATAACCCTGATAACCCAGACGCTCATTTCAAAACGACAGGTCCAGAGATCTGGCAACAAACCGAAGGAACGATCACTCACTTTGTCTCTAGTATGGGCACCACTGGTACTATCATGGGCGTGTCTAAATATTTAAAATCGCAAAGCGAAGCGGTACAAATTGTTGGTCTACAACCAGCAGAAGGCAGCTCTATCCCTGGTATTCGCCGCTGGCCAGCGGAATACCTACCAGGTATTTTTGATGCAGCTCGCGTTGACCAAGTGCTTGATGTGGAAGAAGCCGACGCAAAAGAAACTGCCCGTGAACTCGCTCGTATTGAAGGCATTAGTGCTGGTATCAGTTCAGGTGGTGCGGTCTATGCAGCGCTACAAATTGCTAAACAAAATCCAGGTTCAGTTGTAGTCGCTATCGTTTGTGACCGTGGCGATCGTTACCTTTCATCTGGTCTCTTTTCTTAATATTCAGACCGATTAACGCCTACTTAAGCCACCTTATTTGAGGTGGCTTTTTTGTCCCCCAAGCCTGACAGATACTTCAACCTATCTTCTTACCCTTCGTTTACTGAACAAAACTTGATAATCACTTAAGCGTTTATGCGTACTATGCTAGTATCTTGCTGGATATCAATTATAAATAAGTGAATATGAAGGGTTATGATGACGTTAAATGAAGTGATAGAACAAGAGAAGCAGTTGCAACTGCCTCTTTTTAATAATGACATTGCTTGGCAATTAGGATTAAAAATTAAAGAGTTGGCAGAATCTCGCAATAAAACGGTTGTTATTGAAGTGTACGCATTTGGGCAAACCCTGTTTCAATATTCGATGCAAGGCACCTGTATCGATCAGTTGGATTGGATGCGCCGCAAACGTAATGCCGTACTGCGTTACAACAAAAGCAGTTACCAAATCGCCTTGTATAACCAAGCAAAACAGCGTGTTTTTGAAGAAATGCCGCACATCGATAACCAAGAATACTGCGGCCACGGAGGCTCTTTCCCGATCCGAATTCAAGGCTGTGGCCTTATCGGCACTGTTACCACCTCCGCATTAAGTGCTGAAGAAGACCACGCTTTAGTGGCCGAGGCCCTCACCGCAATTAAGCATGAGTTGGAACAATCTCTATTTAGCAGATAACTTGGATTCTCTCAGTATCATTCGCCCTCCTTACCCAAAGGAGGGAATACATATCCATGTTTGGCATTTAAATCAATGGCTTATCAAAGCGAATTAGGCGTACTGCAACTCTAATATCAATGAGATCTCAGTTCGTTGTATCCCCAGTTGATTTCCACGTTGAGCCATCGAATGTGACCAAAGCTTAACAACGATGCAAGATAACCGTCATAAACGGTTGCTACAGTCCTGCATGACTTTGGATTAGCGCAAAGAAATACAACTAAATCATATCAATGCGCCAATCTTTCCCAACTTATCGAGTTGATTTTTCAAGGAAGTGCTCAATGTCTCAACCATCACAAGTGACTGATAATACACGACGTCGTATGTTGCAATTTTTGGCTGGCGCACCACTATTGCCTCTTGCCAGTGGCATGATTGGCAGCAGCGTTAGTTCATTGGCTTTTGCCTCCGACAGCAACGCCTCGCTAAAGAGCGTACGTTTTATTTCTATGGATGCCCCAACACTGGCGAACCCAGCGGCGATGGCAAAGACAACCATCGACTCTGCAATGCAGTTAACCTTTAGTGATGGTTCAACGCGCGAAGTAAAATTGGCATACCAACCGTTTTTTATCACTGGCGATCGCGTGCCAGATGGCAAAGGAAATACCGTCGTTGCGGGTGGCTACTACGATATCCACAACAAGCCGATTCTTGACCCAACCGCCAACAATCGTCAATTTTTCTCCGACTGCCCAGATGGTTCAAGCCTATTAACCATTCCTAACGCTCAAGTAGATGGCGTGTATGGCAATCCAGTTTTTGCCGTGGTGCAGTTTGAATACACCACGCAAAACGGCGCGAAAGAGGACATGTATGGTCAATTGCCATCTCCTATCGCAGTGCTGACGTTAGACCAAAACCCAATGACGGGCGAATTGAAGCTGGTGAAATACAGCAATGTTGACACTTCATCGGTGGGCGGTTTATGGATTACGTGTGGCGCAAGCCTCTCTCCTTGGGGTACACACCTTTCCAGTGAAGAGTATGAGCCTGACGCATCTGATCTTAACAACGCTGAATTTAAAGGCTTTAGCCGTCATCTTTTTGGTGATGAAAACCACGCGAATCCTTATAACTACGGTCATTTACCAGAAGTGACTGTACAACCAGACGGCACAGGCCGTATTGCCAAGCATTACTGCCTTGGTCGTATTTCTCACGAGTTAGTCCAAGTCATGCCTGATGAACGTACGGTACTAATGGGTGATGATGCGACCAATGGCGGCCTTTTTATGTTCATTGCAGATAAAAAGCGCAATTTATCAGCAGGTACTCTGTATGTCGCTAAATGGAAGCAGACTGAAAGCAAGGGCCCAGGTGCAGGCGATATCCATTGGATGAAACTGGGTCACGCAACCAGTCAAGAGATCAAGAAACTGATTGATGGTGGTATTAAAGCCGCCGATATCATGGATATTCGTACTAAGAACCCGAATGACAACAGCTTTACGCACATTCGCTACTCAGGCAAAGATAACTGGGTCAAACTCAAACCTGGAATGGAAAAGGCGGCAACGTTCCTTGAAACGCACCGTTATGCTGCGCTGAAAGGTGCTTCACTTGGCTTTACTAAAATGGAAGGCACCACAGTGAACATTGCCGATAAGAAAGCCTACTCTGCTATGTCTTACATCTACAAAAGTATGACCGATGGTACTACCGATATTCATGTTGAAGGCCCTAAAGCTGGCGCAGTGTATGAACATACACTGAAAGGCAATCAACGCGATTTGGATGGGCACGCGATCGACAGTGAATGGGTTTCCACACATATGCATGTGCCTTATAACCTAGTAGGTGAAGACTTAGCAAAAGCAGATGCACTTGGCAATACCGCGAATGCAAACCGTATCGCAAACCCAGATAACATTAAGTTCTCTGAAAAATTGCGTACACTCTTTATCGGTGAAGACAGTGGCAACCATGTCAACAACTTCTTGTGGGCATACCATGTCGATACTGGCGAATTGTCGCGCATCATCTCTTGTGCCGCAGGTGCTGAATCGACAGGGCTTCACGCAGTTGATGAAATCAACGGTTGGACCTACATCATGAGTAACGCTCAGCACCCAGGTGATTGGGAAAGCCCACTACATGACAAAGTGAAAGACATTCTCGACCCGTACATCAAGGCCAATTACAAAGGGGGTTATGGTTCGGCGGTCGGCTACATCACAGGTATGCCAAAACTGAGCTAGTTTCAGCTGTTAAAGCTAAATTCATCTGTTATAAAAATGCACTGGCAGCCGTTACTACTCGGCTGCCTTTTGTTTTTAAGGCCGCTTAGTGAATTAGTCATCTAGCTCAATCGTCACTTCCATCGACTTGCCTGACGTAAACCGTTTCAAGCCCGCATCGATTTTTCCCAAATGAATCAAACCATTCGCATGACCAAAATCGCGATAAAAGATCACCAGATTGCCCCACGGCGCGTAGTAGGCGATATCACCGGCGCGAGCTGATGTACCTGAAGGAGCACCTTCACGAGTGAGCTTTTCTGGCAGATAGGCGATTTTTTCGGTACTTGCGTAATCTTCCAATTCGAATGACAAAGGTAATTGACGCACGAAAGCACGAGTAGAAGGCGTGTCATCGAGCGTTGCGTGAATAGTTTGATCGTCAAAAACAAAACGAATTTTCATCGTAGAACTCTCTAAATCTAAGTGATGGTCCATCGCATTAATCGGTAGCGACACACCAGATATGGAAAAAGCAAACGCCAGTGACAATAGGGAACCCGACGTTCGTCGCCACCATTTTTTTGCCGTACTCAGCCGGTAAACTTGGCGATCATCGCGACTAAATTTGTTCACAGGCCATGACTCCCATTTTTAGTCTCTGTAATCCCTCGGCTAAGACGCTACGCGGACAAGCCATATTCAACCGCAGGAACCCCTCGCCAGCGTCACCAAATAAGGTTCCAGGGCTTAATATGAGCAGGGCATGTTGCGCGAGAAGGTCAACCAATTTTTCGGCGGGCAGTCCCAACTCACGACAATCAATCCACGCTAGATAGGTCGCCTCTTGTTTGGTTAGCTTGAGCGTTGGAATTTCCCGCTGAATAAACTCAGCAACAAATTGATAGTTACCATAAAGATAGCAAAGCAGCGCATCGAACCAGCGTTCACTATCTCGATAAGCGGCGATCAACGCCTCAATACCAAACGGGTTCACATCGCACACTTCATGAATATTCAGTGCCTTATCAATACGTAAGCGTAACTCTGGATTTGGCACAATGATGTTAGCGATTTGCAATCCGGCAATATTGAATGATTTACTTGGCGCATGACAGGTCACTGTATTGCTGAGAAATTCTGGGCCTAAATCAGCAAAAGGCTGATGCTTATGCCCAGGAAACACCAAATCGCAGTGAATCTCATCGCTGATCACTTTCACGCCATGAGCAAAACAGATTTCGCCAATACGTAGCAGTTCTGCTTTTGTCCAAACCCGACCCACTGGGTTATGTGGGTTACACAATAACAATACGGTGTTGTTTGGATCTTGCGCTTTTTGCTCCAGATCTTCGAAATCGATTTCGTAGTAACCTTCACGGTTAATCAACGTATTTTCAATTACTTGGCACCCCATATTCCGAATGGAGCTAAAAAAGCAGTTGTATACTGGCGTTTGCACAATCACGCCATTACCTGACATGCTCAACGCTTTGATCGCTGCCGAAACCGCAGGCACAACGCCTGAGGTATACAGTACCCAATCGCGCTCAATCGCAAAATCATAGCGACGAGCAAACCAACTCAACAACTCTTGGTAGTACACGTCTGGAACTTTGGCGTAACCGAAAATGCCATGCTGAACACGTCGCATTAATGCCTCAACAATCGCGGGAGAAGTAGCAAAATCCATATCAGCGACCCACATCGGCAAAGCATTCTCCTGCTCAACAGAATCCCATTTATAACTTCCGCTACCCTTGCGTTCTATGACTTGGTCAAAATAAGCCACTTGGTCAAAATCGGTCATCCCATTTACTCCACAACATCAATCACGCAGGCACCGGGATTAATGCAGTGCTTATCAATGATGATCTCCCCGACAGAAAGTGCTCGGATATAGCCACCTTTGGGATTTTTAATGCTCATCACATGGGACTGGATATCCGCTTCTACGGTGGAATATTCAAACCCAAGTTCAGTATCTTCACCCATGATGCAGTTCTCCAAAATGAGATTCTCTGCATAACAGAAAGGTTGTTCACCGCGAATAGTGCAATTCACCAACCGAAGATTTTTTGAGTGCCAACCAAGGTATTCACCTTCAATAACACTGTCGTAAACCGTCACGTTTTCCGACTCCCAAAAGGCATCTTTTGAGTCAAGATGAGAGTTACGAATCACGACATTTTTGGCTTCTTGGAATGAGTAGTTACCTTGTAGGTTCATATCGTTGATGTCGATATGTTCGCCATGCATAAAGACGTAATCAGCCCCTTTCAGTTGCACCGTGTTCAAGGTCACGTGGTCACACCACCACAGGGTTTCGCCAGCAGAAGAGAAGACGGTATTTTCCACCGTAAGATGCGACACCTTACGAAACATTTTCGGCGCTTCAACTTTGCAATGACGCATCACCATATTTTGGGTGTACCAAATCGCCGCACGGCCATAAACGGTAAACACACTGTTCTCAAGTACGACATCATCGCTATGCCAAAATGGATACTTACCCATAAACTCACACTCTTTGGCGATCATGTGTTTGGAATGCTTGAGCGCAGACTCCCCTGGATAAAAACGAACTTTTTCCAACGTGGTGTTTTCACACGCAAATAATGGGCGCTCACCTTCAAAAAAGGTCTCTTTTATTAATTGTTTTTCCAACGTCGTAGCGGTCATTGGGAAAGTGTCCTCTTGAGTTGTTATTGCCCATAACGAGCTAAAGCACTGAAAAGTTCTCAATGCTTATGATGAATGTGCTGTGCTAGCAAACAGGATCGCCCTAGGGCGCAAATTGAAACGAACAGAGTGAAAGCGCTGCGTATTGCACGCAGCGTTTTTAAGATCAGCGACGAGCTGCGAGAACTTGGTCAAACACTTGCGCAGCATCGGTTGCAGTCTGCTCATCAATGGTTTGACGCAACACTTCGATGAAAGCACGAATTTGAGGTTCAGTTAACCCATTGTGCATACTGATGGCGTAGTGTGAGCCTAGCTGACTGCCTGCTCCTTTCAGGTTTGCAAGAGCGGCAATGGTCGCAAGTTCGCGGTCTTGCCAGCTAAGTACATCACGAGCAAAAATATCGCCAAATAAATGGGCTTTAAGGTATTGGTCAATCGCTGGAGCGAAGTCAAATAGTGGGCCTTTGACTTCCACACCAATCAATTGTGTTTGGTTAGCCGTACCGTCTTGTAAGCTGTCGTAATCGGCGGGTAGAGCAGATGCTTCTTTACCGATTTCGTCTTTAATGCCTTTTTCTTTACGTTCTTGTAGTACGCCCATGAAAGCGCCTAGACCGTTAAGGCTGCGCGGAAAACCAGTGTAAGCGTACATTTGAACCAAAATCTCTTTGATTTCATTAACGGTTAACCCCGCATCCAGTCCTTTATTTAAGCTGACTTTGAGTCCATCAATGTCGCCGCTGGCTGTCTGGGCAGCGATTGGAATGATGGCGATTTGTCTTTTATTTAAGGCTGATTCTGACATGGCATATGTCTCCGTTAGTCCGATGAGCATGAGTAATACGACAGTGAGGGTCCTTCTTACCAACATGAATGATTTCATTAGAATCTCCTTTTAAACGACGGTAACTGCCTAAAATGCTCGCCAAACCGACAACAAAGCGCGTCAGTTTTGGGTGAGCAACACAATAGGCATTACTCTAGCCGTTTAAAAAGCGATAACGGTAGCCTGATTGGCTCGATTCATTGCCTAAAAATCCAATTCACTCTCACTGTGATTGCTCATTATCCCGTAGTTCGCTAGGATTAATTAGTGATAAAAACTCATTGATTTAAGTGAAATAGCTCATCAATCCAGCAACAAACTCAATGATTTCGAGGTGTTATCTATGACAAATTCTAATAATTTGCTTAAGTCACACTTACTTACAAATTGCCTAATATTCCTTTATTGCTAAACAATGATAGGATCAAGGCTTCGTCAGCCTACTGATATACGGTGGAATCATGACCTCAAATAACTCTGATAGAACTGAGCAAGTTTCAATCGCAACCTCAACCAAACTGGCGGAATGTTTAGCCAAATGGAGCGGTGGTAGAAATCACACTGAAACCAAAATCTCAGGCCTAACTTTAACCTGCTGGGACTCAACAACCTTACCCACTAGCTACACCCACAACGCAAGCATTTGTCTTATTGCTCAGGGTAAAAAGCAGGTGGTATTGGGCGATGAGCATTATGTGTATGACGCCAATCATTTTCTGATTTCATCGGTTAACTTACCCGTGATAGCCAACATCATCGAAGCCTCACCAGAGAAACCTTATTTGGGATTGATCTTAGAATTGGACCTGCAAGAGATTTCGCAGCTCATGGTCGATACAGAAATGAATTACGCCAATTCGAGCACCCTAGAGAAAGGGATTGGCATTGGTTCATTAACTGAGCCCCTATTGGATGCGTTCGTGCGCTTAGTGGATTTACTTGAAGAGCCGCATAACATTGCAATTCTCGCGCCGATGATCAAACGGGAAATTTTCTTTCGATTACTGACCACAGAACAAGGGAAGCGCTTACATCAACTGGTGACCAATGGTAGCCACACACACCATATTTCTCGTGCGATTGAGTGGATCAAACGTAACTACATCTCACCGCTGAACGTGAGTGATCTTGCCTCTTATGCGGGAATGAGTAAGTCAGCGTTTTATAACCACTTTCGTTCCATCACCTCAATGACGCCGCTGCAATTTCAAAAGAAACTGCGTTTAAATGAAGCGCGTCGTTTGATGCTCACAGAAAATCTAGATGCGCTCGCCACAACCTTTAAAGTGGGTTACGAAAGCCCATCGCAATTTAGCCGCGAGTACAGCCGTCTTTTTGGCGCGCCACCGGTAAAAGACATCAAGCAGTTGAGAGAATCAGGCGCTCTTGCTCCCGCCAGTTAAACGGTTTGTGAAGCTAGGAAAGGAATAGGAAAAGGGAATTTTTCACAAATAAAAAAGGCGACTTTATAAGCCGCCTTTCTTCGTTAATCGAGCCTTGCTTAAGCCACTATAGGCCTTTTTTCGCTAGGTACTCATCGTAAGTGCCGTGGAAGTCGTTAACGCCTTCTTTACTGATTTCGATGATACGCGTCGCAATAGACGATACGAACTGACGGTCGTGAGAAACAAACATCAAGGTGCCTTTGTAGTTCTCAAGCGCCAAGTTCAATGCTTCGATCGATTCCATATCCATGTGGTTGGTTGGTTCGTCCATCAATAGGATGTTTGGTTGTTGCATAATCAACTTACCAAACAGCATACGACCTTGCTCACCACCAGAAATCACTTTTACTGATTTCTTAATGTCGTTTTGTGAGAACAGCATACGACCTAGGATGCCGCGCACCACTTGCTCATCGTCACCTTCTTTCTTCCACTGACCCATCCAGTCCAGTAGACTCAAATCTTCCGCAAATTCATGCGCATGGTCTTGAGCGTAGTAACCGATGTTGCTGTTCTCAGACCATTTGATTTCACCGTGCATTGGTTCCATCGCACCCGCTAGCGTATTTAGCATGGTTGATTTACCGATACCGTTCTCACCGATGATCGCAATACGCTCACCCACTTCAACCATCATGTTCACGTTGTTGAACAAGATGTTGTCGTCGTAACCTTGTTTCATTTCGGTCACTTCAAGTGCGTTACGGTAAAGCTCTTTCGCTTGGTCAAAACGGATAAATGGCGATTGACGGCTTGACGGTTTCACTTCATCAATCTGAATCTTATCAATCAGTTTTTGACGAGAAGTTGCTTGTTTTGCTTTTGATGCGTTAGCAGAGAAGCGGCTTACGAACGTTTTTAGTTCAGCAATTTGTGCTTTCTTCTTCGCGTTGTCCGCTTGGAGACGTTCACGAGCTTGCTCTGCTGCAATCATGTATTCGTCGTAATTACCAGTGAACATACGTAGCTCACCGTAATCCAAGTCCGCCATATGTGTACATACCGTGTTTAGGAAGTGGCGGTCGTGGGAAATGATGATCATGGTGCAGTTACGCGCCAATAGCGTTTGCTCCAACCATGCGATGGTGCTCATGTCCAAGTTGTTGGTTGGTTCGTCAAGTAGCATGATGTCAGGTTCAGCGAACAGAACCTGAGCCAACAACACACGCAGTTTTAGACCAGGAGCGATTTCGCTCATCAAACCGTAGTGGTAAGACTCTTCGATACCAAGACCTAACAGCAATTCGCCCGCACGAGCTTCAGCTGAGTAACCGTCCATCTCCATGAATTCGGTCTCTAGATCGCCAACACGCATACCGTCTTCATCAGACATTTCTGGCAATGCATAGATGCGGTCGCGCTCTTCTTTTACTGCCCACAACTCTTTGTGACCCATAATAACGGTATCGATAACCGAATGCGCTTCAAACGCAAATTGGTCCTGACCCAACTTCGCCATACGCTCATTTGGATCCGCCATAACGATACCGCCAGAAGGTTCAAGTTCAGAACCTAGAATCTTCATAAAGGTCGATTTGCCACAGCCGTTCGCACCGATAAGACCATAGCGGTTACCATTACCAAATTTAACGGAAATGTTTTCAAACAATGGCTTATCGCCAAATTGCATTGTGATGTTTGCAGTTGAGAGCACAAGAAATCCTAAGTTCGTTTTACATAAACAGCGTGATAAACACGAAAAAAGTTGGCATTAGCCAACTTTCAAATTTGTGACATAGTAGCAGTTTTTTTTCTAATCTTCAGCCCTTCCGAGGATATTTCATCTTAATCTTGTCACTTTTATCATTGATAGCCTACGACATACCTTTAAATATGTCGAAAAATATCAATATAAATCATTATGATAACGAAAAAACTACCAACGTTGTTCTAACCAATAAAAGCGCTGCTGAGTCGACATGACCTCTTCCGTCTGTGCAAACAGCTCTGCCACATCGGAAACGTGTTCAGACGTAAAGTTGGCAACGGTACTCACCACCACTAACCGCACTGTTTTTGCACCTTGCCGCGTGGCTTTGAAATGCCAAGAGCCAGAACGGTAACTGACCTCGTCTCCTTCCTGCTTAGGTAACTCGGATAATATCTGCGCAACTTCTCGCCCACTGCGGATATAGTAGAGATATCCCCCAGCGATTTTTTGTCGCGACCAATAATCACTGCGGCCAAGCGTAAGCGGATTTTCAGTGGCAACCACTACCGAATTGGGCGTTGGCTCTGGAGCAATCTCCACTGGGGTACATTTAAATTCCGGTTGTCCCGAATAGGCATCAACTCGTGGGTCAACTAAGCTGCAAGGTTTGGCATCCGCAGCGGTTAATTCATTCCAATGAATTGGCATAAAAAGCTCA
Organism: Vibrio porteresiae DSM 19223; assembly: GCF_024347055.1. Taxonomy (NCBI): domain Bacteria; kingdom Pseudomonadati; phylum Pseudomonadota; class Gammaproteobacteria; order Vibrionales; family Vibrionaceae; genus Vibrio; species Vibrio porteresiae. Next base: position 1,561,644 of record NZ_AP024896.1, read on the forward strand.
CCACGTTTCATCCCATCGTTAAACATCACCTTAGCCCGCACTTTACCTTGCTGATTGCTCACTGTCGCAATGTGCCCGTCATTGAGCTGATATTGCTGCGCGGTATCTGGATGGATCATAAAGTAAGGATCGCAGTGAAACGAGGCTAAGCGCGTTGATAATCCGGTACGTGTCATGGTGTGCCAGTGATCCCTTGTACGTCCAGTATTGAGCAACAACGGATATTGCGCTGAGATCTGCCGTTGAGGCATTCGATGACTCACCGCTAAAAAATTCGCTTTGCCATTAGCGGTATAAAACTGCTTATCGGTAAAAAGGCGCTGATTAACTAACTCAGATTGATACTCGAGCACGGGCCACTGCTGTGGCATCAAGTGGTGATACTCTTGATCGGTCAGTTTAGCCAAACCAATCAAGTTCAAATCCCGTGGTTTCACATGCTGATTCAGCCCCGTCATCGCTGCATATTCGCGAAACACTTCCCCTTCGTGGTGATAATCGAACTGCTCTTTAAATCCCATGCGCTGAGCCACTTGGCTGACGATCCACCAATCGGGTTTCGCTTGCCCTGGACTGGCGAGCAATTTTCGTTGTCTCGAGATACGGCGCTCAGAGTTAGTGACGGTGCCGGATTTTTCACTCCAACCTTGGGCAGGTAACAGTAAATCAGCACAGCGCGTGGTGGCGGTATCGGCAATGCAGTCGGATACCACTACAAATTGGCAATTCTCAAGTGCAGCTTGGATTTTGTCGCTGTTCGGTAAACTCACTACCGGATTGGTCGCCATAATCCAAATCGCTTTGATTTTGCCTACCGCCAGCGCATCAAACATATCCACTGCTTTGAGTCCCGGTTTGCTGGCGAGCGAGTCGGTGTGCCAAAATTCGCGAATCGCCGCCATCTCTTGCGGCTGATCAAACTCCATATGCGCCGCAAGGGTGCTGGCTAATGCACCCACTTCTCGTCCGCCCATCGCATTAGGCTGCCCTGTCACCGAAAACGGACCACAGCCTGCATAACCGATTTTTCCACTCGCAAGGTGACAATTGAT